>NZ_JBHSBI010000008.1:0-379825 GCF_042650645.1 Nonomuraea purpurea
TCGAAGGATTACGGAGTGGCCGTCTTCTGTCACATGGATCTCTCCCGCACCACAGCTTGGGCTAGATCACCCGCACACCATCTCCCAGGACGCGAACGGGCGACAGGTCGTCACCAAGGCACGGGTGGCCAGTCTCAAGCTGGGTCAGACCCTGGCTGGTCGGCGGTGCCTCTCCACGCGGGTTCTGGGCCGAATGTGCCCTCGATCTGTCATGGAATCCGCTGGCTTGTGGCACCTCAGCCAACGCTGAGCCCGGTAACTTGGTGGTGACTTCCCCACAGCTTATGGAAGGTTGATGATGGCCGACGAATCCGTTCGCACGGACAAAATTCAGTCGCACGTGCCGCACACGGCACGGATCTGGAATTACTGGCTGGGGGGTAAGGACAATTTCGCCGCGGACCGGGAGGTCGGGGACCGGGTCCGGAAAATCTTTCCGGTGGTGGTCGAACTGGCACGGGCCGACCGGCTGTTCTTGGGGCGAGCTGTGCGATACATGGCCGCTGAGGCGGGGATCCGGCAGTTCCTCGATATCGGCACAGGGCTGCCGAGCCAGGACAACACTCACGAGGTCGCGCAGCAGGTGGCCCCCGAGTCGCGGATCGTGTACGTCGACAACGATCCGCTGGTGCTGGTGCACGCACGAGCCCTGCTGACCAGTTCTGCGGAAGGCGCCACCGACTACATTGAGGCTGATCTGCACGATCCCGACACCATCCTTCGGGAGGCGGCCAAGACGCTGGACTTCTCCCAGCCGGTGGCGATCATGCTGCTGGGTGTCATGCACTTCATCAGCGACGATGACGAACTGCAGCGCATCATCGACCGGCTGCTGGCCGCCGTGCCGTCCGGGAGCTACGTGGCAGTGGCCAACACCACCACAGCGGTCAACGGTGAGGCCACCGCCGAGGCGGTACGCGTGTGGAACCTCGACGCTCAACCGAAACTGAAGCTGCGGACTCCCGAGCGGATCGCCGAGTTCTTCGACGGACTTGAGGTGGTGGAACCGGGCTGGGTCTCGTGCTCACGCTGGCGCGCGGAGCCGGAGTACGACGGTAGCCTGCCTGTCGAGGTCGACCAGTGGTGTGGGATTGTACGGAAACCCTAGGGCAACCGTAGAGCCGCTTGCTGACCAGGGTGAGCTGCTTCTTCTCCACCAGCGGTGATGGGCTCGCGAGCTCGAAGAACCCATCACCGCGTAAGCGTCAGGCGCCGCTGATCGCCTTGCTCCTCCCGGAGCGCGGCCGCCTCGGACGCGTCCACGAGGTATTTGATCTCGTATCGGTTGAACGCGTGCAGCTTGCTCGGGGCTCGCAGCCGGTGACCCTGGTCACCGTCGATCATCGCGCCGGGTACGGAAGCTGGGAATAATGTGTGAACCGTTTCTGGAGTGAAGGTGAACGACTGTTCAGTCGTCCTGAGGCTGCTCAAGCGGGAGGACGACGCGGAAGGTGGTGCCGCGGCCTGGAGCGCTCATCACCTCGATCCGGCCGCCGTGCGCCTGCACGAGCGCCGCGGCGATGGCCAGGCCCAGACCCGTTCCGCCGCTGTCGCGGGAGCGGCCGGCGTCGGCCCGGTAGAAGCGGTCGAACAGGTGCGGCAGGTGCTCGGGGTCGATGCCCTGCCCCTCGTCGCTTACCTCGATCAGCGCGGCTTTGACGTGGGGGAGGGGTCCGGAACCGGCGTGCACGACCTCGGACCCGGGAACCCCGGCGACCGCGCGCGGGCCGATCTTGACCTGGATCTCCGCACCCGAAGGGGTGTGCTGGATGGCGTTGCCGACCACATTGCCGATGACCTGGTGCAGCCGGTGTTCGTCGCCGAGCACGAACACCGGCTCGTCGGAGACGATCAGCCGGATCGGCCGCTCGCGATCGCGGGCCCTGGCGGCATGCACGACGTCGCCGGCCAGCACGTGCAGGTCGACGATGGTGGGTTCCAGCGCCGGCTCCCGGTCCAGCCGGGCCAGCAGCAGCATGTCCTCCACCAGCACGCCCATGCGCGCGGCCTCGGCCTCGATCCTGCGCAGCAGCCGCTCGGCCGCCGGGTCCCTGAAACCTTGGCCGTGCTGGTAGAGCTCGGCGAAGCCGCGGATGGAGGTGAGTGGCGTGCGCAGTTCGTGGGAGGCGTCGGCGACGAAATGCCGCAGCCGCCGTTCGGAGCGTTCGAACTCGCGCAGCGCGGTCGCCAGGCGCTCCAGCATGATGTTGAGCGCCCTGCCGAGCCGTCCCGTCTCGGTGTTCGGGTCGGTGTCGCTGACCCGGCGGTCGATGTCGCCGCCCGCGATGGCCTCGGCGGTACGCTCCATGCGGGTGAGCGGGCGCAGGCCGAGCCGCACCACGGCGAGGGCGAGCATGCCGAGCAGCAGCAGCACCAGGCCGCCCACCGCGACCTCGATGACCAGGATTTGCTGCACGGTCGCCTGGTTGTCCTCCAGCGACATCGACACCGCCATCCGGATTCCGTCGGGCAGCCTCTTCACCAGCACGCGCCACTGTCCCGGCCCGGTCCCGGCGGCAACGGTGATGGGACCTCGGGGGAGTGTGGAGATCATCGCGGCGGGGATGGCCGGCCCGTCGGCTGTTTCGGCGGGCAGGCTGCGGAGCAGATTGCCGGAGGGGGTGTAGAACGCGATCCTGAACTGCGTCGGCAGCTCGGCGTCCCGGCTCACGTCGACCGGCGGCGGCGGAGGTACCGGGCGCCTGCCGAAGGTGGCGGCCACCTCGGTCAGCTGAGCGTCCATCTTGGTCTGCAGCGAGTGACCGAGGAGCAGCAGGCTCGCCGTGGCGAAGGCCGCCAGGCCGGCCGCGCACAGGCCGAGCAGCGCGGCCAGCAGCCGATGCCGCAGGGGCCAGGCCGCTCTCACGACGACCTCTGCAGCCGGTAACCGACGCCGCGCAGCGTGTGGATGAGCGGCGGGCCCTCGGCGTCGATCTTCCGCCGCAGGTAGCTGATGTAGGACTCGACGATCCTGCTCTCGCCGTCGAAGTCGTAGTCCCACACGCGGTCGAGGATCTGCGCCTTGCTGACCACCCGTTCGGCGTTGATCATCAGGTATCTCAGCAGGCTGAACTCGGTTGGCGACAGGTGGATCGCCCGCCCGGCCCGCCGCACGGTGTGGGCCTCCTCGTCGAGTTCCAGGTCCGCGTACCGCAGCACGCCGTCGTCGACCTGCTCCTCCACCGGCCGTATTCTGCGCATGATCGCCCGAAGCCGCAGTACCACCTCTTCCAGGCTGAAGGGCTTGGTCACGTAGTCGTCGCCACCGGCGGTCAGCCCCGCGATGCGGTCGGACACCGCGTCCTTGGCGGTCAGGAAGAGCACCATGGGGCTGTCACCGGCCTCGTGTAGCTTGCGTGCGACTGCGAACCCGCCCAGGCCGGGCATCATCACGTCCAGGACGACGATGTCGGGCCGCTCCCGGGCCACCGCTTCCAGCGCCTGGCGGCCGTTCGCGGCGGTCCGAACGGCGAAGCCGTTCAGTTCCAGAGCCTCCGACAGCAGCTCGCGAATGTTCGGCTCGTCATCGACGACCAGCACTTTTGCGGCAGGTTTTTCGTTCACGACATCGTTCTACGTGCTCGCGGTAAGACAAAGGTGTGAGTCGTCGCCTGCGGGCGACTCCTGATGGTAGCCAGCCCCGGCCTCTGCCATGACCGCGTGCTTTGTGAACTGGCGCCGCAGGCGAGGCGTCCGGCTCACGTGCCACACCTGTAAAGGGTCTGGGCGCCGCCGAAGGAGGTGCCGCTCTGCTCGGTGCCGCCGTACTCGGTGGCAGGCACGGCCGTGCAGGTGCGGCTGATCCAGGTGGTACGGGATTGCGCGGCGCCCATCATCCGCTCCGGGCCGGAGCCGCTCAGAACGTAGCGCAGCTCGCCCGCCTTGACCCAGCGGTCGAGTTGATCGGCGGTCGGCGCGTCATCGGACCCCATGAAACCGCCCATGCCGATCACCGTCTCGTCGCTGTTCATGATGTACGCGGCGGTGCCCATAGCGGAGGAGTTGATCGCGAGCTTGATGCGAGCCCCGCCAGAGTGGGCGACGGCGTAGTCGAGGATCCTGCGCTGCTCGGCGGTGAGCTCCGTGCCGCCGCCCATCGGCCCACGCCCCCCGGGACGGGGCCCGGGCGTCCTGCCGCCGGTGGTGTCCCGCCCGCCCGCGGCCGGCATCCCGCCGCCGAAGGTGTTTCGGGGGCCCGCGGCAGGGTTGACGCCGTTGCCGTCCGGCGGCCCGAAGGCATAGGCGAGTGACCAGGTCGCCGGCGCCAACAACGAGGGGATCAGTACGGCCGCCGCGACGGCCGGCCCCGTGCGGGTACCGCGCCTTGCGATGAAGAGGAAGGCGATCGCAGCGACGGCGGCGGCGAGCACGGCGTAGCGCAGCCAGCCGTTCCATGACGTGTCCCGCGAGATCAGGACCCAGGCCCAGACCGCCGTGACGGCCACCGCCCCCATGGCCGCCACGGTGCCCCATGGGCGGCGGGCCAGCCATACCGTTCCCGCGCCGACCAGAGCGGCCATGGCGGGCGCCAGCATCGTGGTGTAGTACGAGTGGAAAATGCCGGAGGCGAAGCTGAAGATGACGGCGTTGACCAGCAGCCAGCCGCCCCACAGCAACCACCCGCCGCGGTCGGCCGGCACGATGACCGCTCCCCGGCGTCTGGCGCGCACGGCGAACACGACGGCGGCCACGACGATCAGCAGCGCGAGCGGCAGCAGCCAGCTGATCTGCCCGCCGACTACTTCGTTGAACATGCGGAACGGCCCGGAAGAACCGCCGAACCCGCCGCCGCCACCGCCGCGCGGCATGGGCGTGTCGCCGCCGGACGAGCCGGGAGGCTGGAACCCACCCGGTATCTCGGGCATCCCGCCACCGCCCGGCATACCGCCAGGCCCACCACCGCCGAAGATCCGGCCGAGGCCGTTGTAGCCGAGCACAAGATCGAGGGCGCTGCCGTCCGTGCTCCCGCCGATGTACGGCTTGTCCCCCGGCCACAGATCCACCAGCGCCACCCACCACAGGGAACTGACCAGGAGCACCCCGCCCGCGGCGGCGAGGTCACCGATCCGCCGCCTCCAGGGCGCGGAGGTCCCGAACAGGTACGCCAGCAGGAAAGCGGGCAGGCACACCCACGCGGCCAGCATCTTGGTGGTGAACCCACACCCGATGAGGAAAGCGGCCAGCACCAGCCAGCCGGTGGCCCGGCGCGGCGTGATGCCGGCCCGCAGCGCGCGGGTCAGCGCGTAGGCGGCGGCCACCAGCAGCAACACCAGCAGCGTGTCAGGGTTGTTGTCCCGGTTGATCGCGACGGTCACCGGGGTCACGGCGAGCACCAGAGCGGCGATCAGCCCGGCCCCCTCACCGGCCCAGCGGCGGACGGCACGATGGAGCAGGAACACCGCCGCCACGCCCTCGACGATCTGCGGCAGCAGCAGCGCCCACCCGTGGTAGCCGAAGATCCAGGTCGAGACGACCTGCGGCCACAGCGCCATCGGCGGCTTGTCGACCGTGACGACGCCCGCCGGATCGAAGGAGCCGAACAGGAACGTGGTCACGCTCGCCGACATGGACTTGACCGCGGCGCTGTAATACGAGTTGCCCCAGCCCCAGGTCCACCAGGACCATCCGTAGAGCAGGGCGGCCAGCAGGCAGATCGCGGTCAGCGCGTACCGGCGCCCCCGATGGGGGAGTGAGATGTCGGTCATCGGACGATCAGCTTTCTGAAGAGGTGCCGGCGCGGCGGAAGACCCAGCCGCGCAGCAACAGGAAGCGCCCGGCGGTGCCCAGCACGCACGCGCCGACCAGCACCGTCACTTCCACGACGCGCGAGGGGTCCGCGACGGCGGCGTGCAGGATCAGCAGGGCGCCGGAGGTCAGCGCGTAGTACAGGCCGAACACCACCAGCCCCAGCAGGTGCGTTCGCGTGGCGGAGCCTCGGGAGGAGGTGAAGGTGAACCGGCGGTTGGCCTCGGTGTTGAGCACGGTGGTCAGCGTCAGGGCCAGCAGGTTCGCCGGCAGTACCGGCAGCCACATCCGCAGCAGCGCGTACAGGCCGAGATGCGCCGCCGTGGACAGCACCCCGATGGCGCCGAACGACAGCACCTGCCACAACAGCCCGCCGCCGCCCCGCTCGGCCAGCACGGCGTCCGGATGCGCGGCCCGCGGCTCGGGCCGCCGCGGCAGATCGGGTACGCGGGCCGCGCCCGACGCCTTGGCCCTGGCCACCCGGATCAGCCCCTTGATGTCGTCAAGGGCGGTGGAGACCATCTGCACCCGGCTGTCGACGTCCTCCACCCAGTCCACGGGGACCTCCTGCACCCGCAGCCCGTTGTGCTCGGCCAGCAGCAGCAGTTCGGTGTCGAAGAACCAGCCGTCGTCCTCGATCTTCTCCAGTAGCGGACGGATCACCGTCGTACGGGCCGCCTTGAACCCGCACTGCGCGTCGGTGAACCCCACCCCGTGCGTCCAGCGGATCAATGTGTTGTACGCCCGCGAGATGATCTCCCTGCGCGGCCCGCGCAACGTCCGGGCACCGCGTGCCAGCCGCGAGCCGATCGCCACATCGGCATGCCCGTTGGCCAGCGACGCGGTCAGGGGCAGCAGCGCGTCCAGACCGGTCGACAGATCGACGTCCATGTACACCACGACGTCCGCTTGGCTACGCGTCCACGCCGTGCGCAGCGCCAGCCCCCGCCCCTTGCGTTCCAGCCGCAGCAACCGCACGTCACCGCGGTACCGCCCGGCCAGCTCGGCGGCGACCACCGGGGTGCGATCGGTGCTGGCGTTGTCCACCACCGTGATGGTCCACTCGAAAGGGAAACACCGCTGCAGATAATCCCGCAGCACGTCGATACAGCCGGGCAGAGCCCGTTCCTCGTTGTAGACGGGGACCACGATCTCCACCGTCGCGGTCAGCCCGGGAGGCAGGTGGGTGTCGCCTCGCGCGGCCACGGCATTGTCCGTCATACGCCTCACCACTCGCCCGCTCGCGAATCTGTCATGAGACCAGTCATCGCATGCGACTGTGTGAGTAATGTGAGAGCCCACTGGCGGCTGTGCCCTCGCGGTGCGGCGCACCGCTTGATCAGGGCAGGTGGATTCCCGCGCCGGGGCCGACCGGCAGGCCGAAGAAGTAGAAGACCGCCAGCACGCAGGTCCACACCAGGCCGAACGCGGGCACGAACGGCAGCAACCGGGACACCAGCGTGCCGAGCTTCAGGTCGGGTTCGTACTTCTGCGAGGAAACCAGGATGAAGTACAGGAAGATGTGCATCGGGGAGATCGCCTGGGTGATCGAGTCTCCGATGCGGTGCGTGGCCTGGATGATGGCCGGTGACAGGCCGAGCAGCATCAGCGACGGCACCATCACCGTGGACTCCAGCGACCACAGGCCGGAGCCCGAGGTGATCACCAGGTTCAGCAGGGAAGACAGCAGGATCAGGAAGACCAGCGCGGGGAATCCGACGAGCCCCACGGCCTGGGCGGCGTCGGCCAGCTTCACCGCGAGGAACGTGGCCAGCCCGCTCCAGGACAGAACGCTCAGCGTCTGGGCGACGATGAAGATGAGCGTGATGAACCCGCCCATCTCCTTGATCGCCGAGGTCATCAGCGTGTAGACGTTGCGCTCGTCCTTGTCCAGTTTGACCACCCGGCCGTAGGTGTAGCCGAACAGGAAGAACACCAGCGCGATGATCGGTACCAGGTTGTCCAGCAGGGGCGAGGGCATCAGCGAGCCGTCCTGGCCGCGCAATTCGCCGCCTATCTCGCCGGGGACACGACCGGCAAGCACGTGGCCATCCTGAGTGGCGGCTCCGTCAACCCCCCGCTGCTGGCTCGCGTCCTTACCGAACCCGCTCGCCAGGAGGCCCTCCATGAGAACTGATCCACACCACCCGTACAGCCCGGCCGTGGTCGCCTGCGGGCTGGTCTTCGTCTCCGGCTCGCTGCCGCTGCAGGAGGATGGCACCGTGGTGGGCGGCGAGCGGACGGCGCTGGACGCGGCGATGGACACCGCGCGGCGGCGGATGGCCACGGTGGGCGCGCGGCTGGAGGACGTGGTGAAGCTGACCTACTTCGTCACCGACATGGCCCTGCGCGATGCGGCCAACCAGCAGTTCCTCGACCTCTGGCCCGAGCCGAGACCGGCCCGCACGGTTGTCGGGGTGTCCGAGCTGCCCTACGGCAGCGTGGTGGAGATCGACGCCATCGTCAAAGCCCCCTGATCCACTGGGCTGGGACGACAAGCGCGGTGGATCAGCCCAAGAAACGATGGCATGCGATGTTGCGCAGCCGGAACTCAGGTTCGCGAGCGGGGAACAACTCCTCGCACTTCATGGTGAACAGCGATGGGCCCCTGCCATGTCCGGAGGCGTCAGGCGAGACCGGGCGCGGATCGCTTGGTGCGGGCTTCGACCGGGGAGAGCGACGATTGGCAGGTGGCCGAGGGCGTCCGAGTTTCTGATGATCGTGCGGCTCATCGAGGTGTGCACGGTTTGTGGCCGCTGTCGCGTGCTTGCCGCCGCCGCCGTCTCGGGGTGAGCCGATGATGTCGGCGAGGGAAAGGGACGAGACGCTCGAAGCTTCGGGGACATCAGCGCCGGTGACGTCTCGCACAGCGTCCGTGGCCCGAGATGAAGAGCCCTGCTGGACACCGGACCTGACTGCCTCAACTCCGCCCAAAGCTATCGCGCAGGCTACGGCGGCGGCGGTTCCGCCCGCCAGCAGCAGAGTTCTGGCACGCACTCGCCTACGTGGTCGTTCACCCTTGCCGGGCATTCCCTGCTCCCGGATGCTCTTGATCGTCACGGTGCGTAGAGTATCGGCGGCTCTTCGAGCGCTCGGGGAGCTTTGATCTTCCCTTGATGGTTCGTGACGTTGGCTTCTCAAGCGGCCTGCCGGAGCATCGTGCTGTCAGAGGTCGTTGCCGGCGTAGGACAGGTTGAAGCTCTTGTTGACCAGGGGAAAGTCGGGGACGATCGCGCTGTTGAGCGCCACCGGAAGAGCGGGCCAGTTGAAGAAGGACGGATCGACGATCTTCACGCGGGCGAGGGTGCCGTCGGGGGCGAGCTCGATGCGGTGGGCGATCGTGCCGCGCCATCCCTCGACGAGGCCCACGCCTGAGGAAGATCCCTCGCCCCCGGACGCATCCGCCGCGGTGGGCCCGTCGACCAGGTGCGTGATCAGCGCGATGGACGCGGCGATCTCCTCGGCCCGGATCTGGAAGCGGGCCAGCACGTCCCCGGTGGTGCGGCGGGCGGGGGTGAAATCGCCGAGGCCGGTGAACGGATGATCGCGACGGGCGTCGAGATCGAGGCCGCTGGCGCGGGCCACGTAGCCGAGCGTGCCGAGGTCGCGGGCGGCGTCGCAGGACAGGACGGCGGTGCCTGCGAAGCGGTCGGCGACGACAGTGTGCCGCAGGGCGAGTTCGATGATCTCGGCCATGTCGGCGCCGATGGCGTGCAGCCGCCCGGGATCGGGCAGGGTCTTCAGATCGGCGCCACCGAGGCGGATGCCGCCACGCAGCAGCCGGTGCCCAGTGACCTCGGCGTTGAGGCGCAGGAGCTGTTCACGGATGCGCCCTGTGTGTGCGTGCAGGATGGCGAAGGCCACGTCGTTGCAGAGCGCGCCCAGGTCGGTGACGTGGTTGTAGAGGCGTTCCAGCTCCAGCAGCACGGCCCGGTCCCGCCGCGCCCGCGCGCTCACCGGGGTCTGGGTGGCTTCCTCCACGGCCAGGCAGTAGGCCAGGGCGTGAGCGACGCAGGTGTCGCCGCTGACGCGTTCGGCCAGCTCCAGCCCGTCGGCGGGCCGGCGGCCTTCGAAGAGCTTCTCGATGCCCTTGTGCACGAACCAGAGCCGGGCCTTGAGCTTGATGATGGTCTCGCCGACGACGGAGAAGCGGAAATGCCCCGGTTCGATGAGTCCGGCGTGGACAGGGCCGACGGGGATCTCATAGACGCCCTGGCCCTCCACGGTGACGAACGGGTAGGGGCCCTCGGGGTCGCCGAAGGAGGGCGGCGGCCCGGCGTCGGCGCGCATCGGGTACCAGCCGCGTGGCCAGTGGTGGTGGCGCACGAGCCGCCTGAGGAGTGGGTGGCCGAGCGGGGTGATCCCGTACAGGTCGTGGATCTCCCGCTCGAACCGGCCCGCGGGGAAGGAAAGCTGGGCGAGGCTGGGCACCGCCGGCTGCTCGCCCTTGAGACGGAGACGCAGCTCGGTACGGCGATCCTGGCTGCCGGCGACGAACAGGTACGCGAGGGCGAACCCGGCCGTCTCCTGGCGCGCGGAGACCAGCGCCAGCCGGTGACCGGCGGTGAGCAGCCGGGTGGCGTGCTCGGGTAGCTCGCCGGGGCTGATGTCGGCGATGGTGCGGATGCTCATGGCGTTGCTCCGGCGACGGTGGCGGCGGCCTGCAGCAAGGGTTGCAGCGGCCCGAGGGTGATGCCCAGGACGGCGCAGGCGGCCAGGCCCGCGACCAGAGGGATGGCCACGGTGCGCGGCAGCACGCTCAGGCTGCCGGCCTCGCCTGGCCCTTCGCCCAGCAGCATCCGCCGGGTGTGGCGCCCGATGGCGGCGACGATGAGGAGCATCAGTACCAGCGCTGCCGCGACAGCCCAGCCCAGCCCGGCGTCGAAGCCCGCCCGCGCGATGCCCAGTTCGCTGGCGAACAGGCTGAACGGAGGCAGCCCGAGCAGGGCCAGCAGCCCGAGCGCGAACACTCCGGCGAGCAGGGGCGCCCTGGCCAGAAGACCGCCGGTGGCGTGGATCCGGCTGCTGCCGAGTGCCTGGTGCAGCTGCCCGGCGGACAGGAACAACACCGACTTGCCGAGCCCGTGCCCGAGAATGTGCAGCAGGACCGCGACCAGGGCGAGGCTGTTGCCGATCGCCGCGCCGAGAGCGAGCAGGCCCATGTGCTCGATGCTGGAATAGGCCAGGAGCCGCTTGTAGTCTCGCTGGCCGATCAGCAGCAGCGCGGCCACCGTCAGGGAGGCCAGTGCCACGATGACGAGCAGTGCCCGGGTGAAGCCGGCGCCGAGCGCCGCGTCGGCGATGACCTTGACGCGCAGGATGGCGTAGAACGCCACCGACAGCAGCGCCCCTGACATCAGCGCCGACACCGGGGCCGGGGCCTGGCTGTGCGCGTCGGGCAGCCAGGCGTGCATCGGCGCCAGCCCGGCTTTGGCGCCGAACCCGAGCACGAGCAGCATGACCGCGACACGCATCACCCCGGGATCCAGCCGGCCGGCGTGCTCGGCCAGCACCGCCCAGTCGAGGGAGGCCACGCCGGCGTGGGTGCCTGCGTAGTAGGCGATGACGATGCCGAGCAGCGCGAGCGCGATGCCGACCGAGCAGATGATCACGTATTTCCACGCCGCTTCTGTGGCCTGGCGGGTGCGCCGGTGCCCGACCAGGAGGGCGGTCAGGATGGTGGTGGCCTCGATGGCGACCCACAGCAGGCCCAGGCTGGAGGCCAGGACGGCCAGCGTCATCGCGGCGACGAAGGCCTGGGTCAGCACCCCGTAGCGGCGCATCGCGCGCGGGCCGGTGTGCCCGGCGGCGAGCTCGGCCACCAGGTAGGCGGGGCTGGCGGCCATCGCCAGCAGCGCGACCGCGCCGATCACGAGCAGCATGAAGGCGCTGAGCGCGTCACTGACCAGCAGCCCGCCCAGAGCGTCGGGCCTGCCTGCCGTGGTCAAGGCGATGGCACAGGCCAGCAGCCCGGCCGCGGACAGCGTGCCGAGCCAGGCGGTGATCCGGTTCCAGCCGAGCACGGCGTACAGGCACGCGGCGGCCACCGGCACCGCGACTGGAGCGACCACCAGCAGGCTGTCCATCAGTCGTGCAACTCCCGTAGCTCGTCGAGGTCGGTGCCGCCGAACGCGGCGCACATCCAGGTGGTCAGCACCTGCAGCACCAGGACGGCCAGCAGGACGTCCAAGGAGATCCCGAGTTCGACCACGAGCGGGACGCCGCTGGTGGTCAGGAAGGCGGTGGCGGTGATGGCGTTGTCCATCAGCAGGAACCCGACCAGCTGCGACAGCGCCCGCCGCCGGGTCACCAGGACGAAGAACCCGATCAGCAGCACGGTCAGCGCGATCGGCACGGTCTGTGTGGCCGGGGTGGGTGACAGCCGTATCAGCGGCTGGGACAGCGCGTAGGCCAGCATCGCCAGCGCCGCCGCCACCAGCAGCGAGGTCGCCACGTTGACCAGCGGCTGCGTCTCGCGGCCCGCACCGCCGGCCACCAGCGCGCGGCGCATCAGGTACGGCAGCAGTCCGGCCCGCAACGCGCCCACACCGACACCGACCAGGATCAGTTCGAGACTGTCCTGCCGGACGCCCAGGATCACGACCAGCGCGGTCAGCGCCACCCCTTGCAGGGCGAACAACCACACGATCGCCGACAGTTCGCGCCGCCACAGCACCAGCACGCCCGTCAGGAGGAACGCCCCGCAGGCCAGATCAAGCAGCTGGATGTACATCGCGTCAGTCATGTGTCACGCCAGGAAGAAGGAGGCGGCCACGGCCAGCAGCGCCAACAGGAACGAACCGGCCAGCAGCTCAGGAACGCGGAACAATCGCAGCTTGGCCATGAACACCTCACCGACCGCCAGGACCACTCCCAGCACCCCCACCTTCAGCACGAGCGCGATCGAGGCCACCGCCAGCGCGAGCAGCCCCGCGTCCGCGCCTGCGATCCCCAGCGGGAAGAACAGGCCGGCCAGCAGACCCAGCAGCACCGACAACCGCATGGCTGAGGCCCACTCGATCAGCGCCAGGTCCGGACCGGCGTACTCCAGCACCATCGCCTCATGGATCATCGTCAGTTCCAGATGCGTGGACGGATTGTCCAGCGGGATCCGCCCGGTCTCGGCGATCGTGACGATCGCCAGGGCGATCGCGGCCAATATGCTCACCGGGGAGATCACCGACAGCGGGTTCTCCACTGTCGCGGTGACGATCGCGCCCAGACTGGTGGAGCCGACCTCGATCGACAGCGCGAAGGTCGACACCAGGATCGTCGGCTCCACCAGCGCCAGCACGGTCATCTCCCGGCTGGCGCCCATCCCGCCGAACGCCGTGCCGGTGTCCAGCGCGCCGAGTGCCAGCGCCACCGACCCCAAGGCGAGCAGCGCGCTCACCACGAACAGGTCGGCGACACCGTCCAGCGGCGAGTCCGTGGTCACCAGCGGCACCACCGCGGCGACCACCAGCGTGGTGCCGGCCAACAGCAGTGGTGCGGCGCGGAACACCCAGCCGGTGCCGCGCGGCGTGATCGCCTGTTTGCGCATCAGCTTGCGCAGATCCCGCCACGGCTGCCGGACACCGGCCCCGGCGCGTCCCTCAAGCCGGGCGCGGACCTGCCGCATCACCCCCACCAGCAGCGGGGCGCCGACGGCGACGAAGACCACCTGCAGCATCGCCCCGACCACGCTCATCACCACAGCACCACCAGGACGATCAGCGCTCCGGTCAGCGCCCAGAACCCGTAGCCGAGATAGCGGTGCACGCTGCCGGTCGCCAGCTTGCGGGCCCCGCGCCCGAGCACGGTCACGGCGGCGATCAGCGGATCGTAGAGCCGGTGCTCGATCCGGTCCGGCACCCGCGCATGAAAGCGCACCCGCTCCACCAAGTAGGCCGACTCCTTCACCGGGGTGACGGCCACATCGCTCTCGGGGGCCAGCACGTTGTCGAAGACCCGCTGCAACGGCTGGGCGAACGACGTCGCGGTGTACTCCATCCGGGCCGACATCGGTCCGGCGCCGCAGTCCCACAGCCGGGCGGCTCGCCGGGCCCGCCGCGCCGCCGTCACCCGCACCAGACCCAGGACCGCGACGACAGACGCCATGAGGGCCAGGGCGATCAGCAGCGGCGAGATCACCCCCGAGACGCCCGCCAGCCTCAGCGTCAGCTCCCCGCTCACCACCTCCCGTCCCGGGAACACCACGCCGACAGCCCCGCCGAGCGCGGGTACGACCAGCGTGGGCGTCAGCGCCAGGGCCACGCAGCCCGCTGCGGCGAGCGCCGTCGCACCGAGCATGACCGGCGGGCTCTCGCTCGCCCGCTCGGCCTGCGCGCTGCGGGGCCGGGCCAGAAAGCCCACGCCGAACGCCTTGACGAAAGTGGCCACCGCCAGCCCCGCCGACAGCGCGATCACCCCGACGGCCAGCGGCATCGTCACCACACCCACCACCCCGGCGCCGGGTACGGCGTGGATCAGGCTCTGCAGCAGCAGCCACTCGCTGACGAAAGCGTTGCCGGGCGGCAGCGCCGAGGCGCACAACGCCCCGACGGCGAACACGACAGTGGTGTGCGGCATCCGCGTGCGCAGCCCGCCCAGCGCGTCCAGGTCGCGGGTGCCCGTGGCGTGCAGCACCGAGCCCGCCGACAGGAACAACACCGTCTTGAACGCGGCATGGTTGACCACGTGCAGCAGCGCCGCGGCCAGCGCCAACGCCGCCACCACGGACAGGTGCGATGCGGCGAAGAATCCCGCCGCGCCCACCCCGACCAGCACCAGGCCCAGGTTCTCCGTCGAGGAGTAGGCCAGCAGCCGCTTCAGATCCGAGGTCACGACCGCCTGCAGGATTCCGAACAGCGCCGACGCCGCGCCCGCCGCCAGCACCAGCAGCCACCACCAGGCCGGGCCCACGTGCAGCAGATCCAGCCCGACCCGGACGATGCCGTAGGCACCCATGTTCACCATCGCCGCGCTCATCAGCGCCGCCACGTGACTCGGCGCTTCGGGGTACGCGCGCGGCAGCCACGCATGCAGCGGCACGATGCCGGACTTGGAGGCGAACCCGGCGAACGTCGCCAGGAACACCACCGTCTTGGCGGCCGGTGGCAGCGTGGCGGCGCGCAACTGCTCGAAGCTCTCCCCACCGGCCCCGGCGGCGAACGTGACCAACCCGGCCAGGATCGTCACCAGGCCGAGGTGGGTCATGACCGCGTACCACAACCCGGCCCGCCCCACCGCCGCCCGCCGCCGGTGCTCGGCCAGCAGCAGCACCAGCGACGAGACGGCCATCAGCTCCCAGGCCAGCAGGAACGTGCTCACGCCGGCCGCGGCCGGCACCACCAGCATGGCCGCCACGAACAGCGGCAGCACGGCCTGGAACACCCGCCCGTCCAGGCCGTGGGCGCAGTAGCCGATCCCGTAGATCGCCGCGCACACCGCCACCACCCCGGTGATCGCGACGAACACCCCGCCCAGCGGGTCGAGGGTCAGCCGCACCCCGGCCAGCGGCAGCAGCTCCGGCAGCCAGGCCGACCAGAGCTGACCGGGGCCCGCAGTCACAACGGCCGCCACACCCGCCGCCGCTCCCGCGGCCCCCGCGGCCGCCGTGCACCAGCCCGCCAGATGCAGCCGCGCCCGCGGCGGCGCCACCAAGGCGGCCAGAGCGGCCACCGCGCAGCAGGACAGCGCCACCGTGAACAGTGTGCCGGCCACGTTCATCGCCCGGTCAGCCCCCGCAACGCCGCCACGATCGCCTCAGGCTCCGGCGGGCACCCCGGCACCTCCACATCCACCGGCACCACGTCGCTCACCGCCCCGGCCACCCCATAGGCTCCGGCGAACGCTCCGCAGTCGCGCGCGCAGTCACCCAGCGCGATCACCAGCCGCGGCTCGGCAACCGCGTCATGGGTGCGGCGCAGCGCCACCTCCATGTTGCGGGTCACCGGCCCGGTCACGAGCAGGGCGTCCGCGTGCCGCGGCGAAGCCACCAGCCGTGCGCCGTATCGCTCGGCGTCGTAGACCGGGCCGAACGCCGAGGCGATCTCCACCTCACACCCGTTGCACGAACCCGCGTCCACATGCCTGATCTGCACCGATCCGGCCAGCTCCGCCGCCTTCGCCGACGGCTCACCGTCATCGCGCCGCGGCGCGGGCTCGGCCACCCGGCCCGTTTTCGCGATCTTCCGCCACAACCTCATCGTTGTCTCTCCACCGCTCACCGGCCACTACCAGACGATTAGCAGAAGATCTCGTGGGCTGGGGCCGATTTGGTGACTGTCGCGACTCGTTAAGTAGCTCACTGTGATCGGTCTGTCGGGGGTGGAGCTTATGGCACGGCTTCTTCGGGGTGCAGGAGCAGGACGCTGCCGTCGCCGTTCGCAGCGATGATCAAGGAGCCGTCCGCCGTGGCCGCGATCCCCGCGAACGGCCGCGGCATTCCGGGCAGGCCGGGCGGGATGAACAGGCCGGGTTCCGGGCCGGCCCCGGACGCCACAGGAAGCGAGTCGGCTTCGACCTCGACGTCGCCGGTGGCGAGGTCGATGGCGAGCAGGCGACGGTGGGCGGTCTCGACCACGTACATGGTGCCGTCGTGGACGGTGATGCCCTGCGGGGCGCCGAGCCCGTCGGCGAGCAGTACGGGTACGCCGTCCTCTACGCGGTACACGGCGGCGAACTGCTCGTCGCCGACGTAGCAGCGCTGGTCGGCGTCGACGGCTACGTCGACCGGGCGGCCGAGGCCCTCGGCCAGCACGCTGACCTGGTCGTCGTGGTCGATGGCGACGATACGGCCGGCGCCGGATTCGGCGACCAGCAGGGTGCCGTCGGCGCGCACGGCGATGCCCAGCGGCCGGTTCAGGCCGTCGGCCCGGGTGCGTACCGTGCCGGAGCGGCGGTCGTAGGTGCGTACGTGCCCGTACTGGGAGGTGGTGTGGAGCAGGTCGCCGTCGGCGGCGATGCCGTGCACGAAGGTCAGCAGCTCGGTGGTGGTGACGTCTTCGTCCGGGCGGTCGGCGGGCTGGGTGAGGCGGTAGTGGTCGGCCACGTGGATGCCGCCGCCGAGATCGATGGTCACCCCGAAGGGGCCGCCGAGGCCGCGGGGCACGATCTGGCGGGTACGTCCGTCGGTCGCGAGCTCGGCGACGCCGCCATGCGCGTAGCTGGAGACGAACATCCGGTTGTCGGCGTCGAAGGCGGCGTTGTCCAGGGCGTTGAGCTCGCTGACGATTTCCGACCGGTCGCCGGTGCCGGCCAGGTCGACGCGCGTGACGATCCCGCTCGCCCCGCGGGCGAGGACCAGCAGGGCGCCGGAGCGGTCGAAGCGCACGGCGACAGGATCCGGGACGTCCGCGGCCACCAGCTCCGGCTCGCCGCCGTCGAGCGGGATGCGGAACACCTCGCCGGTGAGCATGTGCGGGTAGTAGAGCTGCCCGTCCGGGCCGAGTTGCATCGCGTTGCCCATGGCCAGGCCCGCCGTGAGCACCGTGGGTTCGTCGCCGGCCGGGGACAGCTCCAGCAGGCGTCCACCCGGGATCATCTCGTTGGCGAACACCCGGGTGCCGACGCAGGCAATGCCGTTGGGCGCGGTGATCTCGCCGGTGACGAGCGTGAAGTCCCCGGCCGGGTCACGTCGCCACACCCGGCCAGGGACCAGGTCGGTCACGTACATCGCGCCGTCGCTGTCGAAGGCGAGGTCGTCGGGGGAGCGCAGCGGCCCGTCCGGTGGCACGACCACCTCGACGTCGCCGGTGGCCAGGTCGACGGCGCTGATCTGACCGGCGAGGAACTGGGCCACGTACAGGCGCCCGTCGGGTCCGAAGGCCATGCCGTTCGAACCCCACAGCGGACGCGCCCGGACCAGCCGCTCGATCGTGCGGCGGTTCATCGGGCGCCCGCCAGGATCTCGTCCATGCCGCCCTCGGTACGCCAGCGGCGCAGCAGGTCGTGGAAGGCGACCGGGCCGGGCCCGTAGGTCTGGCTGACCGGGCGGGGTTTGCCCTCGTTGTTGTAGTAGCCGGGCGTGCATTCGGCCTGGAACCGGCTGTTGTCCGGCGCCAGCTCCCGGATGGTGGCGACCCACGCGTCCTCGGCGTCCTTGGTCGGCTCCACCACGCCGAGGCCACGCCGGCGGGCCTCGGCGACCACGGCACCGATGTGGGTGGCCTGCTCCTGCAGGATGTGCACGAAGTTGACCGCGGAGGCGTTCTGCAGCGGGCCCAGGTGGAACAGGTTCGGGAAGCCGTGGCTGTAGAAGCCGTGCAGCGTTTGGGGGCCCTGTCGCCAGGTGCCGAGCAGGGGAGCGCCGTCCCGGCCGTACACCGGCAGCGCGCCGGAGACGATGCCGGAGACGCCGACCTCGAAGCCGGTGGCGAAGACGACGCAGTCGACCTCGTACTCGTGCTCGCCGACCACGACCGCCGATTCGGTCATCGCGGTGATGCCGCCGTGGTCGGCGGTGTCGACCAGGGTGACGTTGGGCCGGTTGAACGTCTGCAGGTAGTGGTCGCTGAAGGTGGGCCGCTTGCACATGTAGCGGTACCAGGGCTTGAGCAGTTCCGCGGTGTCCGGGTCGTCGACGAACTCGTCGACGCGGGCGCGGATCTGGTTCATCTTCTGGAAGTCGGCGATTTCGTCGAGGTACTCGCGTTGCTCGGGTGACAGGCCGGTGTCGACGGTGCCGGCCAGCAGGTGGCGCTGCAGCCGTGCGGTGCTGGTCCAGCCGTCGTCGATCAGGTCCTGTTCGGCGGGCCCGCCGGTGACGACGGTCAGGAAGTTCGCCATCCGTTCCCGCTGCCAGCCCGGCTTGAGCGAGGCGGCCCAGTCCGGGTCGGTGGGGCGGTTGTCGCGCACGTCGACCGACGAGGGGGTGCGCTGGAAGACGTACAGGTGCTGCGAGTCGCGCCCCAGGTGCGGGATGACCTGGATCCCGGTGGCGCCGGTGCCCACGACCGCCACGCGCTTGCCGGCGAGCCGGTGCAGGCCGCCGCTCTGGTCGCCGCCGGTGTAGCCGTAGTCCCAGCGGCTGGTGTGGAAGGTGTGCCCGCGGAACGTCTCGATGCCGGGGATGCCGGGCAGCTTCGGCTGGGTCAGTGTGCCGGCGGACATGACGACGTAGCGGGCCCGGAAGTCGTCGCCTCGGTCGGTGCGTACCTGCCATTCGGCTGCGGCGTCGTCCCAGCGCAGCTCGGTGACGCGGGTGTGGAACAGCGTGTCGCGGTACAGGTCGTAGAGTTCGGCGATCGCGACGGCGTGCCGGCGGATCTCCTCGCCGGGCGCGTATCGCATGGTGGGCAGGTAGCCGACCTCTTCGAGCAGCGGCAGGTAGACCGATGATTCGATGTCGCAGTGGATGCCCGGGTAGCGGTTCCAGTACCAGGTGCCGCCGAAGTCGCCGGCCTCGTCGAGCATCCGGATGTCGTCCACGCCGGCCTCGCGGAGTTTGGCGCCGGTGAGCAGCCCGCCGAAGCCGCCACCCACCACCAGCGCCTCGACCTGGTCGCGGACCGGTTCCCGCTCGGCGCGTTCGGTGTACGGGTCGGCGGCGTAGTAGCCGAACTCGCCACGGGCGCCCTGGTACTGGGCGTTGCCGTCGGGCCGCAGCCGGCGGTCGCGTTCGTGGCGGTATCTGGCGCGTAGCACGTCCGGGTCGAAGCCCAGTTCCGCGACTGTGAGGCCGGCAGGCGGCGTCGGAGAGTGTTCCATGGATGCCTTTCCTGTCTGGAGCAAGTGACACAACCGGACAATGCTGTCCGGTAACAAACGTAGCCCGTCTGACTGATCATTGTCGAATGCAGGGCATGCTGATGTTGAGAATTCGGACGCTGTTGTCCGGTTAGGGCGGCTATCAGAACGGATCGGGGAGACCGAAGGGAGCGATCAAAGTCACCGGCTTCTTGCGTCAGCGAAGGGTGAGCGGCGTGGTCACGACCAGGTCCCAGTCGTTCCCATCCCCGAAGTCCGTCCAGGCGAGCACCGGCCGGCCGCGCCCGTCCAGCGCCATGGCCGGGCCGTGGCCACCGCGGCGTGGGATCGTCGTGACCGGAGTCCGTGTGCAGCGTGTTCCTGCGCAGGTGGCGATGACGAGCTGTTCGCGGTCAAGGTTCTGGTAGGCCACCAGCGCTCGCCCGTCTCGGTCCAGCACCATCGCCGGCGCCGTGTTGCGACCGGGTTCGGAGAGCGTGGTGGTGCCGGACTCCGAGCACTCGCGGGTGTGGCAGTCGAGCAGCTTGATCGCGCCGTCGTTGACGTCCAGGTAGGCGATCAGAGGCCGGCCGTCAGCACGGATCAGCATGGCAGCGCCGGCTTGGCCGTCGGAGTAATAGGTCGAACCTTGGACGGGCTGTTCCACGCGTGCCCGGCCGCAGGCGGGATCGTCGCAGGAGATCACGAAGACCGAGCCGGTTTCGCGGTCGAACCGCACGACGACGGGCCGGTCGTCGGGGCCCACGTCCGCGATGAGGCCCCGATCGTCGTCCCGGTATCTGTGGACGGGAATTTTGGCGACCTCCTTCGTGCGCGGACGGGTGCAGGCCGGATCGTCGCAGGTGGTGATCGAGAGCCCTTCCTTGGCGATGTTGCTCCCGCCCAACGGGAGCTGGGAGAGCTGGGCGACCAGCAGGCCGCCGCCGGGCCGTGCCGCGAGAGCAACCGTCCTGTCCTGTGTGGACGATGTCACCTCCGTGATGGGCTTGCCGCCAGGGGCCGGGACGCAGGCCGTCGCGTCGCAGATCAGCAGCCCGAGCCAGGCGCGCCATTTCTCGTGGTCCAGTACCTCTCCGTCTTCGTCCGCGCCTTCCTGCGCCCATGTCGATACGACGAGACGGCCGTCTGCCAGCCGGGCGCCGGCCGCTGTGTACCCGGGGACGACGCCGACCGGCTCGGCCCAGGTGAGCCGGGTTTGAGCGCAGGTGCTGTCCATGCAGGTCAGCAGTTTCGCCGGGTAGAAGTCGTCCATGAGCATGACCATGCGCCCGCCCTGGCCCAGGTGCAGGGATTGCAGCTCCGACGCGCCGAGCTCCGGCTTGGGACGCCCGTCCTCCTCCAACACCTCGGCATCCGGGTCGCGCGGCCAGGTCGCCGTGACGACCGTCTCGGAGACCTTCGGCCAGCCGAGCGGGTTGATCAGCACCGCGCCGCCATACAGCAGGCCGGGCAGCAGCAGCGCCGCGAGCACCGGCACGAGCCTGGCCGCGCGGGGCGGACTTTCTGGCAGGCCGTCGACGATCTCCTTGAACTCGGCGATCGTCCCCTTGATGACCAGGCGGTGCAGGAACAGGCGGGCGATCACGGCTGCCTGGAACGGTACGGCGATCAGCGCCAGCACGTAGCCGGCCACGGCCGGCACGATGGGCAGCCCGGACACGCCCCGGTTCACCGCCTGGGCGGCCAGCATGGGGAAGAGCACGACACCGAAGGCCAGCGTGAACGCGGTCGCCCCTGAAGCGCCCGCCGTCAGCCGGTAGGCGCGGGCAAGGGCACCCTTCGCGGAGCGGCCCTCCAGCACCACGGGTGCCACGGCCAGCAGGCACGGCATCGCGAACAGAGCCAGGACCGCCATCACGGCGTAGGCCATGAACTGCGCCTCGAGCAACATGAGAATGCCGAGCCCGGTCGCCAGGACCGCCGCGAACGCCACCACGCCCACCAGGACGAGCACTGCCATCGCGGGCCAGCGCCGGGCCGCGGCCCGCATCGCGCCGGAGACGGCGACGCGCTTGCCGACCAGCAGCCCGGCGGCGAGCACCACCGTCGCGGGCAACGCCACCGCCTGCCCGGCCACCGAGATGGACAGCACCGCCGCCGCCCATTTCAGCAGCGTCGGCTCAGGCGTGCCGACCAGCTCGAAATCGCCGTTGACCACCGCCGCCGACCCGTCCACGAGCACGAACAGCGCCGGCACCGCGAGCAGGCCAATCAGCAGGAATACCAGCAAGGCGGGCGGCAGCAGCCTGAGCAGGTTCCGCGCCGTGAACGCGTAGGCCAGCCAGACCACGCCGTGTCGCCGCACCTTGTCCCGGGCGTGCGTGTGGCGATCGTCCTTCGGGCTCTCGTCGATCAACTGGCTCATTGTCCGTCCCGTCGCCGCAGGTGAAATCAGCCTTGGGCCGGCTCCGTGCGGAGTCGCGTCGCCTCCATGTCCGCGACCGGAAGGTTCAGGGCGCGGGAACAGGATCAGCAGCTGCAGCCAGAGGCGGGCCCGCGCCAGCCTGGCCCGCGACTTGGCGATCAGTTGATCGGGCCTGGACATGGAGGCCTCCAGCGGGATACGCGGTGTGGCCTGAGCCTAGATTCCGCGCCGTGCCGTGAACGAGGACGAAAACCCCATCGGCATCGGATCGAACCCGCGGCTGGACGCGTTCCGTACTCCAACGGCGCGCAAGAATGAAACGGACGCGGACTTTACTGCTGCTGGTGTTGGTCGGCACAGCCTTGTCCGTCGTGGGATGAGGGAGAGGCGGATGCGCCGGCGTTGCCCGTCCAGGCAAGCATGCCTTGGTCAGCTCCACGAGCGAGGCTAAATGTCGGTGCCCGTTGATAGCTATGGCTCGTCACGTTGACCGACCGAACGATGGAGCCCCCCCATGGCCACGGCCACCTTCAGAGACGAGAGCGCCACCGCCAGGTGCTCAGGTGAGATCGCCCCTCCCGCCCGGCCCGACGTGAGCCCGGCGCGCGAGCTCGTCCGCCGCGTGCCGCGGACCGGAGGCTGACATGGGCGTCCTCGACAACTTTCCCACGTCCCAGAGCTACCGGATCAATTACCACCTTGCGGGGCTGCCGCGCGGGCTGTTCGCCCGGTACGACGCGGGCTGGCGGCCCGGCGCCGACGAGACCGGGCGCAGGGCGTTCGGCATGTGGGCGCAACTGCGGCTCAGCCTGGGCGACAAGGGCGGCGACGAGCACTCCGAGGAGGTGCTCCGGCTGGTGCGCGAGGTGGCCGGCGGCGACATCCCCTGGACGTTCGAGGACACGCGCTCTCTGTGGGGGATCGCCGACGCGCTGTCGTGTTGCGGTCACACCGGCCACGCCGAGCTGTACCGGATTCCGCTGGCCGCCATCGCGACGCTCGGATACCCCGAGCGCCGCCAGATCCTTGGTGACGAGCCGCCGTGGCACCCGGCCCACCGCAGCCCGGGCCGGGCCGCGTTACGCAAGGACCTGGAGCGCGTTCTGATCGAGCCCCCGGAGCACGGGCCGGCCGGGGTCGTGCGCAGCCTGGTCTGGGACGGCGACCCCATCGCCCGTGCCATGGCGGGGAAGTACGCCGCCCGGCTGGCTCACCCCGCCGTGCTGCCCCTGCTGAAGCACTGGCGCAAGGCCAAGGCCAACAGGCCCAGCGAAGCCTGGCTCGCCAAGGCCGGCACGCTGCTCACCGACGACGGCGTGGCGGTGCTGCGCGAGATCCTCTCCCGCTTGGCCACCCATCGCGAGAGCCGCGAACCCGGCGGCAGGGTCTTCCTCGCCCGCCACACCGCCCTCCCGTTGCGCGGCATGCTGTGGACCTGTGAGGTGATCGACGCGCCCTGGGTGTCCACGCTGCTCGGCGACGTCGCCGTCAACTGCGGCATCGGACGCAACGGCACCGGCGGCGCTGCCGTCTGCCGCAACGAGAGACTGGCCAACGCCGCACTGAACGCGCTGGCCAAGTGGGGCGGCCTCGACACGGTGGGCGTGCTCGCGCGCGTGCGAGCCAAACTGCGCAGACCGGCCCTGCTGGAGAAGGCGTCCGATGCCCTCGACGCGGTGGCCGTACAAGAAGGGCTGAGCCACGAACAGCTCGTCGACCGGACGGTCCCGGCCTTCGGGCTCGGCCCCGACGGGGTCAGGGAAGAGCAAGTCGGCGGCTGCGTCGTCCGGCTCGACGTCGACGGGCCGGTGCTGCGGTTCGTCAACGCCTCCGGGCGCGTCGTCAAGTCGGCGCCCCAGTCCATCCGCAAGGATCCAGTGCTCGCCGATCTCAAGGCCACGCTGAAAGACCTCAAACGCACGCAGGCCGCCGAGCGGCTGCGTCTGGAGCAGATGCTCATCGTCGAACGCGAGCTGTCCTGGCAGGAGGCCGAGCAGTACTTCTTCGACCATCCGGTCACCGGCCCCTACACCCGCGCCCTCATCTGGCGGCTCCCCGACGGGTTCGCCGGGCTGCCGGTCAGGAGCGGTGGCAGCTGGGCACTGGCCGGCGCGAGCGGCGAATCCGTGCGTCCGGGCGCCGAGACGCCCGTCCGGTTGTGGCACCCCATCCAGGAGCGCGCCGAGGGGGTGCGCGGCTGGCGCGACCACCTGCTGGAGCGGGGGATCAGGCAGCCGTTCAAGCAGGCGTTCCGCGAGGTCTACCTGCTCACCCCGGCCGAGGAGCGCACCCGCACCCACTCCGACCGTTTCAAGGGCCACTTCGTGCGCTACGGGCAGGCCAAGGCGCTGCTGGAGCAGCGCGGCTGGAGCGGGCTGTCGATCGGTCACTGGGACTACGAGTGCGGCGGCGACGTTGGGGCGGCCGTCAAGACGCTCGCCGGCTGGCAGGCGAGCTGGGGCATGCGGGTCGCCTCCGACCCCGAGCAGGACGACTGGAGCACGGCCTCCTGCGCCGTCACCGACGCGATCCGGTTGCGCCACGCGGATCTTCCCGGCGACGCGCCGCTCACCGAAGTGCCGCCGCTGGTGTTGTCGGAACTGCTGCGCGACGCCGACCTCGCCGTGGGGGTCGGGTCCCTGGGGCTCGACCAGCAGGCGGCGGCCGGGCACGACGGCTACTGGCAGTCGTACGGGTTCGGCGAGCTGAGCGAGACCGCTCGCACGCGGCATGACGCGCTGGCCCGGCTGCTGCCCCGGTTGAAGATCGCCGACCGGGCGGAGCTGACCGACCGGTTCCTGCGCGTGCGCGGGCAACTGCGCACCTACCGGATCCATCTGGGGTCGGGCAACATCCTGATGGAGCCGAACGACGCCTACCTGTGCATCGTCCCCGGCCGCGACCGCTCCGCCTCATCGTTGTTCCTGCCGTTCGAGGAGGACGGCGGAATGTTGTCGGTCATCTTGTCGAAGGCGTTCCTGCTGGCGGACGACACCAGGATCAGCGACCCCAGCATCACCCGCCAGCTCGTCGCTACCTAGCGTCATCCGCCTGAATTCGCCGGCGATGTCCAGCGAGGGATTCGAGGATTTCCTCTGCGGTCTTGGTGTACCAGCCAGGGGCCCGCCAGCGCGGCGAGCACCCGTCCGGCGACGCACGCTCCCTGCTGGTCCTGGGGCGGCATCAAACTATTCAAAGCAGATTCAGATGATCGAGCGCCAGATATCCGAGATCGACGTCCGTCATCGAACCCTCGCGCAAATGTTGGCGGAAACGTGTCAACGAGATCAAGACCGGTTCGCAGAATTCATCACCGACAGGTGCCGGGCTCCCGACCCGTCGACAATTCCTCGCCACTGCCACGTGCCGCCTCGTCGTCGCCGATGCCGAGAGCCATGTGCTGCCGATAATGTGGATTTCCCCAGCATAGCCGGTCTCTTCCAACAACTCCTTGCGAGCGGCTTCGGCCGGTGTGTCGCCGGATTCTACGTAACCGCCAGGCATCTCGTCGAGAATCATACCCGGTCCGGGACGGAACTGCCGTACCAGAACCACATGCTCGTCATCGGTCAGCGCGAGAACGGCGATGGTATTCCCGCCGTCAACAAGGTCCCAGCTGCTGATGCGCTCGTCTGGAAGAACATAACGTCGAGTCAGAATACGCAAGTACCCGGACGGGCCCCGTGATGACGTTTCGCTGAGAGGCTCCCAGCGGCGAATGGTCGAGTCCACGGCTTCATCTTGAGACATTGACATCCTTTTGCGGTCGTCAGCTGCGGCCGGCTCGTTCCAGCGCCGCTCGACGCATGGGTGGGACGCGGTATTTCGGCGGTAGAGCCACCCGGACCAGAAGCCGGGTTCCCCGGGCCGACAGTCCGGCGACGACGTCGGTTGCCGCACCGTCCCGACCGCCGTAGAGTCGGCGGGCCCACGGCGGTAGGAGGCCGGCAGCGGTTGCGGCCAGGACCCGGTAGAGCCCGCGCGATGGAGCGCTGGCGAGCGCGCGCCGAAGAGCCGGTCTGTTCCATTCCGTGGGCACGGGCGGGCAGGTGGCCAGGAAGGCCGCGATGTCGGCTGCTTCCGTCGTCAGGCTCAGTTGCGGACGAACGGCCTCATAGTAGGCCGCCACATCCGCCGCGGTGCCGGGGACCGAGGCGGGGTCGAGGCCGATCAGCTCGGCGCTGCGGCGCTGCTCGGTGTAGTAACGGTCGACCTCGGCGCCGGTCAGCCGGAGGCCGGCGCGGCGAACCGTGGTCACGAACGACTCGGCCTCGGCCACGTGCACCCAGCGCAGCAGGTCGGGCTCGTCGATACGGAACACCTCGCCGGTACGCGGGTCCGTTGCCCGCATCCCGGCGTGCAGGCGCCGGACCCGGCTCGCGGCGGCCTGCGCCTCGGCGGTCGTGCCGTACAGGAGGGTCCGCAGGTAGATCCAGGTGCGAATGAGCCGGCGCCACGGGTCAGTCCGATATGAGGAGTTCTGCGCGACCCCCGCGACCGCACGTGGATGCAGCGCCTGCAGGTACAGGCTGCGCAAGCCTCCCAGCGCGACGATCGGCTCGCCGAAGACCTTCCAGCTCACCGAGTCGGGCCCGAACACGCCGATGTCACGGTTCATGAGAGATAGGCAATCCTTGCCGAGGCGCCATGCTGGACAACGGGATCATCATTGGTGGCGATGGTACATCGAGCGATCGTCCGGTTCGGCGCCTATGCGCGCCTGGTCCGGCTGGACAGGCCCATCGGCATCTGGCTGTTGATGTGGCCGGCGCTGTGGGCGCTGTGGCTGTCGTCCAACGGCGACCCGGACGAGCGCGTGTTCCTCGTGTTCATTGCCGGGACGGTGCTGACACGTTCGGCGGGCTGTGCGATCAACGACTTCGCGGATCGTCAGTACGACGGGCACGTGGCGCGCACCAAGGGCCGTCCCCTGGTCACCGGCGAGGTGAGGCCGGCCGAGGCGGTCGGGCTGTGTTGCGTTCTGGGCGTGGCAGCGCTCGGACTCGTGTCCACGCTGAATCGGCAGACGCAGGTGCTGGCGCTGGCCGGCGGTGTGCTGCTGCTGACCTATCCGCTCATGAAGCGCTTCTTCCCTGCGCCGCAACTGTACCTCGGCGCTGCCTTCACCTGGTCGGTTCCCATGGCCTTCGCGGCGCACGACGGCGGAATGCCCCGGGCGGCCTGGCTCCTGTTCGCCGCCGGGCTGCTGTGGACGGTGGCGTACGACACCATGTACGCGATGGTCGACCGCGACGACGACCGCGCCCTCGGCATCCGTTCGACCGCGATCCTGTTCGGTGACGCCGATCGCCTCGTCGTCGGCATCATGCAGGCGGCGATGCTGATCACCATCTGGCTGGCCGGCCGGGAACTGCACCTCGGAGCGTGGTATGCGGCGGGCGTGACAGCCGCCTCCCTGTTCGCATTGCACCAGCAGTTCCTCATTCGCCGGCGCGATCGTAGGCAATGTTTGAAAGCGTTTGCGAACAACAACTACGTCGGCATGGTGATCTTCGCCGGTATCGCGCTCGAGTACCTCTTCCGAAGCTGACGGCAGGAGCGTCGTCCTTTCGCCGGACATGCTCTTCCTCGCCTCTCCTGTCCTGGAGGTGGATGTGAACGCTGATCCATTACCGTTCCGGTATGCACGCACTGCCACAGACCTCCGATTTGCTCATCGGCAGAGACCACGAGGCACGTCGTGTCGCCGAGCTTGCCACGGCCGCACGCGCGGGCCGTGGTGGAGCACTGGTGCTGATCGGTGAGGCCGGCATCGGCAAGACCGCCATCCTGGAGAACGCCGCCGCGGGGGCGGCAGACTTCCGCGTCGTGCGCGCATCCGGAGCTGAATTCGAGAAGGAGCTCCCCTACGCCGCGCTTCACCAACTGTGCGTTCCGATTCTGCGCCACCTAGGCGAATTGCCGGACCGGCAGCGCGAAGCGCTACAGGTCGCTTTCGGCCTGACCGCCGGGGCTCCCGACCCTTTCCGCGTCGGCGTGGCGACCCTGGAACTGTTCGCAGCGGCGGCCCGCGAACGACCGCTGGTGTGTCTGGTCGACGACGCTCAGTGGTTGGACGCGGCGTCGTCGAAGGCGATGGCCTTCCTCGCCCGACGGGTCGCGGCCGATCCGATCGCCATGCTGTTCGCGCTGCGGTTGCCTGCCCGCGCAAGTGAGCTGGATGAACTTCCCCGACTCACCGTCAGCGGGCTGAGCGACGAGTTCGCCAAGAGTCTGCTCGCCGCCCGCAGCCCGTTCCCGCTCGACGAGCGAGTTCGTGATCGGCTTGTCGCCGAGGCGCACGGAAATCCGCTCGCGCTGCTCCAGCTTCCCCGGGCGGGCGGCTTCGCACTGCCGGAGACCTCCTCGGTGCCGAGCCGGATCGAACAGGCATTTCAGAGCCGGCTGGCCGGGCTGCCTGACGACGCCCGGATGCTGCTCACCCTTGCCAGTGCTGATCCGACCGGCGACCCGGCCCTGCTGTGGCCCGCCGCACGAGTATTGGGTCTCGACATCGATCGCGCCTGCGCGGACGCGGCAGCCGTGGAACTGGCCGAGTTCACCACACGCATCCGCTTCTGCCATCCGCTCGCCAGATCGGCGGTCTACCGGGCGGCCGAGCCGGACGAGCGGCGCGCGGTCCACGGCGCCCTGGCCGAGGTGACCAGCCCGGTCGTGGCACCGGACCGCAAAGCATGGCACCGCGCTCAGGCCACACTCAGCCCCGACCACGACGTTGCCACCGAGCTGGAACGGTGCGCCTCACGGGCCCACGCGCGCGGCGGAATAGCGGCCGCGGCCGCGTTTCTGGAACGGTCGGCCGCATTATCGCCGGACATCGACCGACGAATCGGCCGAACCCTCGACGCGGCGCAGGCGCACCTCGACGCTGGTACCGGCGAAACGGCCACCGCCCTGCTCACCACGTTGGAGACCGCCACCCTGGATGAGTTTCAGCGCGCTCGGGTCGAGCTGTTGCGAGGCCGGATCGCATTCACCCGGCCGAACGACGACACCGGACCCGCGCTGGTGGCGCATGCGGCGCAACGGCTGTCGAACCTGGATCCCGACCGCTCCCGCGAGTGCTATCTTGACGCGCTCGAGATGTGCCTGCTCGTCGGGCGAGGCGGCGGCTTCATCCGCCAGATCATGGACGCAGCGCGGTCGGCGCCCGCGCCGAGCTCGCCGGACGTCCTCGACGCGTTGATCGCGCTCGCTGCCGACCAGCCCCGGACGGCGATTGCGATGTTCAAGGAAAGCCTCCACGGCGAGCAAGGTCCGCTGTGGACCAGATGGCCGGCGATCGCGACGATGATCTCCGTTGAGCTCTGGGACCCGGACGCCTTCTCCGCCATCGCCGAGTGGCTGCTGAAGGCCGGACGCGAGTCGGGTTCGCCGGTGCTGCTCAGGCTCGGGCTCGCGCAGAAGGCAGCCGACGCCACCCTGAGCGGCGACGTCGGGCAGGCGCTCGCCGCGGTAGCCGAGGAGGGAGCGATCGCCGATGCGGCAGGTGAACCCCCTCTGGTGTTTCCACGGCTTCAACTGGCCGCCATGCGCGGCCGTCGCGACGAAGCCCACGAGCTCCTGCGGGTGGCGAGCAAGACAACCACAGCTGACGGCATGGGGCGGCTCGTCAATCAGCACTCCTCAACAGCAATGCTCTACAACGGACTGGGCGACTTTCCTGCCGCGCTGGCCGCCGCGCGTCGAGCAACCGAGCATGACGACCTCTTCCTCGCCGGAGCTGCTCTGCCCGAGCTGATCGAGGCCGCGATGCGATGCCGGGAACCGGCCGTCGCCGCCCAGGCGCTGGAGAGGCTGACCGAGCGCACGCAGGCGGGTGGCACGACGGCCGGACGAGGGGTCGCCGCCTACTCACGCGCACTCGTGACCGGCGCGGAGGAGCACTATCTCGAAGCCGTCGAGTGTCTCGCGGAGACATCACTGGCCTCGTACCGAGGCCGGGCTCACCTGCTGTACGGAGAATGGCTCCGGCGCAAGGGCCGCCGCAACGACTGCGTGCGGCGACTTCGGCTCGCCCATGAGGAGCTCTCGGCAGCCGGTGCCGACGCCTTCGCGCGCCGCGCCGCCGACGAGCTACGCGCCGCCGGAGAACGAGTCGACCGGCACGCGGAGTCGACCTACGAGAAGCTCACGCTGCAAGAGGTCGCGGTGGCCCGGCTGGTGGCATCCGGCGCCACCTCGAACGAGGTCGCCGCCCAGCTGTTCATCAGCAAACGCACCGTCGACGCCCATCTACGCAACATCTTCAGGAAGCTCGGCATACACTCGCGCAGACGGCTCAAGGACCACCCCGGCCTTGTCTCGCAGGACCAGGCACCGTCCGGGTGAGGATGATCTGGCGCCTGCGGGCCGGTCAGCGCATACGTCCTGCCGACATGACCACCGTCCACGAGGACCCTCGCCGACACAGCGCCGACGTCCGCTTCGTCTACGATCCCGCCGGGAACGTCGGCGAACGGTAGGTCCCGTTGGGGGCGGCCGTCCGGGACTTCAGAAGCAGAAGCCGATCACTCCAAAGCCCGGCTGATCCGCCGCGTGCCTCATCCAGTCGAGACACTGCATGACGGCATCCACGACGTCGGGCTCCAACGGTGGCGCCTGGCCCGACGCGTCGGTCGCCCGTTTGGTGGCCTCGAACTGTTCCAGCGCCCGTGCGATGTGCTCGGGCGTCCACTCGCCGCAGCCCGGTATGGAGGTGTACGGCAGGGGAGCGGGCAGGCTGCCGAGGCTGAAGTCTTCGACGGACACGGCGGTGATGCCCAGAGCCTTCAAGCCGCCGTCCACCACCGACAGCCAGTCACCCCGGTGCGGTGTGAAACAGCCGTTGTCCAGGAACGAGCCGGTGAGCGAGCACAGCCGCATATAGGCGTAGCCGTACTGGAAAGCATGGTCCTCGTTCTCGCGGAAGGGCCCACCGTGGACGACCGCGTGCAGGGCGTCGTATGCCGTGGGGGCTCCTTGTTCGATCTGGTGGCGGAAATAGTCGTCGTCGCGGGCCAGGTCGTCCCCGAAATTGTCGCGGATCACCTCCAGCAACTGGTCATAGTGGGATCCGATCAGGGCACGCGTAGCGGCCACGTCGAGCAGGTGGACGCTCAGGGAAGAACTCATGTGACGAACCTAAGGGAAGCCTTTACCGCCATACCTGGCGATCGCCGGCAAAGATCGACAGTCACCGATGCGGCGGCTTCTTCGCCGCCCCCGAGGTGTTCTCCCCTCTGCTGGTATGACTCCGATTTCATACTCGAGTTGGATGGTCTTGTTCGCGAATATGGTCCATGATCGGGATCCCGAAGATTGGAGCTGTTGTGCGAAGACCTGTCCTGACGTTCGGTCTCTTACTCTCGCTCGTCCTCCCCGTGCTCCCCATCGCTCCGGCCAGTGCCACGGCACAGAACACCATCTCGTGGGCCCCATGCCAGGATGACGCCACCGCCGAGTGCGGCACGCTGACCGTGCCCGTCGACTGGGACAAGCCCGGCGGGCAGACGTTCGAGCTGGCGCTCGCGCGGCGCAAGGCCACCGATCCCGCGGCCAGGATCGGCTCCCTGGTGATCAATCCCGGCGGGCCCGGCGGATCCGGCGTGGACGCCGTGCTGGGCGGCTGGCTCGGCTTCACCCCGGAGATCACCAGCCGCTTCGACGTGGTCGGGTTCGACCCGCGCGGCGTGGCGCGCAGCCACCCGATCCTGTGCTCGCTCGAACTGGCCACACAGGCGCCCGATCCGCTTTCGCTCAAGAGCCAGGCCGACTTCGACGCGCTGCTGGCCTTCAACGAGCGCTACCGGCAGGACTGCCGGAGCCGCACGGGCCCGCTGTTCGACCAGGTGCACACCGGTAACGTGATTCGCGACCTCGACGCCCTGCGGGCCGCGCTGGGCGACGACAAGCTCAGCTACTACGGCGTCTCGTACGGCACGCTCATCGGCCAGCTGTACGCCGAGCGCTACCCGAGCCGGGTCCGCGCCCTGGCACTCGACAGCAACATGGACCACAGCCTCGGCACCACGGCGTTCCTGGACACCGAGTCCCAGACCGCCCAGGACTCCTTCGACGAGTTCGTCGCCTGGTGCGACAGGACGGCTTCGTGCGCGCTGCACGGCAGAGACATCCGGGCACTCTGGAAGGAGCTGCTCGCCCGCGCGGACCGCGGCGAGCTGCACCTGCCCGGCCGGCCGGAGATCACCCTGACCAAGTTGGGGCTGATCGGGCAGGCGTTCGGCGCGTTCTACGGCCCGGCCTACAAAGAACTGGCCGAATTCCTGGTCGCGCTGGAGAGTGGCGCCCAGACTGGGCGGGCGATCCTCACGCCCGCGCCGACGCAGGAAGTGGTCAACGACGCCAGCCAGATCTTCTGCCAGGACTACCTGCTGCCCATCCGCGACTACCGCGAATATGCGCGCATAGTACGCAGATCTGCGGCGATCGCGCCAGACATGCTGATCAGCCCGCCCGGCCACACACTAGCGGCCGCCTGCCTGGGCACGCCTGGTCCGATCCCCAACCCGCAGCACCGCCTGAACGTCTCCGGCACGCCCACGCTGCTCCTCGGCAACGCTGTGCACGACCCCGCCACGGCCTACCCGTGGGCGGTCAACGCGGCGCGGCAGATCGGGCGCGAGGCCAGGCTGCTCACCTACGAGGGGTGGGGGCACGGGATCTACGGCCGTGGCGAGTGCCCGACCGCCGCGTTCGACGACTACCTGACCTCCCTCGCCGTGCCCGACAAGGGCGCGCGCTGCCCGGCCATCCCACCTGCGGAGCTGAGCACCCTGCGTGCCCGCCCGCTCCCCGGCCCCATGCCCGGCCTTCCCGGCTGGGTTCCCACGGCCCGCTGAAACATCTTCGCGGGCTCCAGCGCACCCTCAAGCCACGTTGTAACTCGGCCTCGGCGTCGTGGTGAAGCACGATCTCGGTGTCGTCAGAGGTCATGACGTGGCTCCGGTGAGCTGGGCGTGGAGGCGCTTGCACTCGTGGACGAAGCGGATCGTCCGGCGGCTCCGCGCGAACTCGCCGACGACCGGGATCTCCCCGCGAGCGCCGGTCCATCGTGCCACGTCGGCGGCGAAGGCGACGAGTTCGGCGTGGGTCACGGTGATGCGCTGCCCCTCGCCCGGCAGCATCCCGGGCAGCAGGGCACTCAGGATGCGCCACACCTCGTGGTGGCCTCCGGCGTCGGCCAGGTCGGTCAGGGCCGCGATGGCGGGGCGGGTTTCCAGCCAGGTGCGGCGCAGCACCAGGGCGAGCTGTCGGCCGATCGCCTCGGCAGGCAGTTCGTCCCTGGCGGCCATGCTCAGGACCAGCGGGATCGTGCCGGGCACGCTGTTGGCCAGGAGGAAGGCGAGGATCACCGCCGTGGACTCGCCCATCGGGCCCTGGGCGATCTCCAAGCCGGTGATCTCCGTCGGAGCCACCCACGCGCCCCAGCGGCCGCGCAGCAGGAAGGGCAGGAAGTTGACGGCCACGACCTCGCGGTGCGAGGGCAGCATGGCGGGCCACGCCCTGAGCGTGCTGTTGAACTCGTCGACCGTCCAATCGAACGGTTCGCGCAGCAGCACCTCGTCGATCAGCCGATGGCCGGTCGGGGCCGTCACCCGCAGCACGGGTTGCAGCCTGACCTCGGTGAAGTGTTCCGGTTCGCCGTCGCCGAACTCGACCATGGACGCCTCGACCATGTGACGCCACACGTGGCCGCACTCGGGATCGGCCATGCCGTCACCGGCGAGCCAGCGGGCGGCCGAGCGCGCCGCCTCCGAGTCCACCTTGGCGGCCAGGTCGGCCGCTGCCCGGTGGCAGCCCCGGGGCAACCGCAGCAGCGCCTGCGCCAGGTCGGCCGGGAGTGGCTCCACGCCGGCGGCGGCGCAGGTCTCCAGCCGGTCGATCAGCACGTCGGGGTCGAGGTGACCGCTCATCCAGGTTGGCGTGGCCAGCAGCACCGGGGGCAGGGTGCCGTTGCGGAGGGCCTCGGCGAGTTCCGCGTAGCGGTGGAGCAGGAAGTCGTGGGGCGGGGAGACGCGATTGGGGTGGGGCAGGTGGTTGCGCCGCCGCCACTCGTCGTGCTCGGGCAGTTCCCTGGGCATGAAGGAACGCAGCCGGGGCGGGACGAAGACGACGGTCACCTGCACGAGCGGCTCGCCCGGATTCGGCGGGGGCACCCGTTCCCCTGCCCGCATCGCCGCGATCCTGGCGGGGTCCACGCCGAGCTTGGCCATGCGCCCGTAGGCGCGGTCGAGGATGAAGGACGGCATGGCCTCCACGGAGTCGTCGTACAAGACGCCGGGCCTCGTTCGCACCGGATGGAGGTGATCCGGCGGTCCGTCGGTGGGGGAGTCGTTCAGGTGGATCCGGCCCTCGGCGAAGGGGACCTGCCGGTCGCCCTCGTGGGCAACCGCCCCGTCCGGGCCGTCGTCGCTGGTCCAGGTGATGAAGAAGACGCGCATCGGGGCGTCGTCATCGAGGTAGCGGCCAGGCCGGTAGGAGCCGCCCACCATGATCCGCTGAAGCGACGGCTCCGTGCCGGGCTCCTCACCACGGGTGAGGGCGTGCACTCTCACGGAGTGGTTCGCGCCGTCCCAGAACTTCTCCGGCTCGATCGGCGGTAGCTCCGGCACGCTGCCGGGGGTGACGAGCTCGGCGGACAGCGCCGACTGCCAGTCGTCGGGGTCGAGGTGCACCTCTCTGGACCGCCAGTAGCCCTGGTCCTGCTCAACGTGGGGCTTGAGCTTGCGGCGCAGTTTCGCCCGGTCGTCGGCGATCCCGGCGACGAAGGCCGCCAGCCAGCGCTCCTGGCCGATCCAGCGCTCGTGGTAGTCGGGGGAGATCGACGGCTCGGGGAATCGCCGCGCCTCCGGCAGTTCGGGCAGCGGCGGAAACTCCTTCTGCTCCAGCACTTCCTCGACGGGGGTCTGCCCGCCGAACTGCTCGGCCAGCTTCGCGCCCAGGTCGGCGGGGAGGTAACGGACGCCGTCGAGGATCGCCTCGGCGTGGTCGGCGAACAGGCCGGCGTATTTCAGGGTCAGCTCGACCGCGCGGTTGCGCACGTCGAAGGACTTGTGCGCGTACGCCGCGGTCAGCGCGGTCACGAGGTCGGCGACCGCCTCAGGCGTGGCCCGGATCGCCTGGTCGAGCCAGCGCAGGCCCGTGGCGGCGAGCTTGGCCTCGGCCCGGAAGGTGAGCGCGTCGACCGCCTCGACCAGGTCGGCGTGGTCGAGCGGCATCGCCGCGCGCACCTGCCCGGCGGCCAGCTCGGCGACCGTGCCCGGGGCCGACGGCAACAACCGCAGGTAGTCGCGCAGGCGGGGAGCGGACTCCGCGGGCGTGGGGTCGAGGAGCGTGTGCAGCCGGACGAAGAAACGCAGGTCCTGCGCCTCGCCTCCACGCAGGAAACGGCTCACACAACCGTCGAGCACCTGCTCCTTGGGCAGCTCGCGGGCGGCGGCGGCCAGCCAGCGGGTCGGCAGGGGCGTCAGCCGTTCGTCACGAAGGACGCGGCCCGCGCCGTCGGCGTCGAAGACACGAGGCAGCAGCACGGGCACCAGCGGGTCATCGGCCACGCTCGGCGCGGCCAGCCAGGCGGCCACCAGCGGGTCGTGGTCGGGCGGCACGGCGCCGGACTCGCGCAGCAGCGCCACGGCCAGCGGCGCGATGCGGTCGACGGGACGGCGCACCCGCTGGGCCAGCCGGACCGCGACATCGCGACGCCACTCCAAGGGGCGGGTGGCCGCCACCCGGCACACCTGGGCGATGTTGGGGTCCTCGGCCCAGCGGCGGTTGACGTTGCGGCCGGTCATCCACGTCACGGCGGCCGCCGGGCCGGTGATGACGCCGACACCGGCCAGCAGCAGCGCGTTGGCCAGGGTGTCGAGCAGGTCGCCGACCTCCCAGGAGGCCATCTCCTCGAAGTCGTCGGGATGCTGGGCGCGCACCTGCTCGGTGCGGGCGCGGCGCAGCTCCTTGACGAGGCCGGGCAACCGCCCGCTCAGCTCGGCGCGCTCCTCCTCGGTGAGCGTGACCAGCCGGTCGGCCAGGCGGGTGACCTGGTTGCGAGTGACCAGGTCGCAGATCTCCGTCCAGAGGCTCATCGGGAGACCTCCACCGCGGCGCGGGCGACGATCCGGGCGGCCAACACGTGTTTGCACGGCCCGCGGGAGCCGTGATGGTCCCACCACCACTCGCAGGTGCAGGAGCCGTCGGCCAGCGAGACCCGGCGCGCGCCGCCCGAGGTGCAGACGGTGGCCGACTCGCCTTCGAGGTGCACGGCGCCCGCGTCGACGAGCTTGCGCGCCTTGGCCAGCCGTGGATTGAGCAGGGTCACGTTGTCCTTGTCATAGGGCAGCTCACGGTGGAAGTGGGCGGCCTCCGACAGGTCGTAGCCGACCCGGCCGACGACGCCGAGCTGCGTCAGCGCGGCCCGCACCCGGTCGGCGGGGATGCCCGCGCGGTCGGCCAGCAGGCCGATCTCGATCTCGGGCTCGAAGTTGAGCAGCATGCCCACGACGTCGGCGTCGTTCTCGGCCTCGTCGGTGGCCAGGTCGTCCAGCACCGAGCCCTCGCCTGAGAAGCCGCGCCGGCGCTCGGGCGAGAGGGTGAGCGTGTAGCGCATGCTCGGCAGCTCCAGCTCCCAGGCGCTGGAGGCGGCGTCGGCCGGGCCGTACACCCGCAGGGACTTCGCGAAACGGAGCAGCGGCAGGAGGGTGCCGAGCCGGTTGGGGCCGGCCAGTTGGACCGAGCCAGGAACCCGGCGGTCGGAGACCTTCAGCTCACGCCCCGCCTGCGCCACCCACACCGTGCCCTTCTTGGGCAGCCCGCGCAGGAACCGCACCGCCGCCATGCCGGTCAGCTCACCGCGCTGGTCCATGCCCGAGGCGATGACCTGCACTTCGGCGAATCCGCGTAACCAGCGCTCGGGCAGCGGCACCTTCTTCTCCACCACCGCGCCGTCCATCGTGGTCACGACCAGCTCGTCGAGGCCTACCCCAAGGTGCAATGAGTCACGCGCGCCGATGCGCGCCAGCGCCTCCCGGAGCGGCGCGTTCACATCGACGTTGGTGGTGCCCCGGTCGAACACCTCGCCGTCGAGCGCGCCGTTCAGCAGGTCAAGCCGGGCATACACCCCGCCACAGGCCGAGAAGGACTCGAACCGCAACCGGTCTCCGTTGCACGTCACCACCGGGTCCCGCACCCAGCCGGGCCGCGCCTGCGGTTGGTGGTAGCGGGCCAGCGCCACATCGGCGACGCCGAGCAGGGCCGCCGCGGCGGGGGCAGCCTGGGTCACCACGCCGCTGAAGAACCGGGGCGCCACGGCCGGGCCGGACAGGGCCCGACCGCCGGAGGTCGCCAGTCCGAGACGACCGTCGACAAGGGAGGAGGGCGCGGCGTACGTGTACGCCTGCGTCGCTGAAGTCATGGCCGGGACAATAGATCGCCCCACCGACAAACCGGCGCGGCAGATGTCACCTACCCGGCCTTGGGGCGCGTGTGACAGGTGCTCGCTCGCCGGCGTGGTTGGCTAACCGTTCGAGTCGGCATCTGACGGCGGTGCCTCGACGACGAAGACCAGGAAGCTGAGTTTGGTCGAAAGGCCATCGAAGTCATCGGGTGGTTCACCGACGCGATCAGTCGACCGCCGGGCCAGCGGGTAGCGAGGGAGAAAATGCGCACTTTTGTCTTGATTTGCCATCATGACAATAGGTTTCATGGATTATCCGCTATTTAGAAACCATTCACCCAAGTACATCTGCGCGGTAAAATTCCCCACAGCTTGATCCAGAGGGAAGGGGTGGCGTGAAGATCTCTGTCTGGGTGGCTGGTCAGCGGGACAAGGAGGTCCAGCGCTCGCTGATCAACGCGCTCTTCAACAATCCGAAACTGCGAGAGGCAAACATCTCGTTACAGCCGGCTCCGCAAGCCTCTGACACGATGGGTCCCGATTTCGAGGTCATCCAGCTCATCGTCGACAGCGGGTTTCAGCTCGCCACTCTGGCGCTCGCTTTTCTGGCCTGGCGCCAAGATCGTGAACAAGCGGGGCAATTGGTCGTCGAACTTGATGGCACCATGAGGGCCGTCTCTGATGATGACCTGCGTGACCTGCCGTCCGCGCTGCGTGCCTTGAGCGGACAGCCCGATCCGAGGAAGTCCCGCTGCGTGCTCATCGGTGTCACCGATTACCCTCACCTGGGCGATCTGCCTGCCGTGGGGCAGAGTTGCTGGGGCCTGGCGAGCACGCTGGCTGACCCGGACATCTGGGGCGTGCCTTTGGGTCAGTGCCAGCTGATCCTGAACCCTCGGACTCCACGCGAGTTGCTGGATTCGGTGAGCGACGCGGCAGCGGCCGCGGAGGATACCTTGATCGTGTACTTCGCCGGCCATGGGCTCCGCGCCTCTGGCGGCGACGATCTCCACCTATGCCTGTCCGGGGCGACCCAGCAGATGGTCGGGAAGGAAGCTGCGGGCAAGCTCGCCGATACCGTGTCCTGGAGAGATCTGCGCAGGATCCTGCACGGTAGCCGAGCCATGCGGCGGGTGGTGATCCTCGACTGTTGCTACAGCGGCCTCGCCCTGAGTGAGAGCGATCCGTCGGCCAGCCTCTTGGAGGCTGTCAAAGCGGAGGGTATCTACACGCTGACGTCAGCGACAAAGGACAGCTTGGCGATATCCCCGCGTACCGAACGGCACACCGCATTCACCGGAAAGCTTATCCACGTGCTACGCGCCCCAGAGGGGCATTCAGAGTTCCTGACTTTGGATGAGGTCTATCACCGGGTCCGCAACGCGCTCGTCCCCCATTTGCCCGAGCCGCAGCGGGCGGGCCCCGCACACATCGGCTCGCTGCCCTTCTTCCGCACCACGCCGAATCTCACCCACACCGAGGAGGGGACAGGCAGAGACCCGGACGTCGACACCGCCCCACCTCAAAAGGGCTCAGCCGAGAAGAAATCGTTCAGAGGCTCGCGACGACGCCTGCTTCTCGGAGGAGGAGGGCTGTTGTTGTCGGCCACCATCGTGGCCGCTGTTGCGGTGATGTGGCCTGATTCAGGTCCGATCGGCTCCTGCTCAGCGAACGCGACTTTGCTCGACTATTCCGACGAGCTCGACAAGCTGGTGTTCGAGGGTGCCACGGTTGGTGGCCTATCAGCGATTGCGATGACTGGCAAGACCGAGGCCGTGGCCCTGATGGACAATGAGCCGGGCGGTCTTTTGCACCTTTCCCTCGGCGACGAGGAGGATCTTGATGTCAAGATCCGCAAGATGACCCCTTTGCTTCACTCCGACGGTTCCCCTTTCGCGGACGAGGAGATCGATGGGGAGGGCCTGGTCTTGCGCCCGGACAGCGTGCTCGTTTCCTCGGAGATCGGACCGGCGATCCTTGTCTTCGATATGTCGACAGGTAGACAAACCGCTTCACTGCCGGTACCACCCCTGTTCCGCGCGCAGTCGAAAGGAGGGGAAGCGGGTAGAGAGACGATCGAGTCGCTGGCCGCCACTCCCAAAAGGGATTTCCTCTATGCCGGTATGGAGACCCCGCTGTCCCGCGACGGTGCCTACCAAGGCGGAAACCTTCTGCGCATCCTGCGCTACTCGTCCGCGGCTGGCAATGCCTACAAGCCGGACGCCCAGTATGCCTATAAGGCCGACATTGGCCTGAGCCTCACGGAGATCGTGGCACTGGACAGTGGCAAATTGCTCACGCTGGAACGCGGTCACATCAAGGGAGTGGGAAACACCATCCGAATCTTCCAGACTGCCCTCACGAAGCGATGGGACATCTCCTGGAACGGGTCTTTGCGGAATGAGCCAGAGGAGGTCTTCGCTGAGAAGACTCTCCTGGTTGACCTGGGCAACTGCCCGGCAGCGGATGCCCCCGCACCGCAGCGCCAGTACAACGCGTTGCTGGACAACGTCGAGGGTATGGCGCTGGGTCCCATGCTGCCGGACAGGCACAGAGTTCTCTATCTGGTCTCTGACGACAACCTCAGCAGCGCTCAGACCACCCGGATATACAAGCTCGACATTCGCTTGCCGTGACAATTAACCAGGCCGGGTGCGCCCAGGCCCGCGACGGTCGCCGTGACCAACAGGATCCGCCACGCCGTCATCCAACGCGCTGCAATTGTCAGGGCGGCTGCGAAGAGAACGGGCAGGCTGGACATCAGATCACGTTAGCGCCCCGAACGATAGCGGGGTACCTTCGACTTGGCCTTGAAGGAAGTGCTACGGGCCGCCTACCGCCGGCGTCCAGACTCGCATGGCAGACGGCCCTCTGTTGCCCCAGCGGTGATAGGGCACATAGGTCAGCTTCACTTGCCGTGCCGGTCGGCCGGTCTGGCTGGGCAGGTAGGGCCAGCCGCCGGTGGCCTCGTCCCGGACCGTCCCCGACACGATGATCGCGAGGCTGCCGGGCAGGTCGTCGGGCTCGCGTACGGCGAACGGGGCGGAGGTGTCGACCTCGACCAGGTTGAGGTCGACTTCGTGCTGGTCCGCCGACTCAAGGCAGTAGACGAGCGGTCCCCGTTCAAGAGCGGCGCAACCGCGAACCGCGTCGATTCGCGGGTCCGGTCGCACCCATCGCGGCGTCATGCCGAGATCCAGCGTCAGCTCGTCACCGACCTGCCATGCCTCTGTCACGGTGGCTGTCCCGGGTGCCAACTGGTGGGTGGTCGCGCCGTAGCGCAATGTGGCCTTTTCGGTCCAGCCGGGCACGCGTAGGCTCAGCGCCCATGGCTCGCCGTCGCTCTGCGTCACCCGCAGCCTGACCATGCCGTCGAGCGGGTAGGCGGTTTCCAGGGAGATTCCCACGCCCCGGCCGTCTGGCAGGGTCGCCTGGATCTCGCCGTCCACGTACTGGTGCACCTGCAGACCTCGGCCATCGACGGTGGCGAGGTAGCCGCCGAGGCTCGCCAGAGTCCTTGCGATGTTGGTGGGGCAGCACGAGGTGGTGAACCACGCCGCCCGCATTCCGTCGGTCCGCCGCAGGCTCGGGTGGTTCGGGTCCGGAAGGACGCTCATGCTCCGGCGGTGCAGCGTGTTGACGTAGTGGAAGGCGTCCCCATTGTCGGACGGCGCGGTGGCGACGATGTTGTAGAGGGTGCGCTCGATGATGTCGGCGTAGCGTGGTTCGCCGGTCGCCAGGAGCAGCCTCCATGCGACCATCACCGACGCGACCCCTGCGCAGGTCTCGGCGTAGGCACGATCGGCGGGAAGCTCGAAATCCTCCCCGTACGACTCGCCGTGATGGTGCGACCCCATTCCGCCGGTGAGGTACGTCCGTCTCTCGACGGTCCGGTCGAACTGGGCGGCCAGGTGCTCCAGCAGCGCCTGGTCTCCGGTCTCGACCGCGACGTCGATCGCGCCCGCGGTGAGGTAAAGCGCGCGGACGGCGTGGCCTACGAGCACGGGCGCGTCACGAATGCAGACGTCGTCCTGGTAGTAGTCCCGGCCGCCGTACATCGTGTCGCCCAGGGTGCGATTCCCGCGCCGCTCGACAAAGCGCGATGCCTGGTCGAGATAGCGTCGCTCGCCGGTGGCGCGGTAGAGCTCGACGAGCGCGGTCTCGATCTCGGGGTGCCCGCAGATCCCGTCCCGCCCGTCGGCGCCGAACTCCCGGCAGATGTGGTCGGCGGCGGCCCGTGCGACGGCTACCAGAGCGTCGTCATGGCCGGCCCGCAGCCGGGCGACGGCAGCCTGGATCAGGTGTCCCGCGCAGTACAGTTCGTGCCCCCACTCCAGGTCGCTGTACCGTTCGGGGCCGCCAGGGTAGTCGTAGAAGCTGTTCAGGTAGCCGTCCGCTGCCTGCGCTTCGGTGAGCAGCCGGCTGAGTTCGGCCAGCCGCGCCTCGAATCGCGGCGAGGGCTCCCTGGCGACCTCCCACGCCATCGCTTCCATGATCTTGTAGATCTCGGAGTCCGTGAAGAGCCGCCCGACGCGGTTGGTGGCGAGCGTGCCGTCGACTGCCGCCCGCAGGTTGCCGACCCAGCCGGCGCGTTCGAGCCACTCATCACAATGCGGGATGACCTTGTCGCGGTTGAGTCGCTGGCGTTCACCCCAGAAGCCGCGAAGCGTGACGTCGTGAATGGGCAACGGTGTCAGCAGGACCGCTGTCGCGGGATCGACGGGAATCGTGCGGTGACCAGCGGGGGTCATCTGCGAGAGCTCCTCTGGTTGATCGGTTCTGGGGGTGTGGCCGGTGCGGTCGTTCATCCGCGCACCGAGCCGGACATGAAGCCCCGCACATAGTGCCGCTGCAGCAGCAGGAACAGCACCAGACAGGGCAGCGCCGCCACGACGATGCCGGCCTGCAACGCGCCGAGGTCGATCGCGCCGAACTCGCCGCTGCGCAGGCTCACCAGGGCGATGGGCAGGGTGAACTTCGTCCCGGACGTGAGGAGGATGAGGGGCGCGATGAACTCGTTCCAGGAGGCGAGGAATGCGAACAGGCCGACGGTGATCATGGCAGGCATCACCGCGCGCATCAGGATCCTGACCAGTGCGCCGAACGACGAGCAGCCGTCCAGCTGAGCCGCCTCCTCCAGTTCCCGGGGCAGCCCCTCGAAGGCGTTGCGCATCATGAAGAGCGCGAACGGGAGCTGGAACATGATGAGAACCAGGCTCAGCCCGGTGAGCGAGTTCTGCATCCCGACATAGCCCAGCAGTGTGTAGATCGGGACCAGAATGGTCGGATGGGGGACCATGAGGATGGCCAGTGCGGTCAGGAACAGCAGGTTCTTGCCCGGGAAGCGGAACCGCGCGAAGGCGTACCCGCCGAAGAGGGCCACGACGAGCGTCCCCGCCACCGTCATGGCCGAGATCGCGACGCTGTTGCCGAGGTAGGTGCCGAAGCCGGCCCCGTAGTGCAACAGCCGGTCGTAGTTGGCGCCGCCGAACCCGCCCTGGCCGTCGCTCGCCCGCGGACCGTGCACGGAACTGAAGGCCGCCCAGACCAACGGCGACAGGAACAACACGGCGAACACCGTCGCGGTGCTGTACAAGCCGGCGGACCCGGCGACGTGGCGCGCCTTGAGACGGCGAGCGGTGCTCATCAGTCACCCTTCCTACGAAGCAGGGACAGCTGGATCGCGTTGAGCACGACCAGCGCTACCAGCAGCACCATGGCCAGGGCGGCCGACCGCCCGACGTCGAACAGCGTGAAGGCCTCGCGGAACATCGCGATGACCATGGTGACGGTGCTGTTGTCGGGCCCGCCGGAAGTGAGCACGTAGAACGGCTCGAAGGCGAGCAGCGAACCGGTGACGGTCATGATGAGCATCAGCGCGATGGTCGGCTTCAACAGCGGGATGGTGATGTACCGCAGCCGCTGCCACCAGGTCGTGCCGTCGACCCGGGCCGCCTCGTACACGGCGGTCGGGATGGCCTGCAGGCCGGTGAGCAGGATCAACATGTTGAAGCCCGCGAACCGCCACGTCACCATGACCACGGTCGAGGCGAAGGCGTTGTCCGGGGTGCCGAGGAAGTCCACCTCGCCCTGAGCCAGGCCCAGCGCGCGCAGGATGTCGTCCAGGGGGCCGAACTCGTTGTTGTACAACGCGTAGAACAGCAACGATGCCGAGGCCAGGCCCACGACCGAGGGAAGGAAGAACGCCGTCCTGAACAGGCCGATGCCCGGCCGCGACTCCTGGACCAGCAGCGCCAGACCGAGCGCGATCACGAAGTAGATGACCGTCACCACGACGGTGTACTTGAGGGTGAACCCGATCGAGCCGACGAAAAGCTTGTTCCCGGCGATCGCCGTGTAGTTCTCCGGAGCGTTGAAAGCGGGATCACCGAGCAGCGGCCAGTCGTTGAGAGACATCCAGACTGCGAGGAGCAGCGGCAGCACGAACAGCAGCGCGACGATGAGGCCCGCCGGCGCCGCGTACAGCAACCCGGCCACGGCCTCGCTCCGCCTCTTGCGCCTCTGCGGTGCGGTGGTCGGCGGTGGCTCAGTGCGTCGCGAATGCTTCATCACCGACGCCATGGGACCTCCTGATAGGAACTGATGTGCTGTTCACGCCCGGCCCGCCTGTGGCAGGGCGGACGGTTATCGCGTGGAGAGGGATTCGTTCAGCTCGCCGGTGGCGGCCGACAGCGACCCGGCGGGGTCGGCGCCGAAAAGGGCGCCACGCGCGACCGCGAGCCACGGTCCGTTCAAGTCGTTGAAGGTCTGCCCGAATTTGACGGCATACGGAGTCCGGCCCTGGCCCACCAGCTTGTTCAGCTTGACGATGCGAGGGTCGTCCGCCGCGTACTTGTTCTCCACCAGGTCGCCGCGGAGCGTGAGCTGGTGGCTTTTCGCGTACACCTCGACCTGCGCGTGCTCCCCGAGAGACCAGGCGAGGAAGTCCCAGGCGGCGTCGGGTGCCTTGCACGAGGTCGAGATGCCGATCGCGTCGCCGCCGACGAAGGTGGAGCTACCACCGGTCACACCGGGAATGCCCTGAACGCCGATCTTGAGCGTCGAGCTCTCGGGAACCTTGTCGACGACGGAGTTGCTGGCCAGCATGTAGCCCACCTTGCCGGTGGCGAACACCTCGTCGCGGGTGGCTCCGGACTCGTTGCGCACGCTGGGCGAAACGGATCCGTCCTTGAACATCTGGTTGTAGGCCTGGAAGACCGCGACCGACTGCTGTTCTGCCAGGCGTGACTCCGTGCCGTCCTCGGACAGCGCCTCGCCCCCTGAGGCCCAGATCGACGGGAAATGGGTGAAGGCGATGCTGCCACCGTTGTTGCCGGTGTAGTACAACCCGATGTTGCCATCGCCGAGCGCGGCCACCTTGCGCGCGTTGTCCGCGAGTTGCCTGAGGCTGGTGAGTTCGGCCGACGGGTCGATGCCGGCAGCCTTGAGCAGGACGTCATTCTGGAAGATCGCGGACATGCCGATCGTGTGCGGGACGGTGTACTTGCGCCCGTCACGGGTGCCGAGGGCCATGTGCGACGGGGTGAGTTCGGCGGCGAAGGGCAGCGCGTCGACTCTCTTGGTGATGTCCTGGTAGAGCTTCTTCGAGGTGAAGTCGGGGGTGTAGGCGACATCCGCGGCGAGCAGGCAGGGCAGATCGCTGGCCCCTGCCGCGATCCCGACCTTCTGCAGGTAGTTGTCCGTGGGCACGACCGTGAGCGATATCTGGTTCTTGTGGGTCGCGTTGTAGGCCTTGACCAGGGCCTGGCTCTGGGACGCCGTTGATGCGCGGGCCCACATCGTGACGGTGGAACCGTCGTCCACGGCCTTGCCGGTGTTCGAACCGGTGCCGCCCGCGTCGTCGCCGCAGCCGCTGAGCGCGCACAGTCCCGCCAGCAGTCCTGCCGCCAGTAGGCGCCGCGAGGTGCGGGAACTTCGAACCATCGGATCTCCTTCGTCGGGCGGCAGGCGGGGACGGGGTTGGTTCCCGATACCATGGCACTCATCAGATAGCTTCGCAAGAGTCTGGAGGAACTCCAGCCGTTCCGACGTGGGCGTTGTAAGGGAATCTATGCGTCTGAACAGCGATTATTCAGATGCGCCGCTGGGGTCTTGTCGGTGACTGGTTGAGAACTTGTCAGATATGTGCGATGGTCCTAGGCGTGAGAGGGTCAAGCAGCGGCAGGGCGCCGGAAGTACCGGGGTCCGTGATGCCGAACCGGCAGGGGACACGATGGACAACGAGAGAGAGCCATTGAGCGAGTCGCGGACCGCGGGCGTGGTGCGTCACCTGGAGGAGCTCATCTTCGATGGCGACCTGCAGCCGGGCCAGTTCCTGCCGTCGGAGGGCGAGTTGGCGACGGCCATGGGGGTGAGCCGGCTCACCGTTAGGGAGGGCGTACGCACGCTGGAGGCCCGCGGCCTGCTCGAAGTGCGGCGCGGTCGCCGTCCCGCCGTCGCCTACCCCAACGCGGCTCCGCTGAGCGGGTTCTTCGCCGCCTCCCTGCGCCGCGACCCGCGCAACCTGCTCGAGCTCGTCGAGGTGCGGCTCGCACTGGAGGTGCACGGCACGACGCTCGCGGCGCGGCACGCCACGCGCACCGCGCTGACCTCGCTCGACCTGGCCTTCAACACGATGAGTCAGGCGAATGACGAGGAGTCGTTCAATGAGGCGGACGTCCGCTTTCACGCCGCCCTCGCCGCGGCGAGCGGCAACCAGATGATCAGCTTCTTAATAGAGGCGATGGATGAGCCCATGCGTGAGAGCCGGTTGCGCAGCCTGCGTGGTCATCTCGCCCGGGGGCGCTCGATGGACGACATCATGGACGAGCATGCCCGGATCCTGGCCGCGGTCCGCGACCGGGACGTCAGGGGAGCCGCGGAAGCCATGCGTGAGCATCTCATCCAGACGCGCATGGACCTGCGCACGTTCCTGGCCCTGCCCACGAGCGACGCCGAAGGCTGAAAGGCCGGCGTCGTCCTCGATCCCGTACCGATTGCACCGCTCACACCCGGTCGGATGGGCCGCGCGTGCCATCTCCCCTGACCTATGGAGGCACAGTGAAGATCACCGAAGTCGCCACTGTCGTCGTCGGCACCCCTTGGCGGGAGCTGACGTTCGTCGAGCTTGTCACCGATGACGGGCGGCGCGGGCTCGGCGAAGCGAGGATGCTGAACAAGACCGACACCCTGCTGGCGTGCATCGAGGAGATGTCGCGGCGCTACGTGATCGGCAGCGACCCGTTCGATGTGCAGCGGCTGGCGTGGAGCTTCTCCTGGGAGGAGTACGGCCGCGCCGGTGAGGTCACGCAGACCGCCTTGGCCACCATCGACATGGCGTGTCACGACCTGATCGGGCAGCACTTGGGCGTGCCCGTCTACCAGCTGCTCGGCGGGCGGTTCCGGGAACGCACCCCCGCCTACGCCAACGGCTGGTACCAGGGGGATCGGGACCCCGCCGTGATCGCCCGGATGGCCGCCGAGGTGGTGGCTCGGGGGTACCGCGGGCTGAAGATCGATCCGTTCGGCGCGGCCACCGCCGAGCTGCCGAGCGCACAACTTCGCATGGCGTGCGACATTCTCGGCGCCGTCCGGGAGGCGGTCGGCCCCGACGTCGAGCTCATGGTGGAGATGCACGGGCGGTTCACCGCGGCGACGGCGGCCCGGGTCGCCCGAGCCATCGAAGAGTTCGACCCGGCCTGGATCGAGGAGCCGGTCCCGCCGTACGACGTACCGGGTTTGCGGCAGGTTCGCGCGGCGACGTCGATCCCCATCGCCACCGGCGAACGCGTGCACGCCGTACCCGAGTTCCGTGAACTGCTCGAGCGGGGCGTCGTCGACATCGTGCAGGCCGACCTCACGCACATCGGCGGTTTCACGGGGTTGCGGAAACTGGCCGGATGGGCGGAGTCCTACAACGTGCTCATCGCGCCGCACAACGTCTGCGGCCCTGTCGGAACGGCGGCCAATGTGCACCTCGCCGCCGCGACCCCGAACCACAAGGTCCTCGAACATTTCAACGACTTCGCCGACCCGTGGGTCAAGGACCTCGTCCAGGGCGCGCCGGCCGTCGATCCGGCCGACGGCTGCTTCGCCCTGCCCACCGCGCCAGGGCTCGGCGTGCGACTCGATCACGAGGCGTGCGCCCGCCATCCCCGCACCAACGCGCACTTCAATCTCGTGCGCGACGGCTGGGAACGCCGTGACAGCGCGCGCGCTCCGCTGAACGCGGCTGCCGCCGCGTCCTCGGCGAGGCGCTCGTGACCGGCACCGGCGGCGCGCCCGCCACACCGGTCGGCATGCCGCGCCCGGCGCAACTGCTGACCACGCTCGGGCTGCCGGCGGGCGACCTGCGCGAACTGCCCGACTCGCCAGGACGGTTCCCCGACGGCGCGAAGTACCGGGTGGAGATTCCCAGCGTCGAAGGTCCGGAGTGCCTGGCCGCGGTGCTGGCCGCGGCGCGGACGTTCGACGTGCCGGTCACCCGTGTGTCACAGGGCACCGGGGTCGGCCTTCTCACGGGCGCCGAGCTACGCGAGATGGCGGCCATGGCCGCGTCCGCCGAGGTTGAGGTCAGCCTTTTCGCCCGTCCCTGCGCGGGCTGGGACGCCTCCGCGATGGCCCGCAGCTCAGCGGGCCTGGTTCTGGCGCCGGCGGCACGCGGGCAGGACCAGGTTGCGGCGGTCCTGGATGAGATCCTGCGGGCGGCCGAGTACGGGTTCCGCAGCGTGCTCATCGCCGACCTCGGCGTCCTGTCCGTCTTCGGCCGGCTCAGGTCGGCAGGACACCTGCCAGCGGACATGCAGGCCAAGGTCTCGGTGATGCTGCCCGCCGCCAATCCCGAGTCGGCGCGGGTTCTGGAGGACCTGGGCGCCGACAGTCTCAACCTGCCCACGGATCTGACCCTCGCGCAGATCGCCGCGATCCGCGCCGCCGTCGACATCCCTCTCGACGTATACGTGGAGGCGCCCGACAACATCGGCGGATTCGTCCGTCACTATGAGCTGCCCACGCTGGTCCAGGTCGCCGCACCGGTGCACATCAAGTTCGGGCTGCGCAACGCCCCGGACGTCTACCCGGCCGGGACGCACCTGCAGGCCACCACGGTGGCGCTCTGCCACGAACGGGTGCGCCGAGCCCGCCTGGGCCTGGATCTGCTGGCACGACACCGGCCCGACGTCCGGGGCTCGACCCCACGGGACGACGGCGCCAAGCTGCGGGTCCCGGTACCCACCTCCCCGTCCTGACCGGCTGCCATCCTGCCGCCGCCGCCCGGGCATCGGGCGCAAGCTGCTGCCCGGGCGGCGCGAGACGCCGGAGGATGCCGGCATCAAGATTGACTCGGTGGCCTTAAGGCTGCTCGGCATGCCCGGCCGGGCGTTGATCGAGTCGCCGGAGGTGGTGGGTCGAGGTTCTCACAGTGATGAAGCCGACGGGCTGGCCGCCCCACCTTCGACGATCACGGAGCATCCCGTTCCCGATGCGAAAACGATCTTTACCTTATCTCTGCCTTATGCAACGATCACCCTGTTCTTCATACGTTCGTTCGAAAGGCAGTGATGAACACACGACGATTACCGTCCGGCTTATCCGCCCGGACGCGCCGCCACGCCGCCCTGATCGCGACCTTGACGCTGCCGCTCTCGCTGATGAGCGTCCCCGCGATCGCCCAGCCCCCCACCCCCGTGACATCACCTTCCGCCCCCGCGGATCCCGTTCTCAAGACCGCCTGGGACAAGGCCGCCAAGTCCGGCCAGCCCGTCGAGGTCCCCTCTCAGTTCACCGAGACCATGAAGGTCTGGGCCAACCCCGACGGCAAGAACATGCGGGCCGAGCTGCACACTCGCCCCGTCCAGCTGAAGAACCCGGCCAGCGGTGCCTGGGAACCCATTGACACCCGCATCGTCACCCGTGACGGCAAGCTGCAGGCCGCCCGGGTCAAGACCCCGCTGACCTTCGGCGGCCGCGGCGCCAAGAACCTGGTGTCGGCGGCCGGCAAGCAGGGCAAGAGCGGCTTGGGGGTGACCCGGGCGTTGCCGGAACCCCAGGTCTCCGGCAACGCGGTCACCTACCCTGACGCCGTGGCGCCCGGGGTGGACCTGATGGTTCAAGCCCAGGCCGACGGGTTCGTCTCCCAGGTGGTCTTCCGGCAGCGGCCGTCGGGTTCGGTGACCGTGCGGCTGCCGCTCACGCTGCCCGAGGACACCACGTTCGGCAAGACATCCCAGGGGCTGCCGCAGCTCAAGGACGCCAAGGGCGAGGCGAAGGCCGCGCCGATCGTGCTGACCGCGATGGACGCCAAAGTAGAGTCCACCCCCGAGCAAGGCAGGACGTCTTCGGTCAAGGCGCGCGTGGAGACTTCCGGTAAGACATCGGAGCTGGTGTTCTCCCCTGACGAGAAGTTCCTGGCCGACCCAGCGGTGACCTATCCGGTGACGATCGCCGCCTCCTCTGAGTGGTTCGGTGGCGGCGCTCCCACCGACGCCTGGGTCAGTAGGAACGACCCTTACAACAACAACGCCGCGGCCGGGTACCTTCGCGCGGGCACCACCTCGACCAGCGCGGACATCGCCCGCGTGTACATGAAGTTCGACACTACGGACCCCGTGCTGAAGGGGGCCACCGTCATCCAGGCGGACCTGCGGATGTGGAATTACAAGTCTGGCGGGCCCAACGGCCAGTTGTGTGGCGATCCGCTGGGGGCGGGCATCGTGGCCGCGCGCGTCACCTCCTCCTGGACTCTCGACAGCCTGGACTGGTACAACCAGCCCTCGAGCACCGGCACCGAGGGGCTGAACCGGGCCGGGTACAACTACGATGCCGACCCCGCCACCTGGTGCGCCAAGGACGAGGAGCTCTTCCACCGGGTCACCGGCATGGCCCGCGCCTGGATCGAACAAGGCGCGTCCAACCACGGCATGGTGCTGCGTGCCGCCAGCGAGAGCGCGGCGATCAACTGGCGCCAGTACTACTCCAGCCAGTTCGGCGGCGGCCAACCTTATCCGGGCTACCGCCACCCACCCGCACTCATGATCGAATACACCCCTGCGGTCAAGCGGATCATCGTGGTTCCCCGAGCCTATGAGAGCGCCACGCCGCCTGAGACCTCCTACGAGGAGGACAAGGCATGGCTCGAATCGGGCAATGTTTACTTCGACGAGCTTCCTCCCGCCCAGGCCAGGTCCCACGAAGAGGCGATCGCCGAGGCGCAGGCGAAAGGCGAGTCGGCCAAAACGCGTCTGGTGGACGCCTTCTACCCGGACGATCTCACCGACCAGCAATTGGAGGACGCCCACGACCCTGATCTGCTTCCCCCCGGGGAACCAGGAGCGCCCGAACCGAATCCCATGCCTGAAGACAACAAACCGCCAAGTGTCCTGAGCACCGAGCCCACGAACGGGCAGTCGGGAGCCCCGGTCAACAACCCGGTCACAGCGTTCTTCAGCGAAGAGGTGACCGACGCTAAGATCGTGGTCAAGAACGCGCAGGGTGCCGCGGTGGCCGGCAAGGCAGCCATGGACGACATAGGCGACACGCTGATCTTCACACCGGACGCGCCCTTGGCCACCAGTACGGCCTACACCGCGGAAATCAGCGCGGCCAAGGACCTGGCCGGGAACCAAATGGCGCCTTATTCCTGGTCGTTCACGACTGGGGAGCCCGACGCCGCCGCACCGACTGTGACTGGCGCCGAACCGGGCGGGAACGCCACGGACGTACCGGTGAGTACAGCCGTGAAGGTGACGTTCAACGAGGCGGTGTCGGAGGTCGCACTCACCGTCAAGAACCCGGCGGGGACGCCGGTGCAGGGAGCGCTACAGGGCGGTGGCAGCAATGCCGAATGGACCTTTACACCGGCATCCAAGCTCGCCGCGCAGACCACATATCGGGTCGAGGTGGGCGGCGCCAAGGATACTTCGGGCAATGTCATGGTCCCCTATACCTGGATATTCACGACGGGTGCGGATACACCGCCTCCGATCCCAGGACTCGTTGCCGCCTACGGCATGAACGAGGGCGCGGGCACGAGTGTGGCCGACTCCTCCGGGCAGAACAACACCGGTACCGGAAGCAGCACCGGCTGGGTCAACGGTAAGTACGGAAAGGCCCTGTCGTTCAATGGTTCCTCCAGTTGGGTCACCGTCCAGGACGCCGCGTCGCTGCGTCTGACGACCGGGATGACGCTTTCGGCCTGGGTCAACCCGACCACGGTGGCTGACTGGAGCAGCGTGCTCGGCAAGGAACTGGACGGCGGTGAGGGCCTGTCCTACAACCTGTACGCCGCCAACGGCGGTTCTGTTCCATCTGGCTGGGTGCAGACTTCTCCGCTTAACGATGTGACCGTCAACGGAATCTCTCCGTTGCCAGTGAGCACGTGGAGCCACCTGGCGCTCACGTATGACGGTGCCGCATTGCGATTGTTCCTCAACGGTCAGCAGGTCGCCCAGACCGCGCTCAGCGGCAGCCTCTACGACGACGGCAGTCCGCTGCGGATCGGCGGCAACAGCATCTGGGGCGAGTTCTTCAACGGCCTGATCGACGAGGTGCGCGTCTACAACCGCGCCCAGACCGCAACCCAGATTCAAGCCGACATGAACACTCCGGTCGGCTCCACCACGCCGGGGCCCGATCCCACCCCGGACCCCACGCCAGATCCCACCCCGGATCCCACGCCCAACCCGGTGCCGGGGCTGGTGGCGGCCTATGGCATGGAAGAAGGCACAGGCACCGACGTCGGTGACTCCTCCGGGCAGGACAACACCGGCGCGGCCACCGACACCACCTGGGCGACCGGCAAGCACGGCAAGGCGCTGTCCTTCAACGGTGACTCCAGCTGGGTCACCGTCCCGCACGCCGCGTCACTGCGGTTGACGAACGCGCTGACGCTCTCGGCCTGGGTACGGCCCGCGGCAGCAGACAGTTGGCGCACCGTGCTGATGAAGGAGAGCGACGACGGCGGCTCCTACGGCCTGTACTCCTCCTCCGACGGTTCTCTTCCCCTGGGCTGGTTGCAGATCGCCGCCGGCCCCCGGGCGGCGGCAGGTGACAGCCCGCTGCCGCTGAACCAGTGGAGCCACCTGGCCGTCACCTACAACGGCAACATGGCCACCCTGTACGTCAACGGCACCCAGGTGGACCAGACGCCGATCAGCGGCGACCTCGTCGACGACGGCGGCGAGCTGCGCCTGGGAGGCAACAGCTTCTGGGGCGAGTTCTACAGCGGCCTGATCGACGAGGTGCGCGTCTACAACCGCGTCCAGACCCCGACCGAGATCCAGACCGACATGAACACCCCCGTCGGCCCCGCCCCGGCAGGAGCGGCGGCTCAACAGCGGCGCATGGACGCCGCCGCGGACGCCGCTCCCGCGATCGGCAAACTGACGGTGGACGGCGCCCGCACCGTGGACGGCGTCAGCGTCACCTCCACCCTCACCCCCCGCCTGACCACCTGGTTGTCCGCCAGGCGCGACGGCGAGGCGAAGGTGGACGTGGAGATCACTCGCATGCCCACCAAGACAGGCACCAAGACGGGCAAGCCACGCGTGGAGCAACGGTTGCTCTGGTCAGGCCAGGCCACCGCCAAGCCCGGTGAGTCCCGGGTGACGTTGCAGGTGCCCAAGGGTAAGCTCCGCGCTGGGCTGGAGTTGAGATGGCGCGCCCGTCTCACTGGCGCAGGCAGCACCGGCGACTGGACTGAATGGCGTTCCCTCGGCATCGACACTTCTCAAGCGCCGCTCCAGTCCACCACCGCGCAAGCACAGGGCCGTCGGATGTCGGCGGATGAGATCAAGCGAATCCTTCGCGCCGCACCGCAGGGCGTGGTACCCACTCCGACCCTGGCACAATGCCAGCGGGAAACAGCCTCCGGCGACGCGCCTTACGCGTGGAGCCTGAACCGGTTCAACCACTGTCGATACTCCAGCTATAAGGTGGTGTTCTGGGAAGAATATCTCGACCTCGGCGTATGGAAGGTCGGCCGAAAGATCGGGACGCTCACAGGACATGTGATGACCTATCTGGAGGGCAAGCTCAACCGGCGCGAATTCTACGTGCGCCAGCACTACTACATGACCAGGGTCGAGGGCGACATCGGCAACACCTATGTCGCGTTCTCCATGACTCCACGCGCGAAGACGGGCAACTGCCCCCGAGTTTCGGGCGGCACCGGGACATCGGTCTTCAAAACCATTGACCAGTGGAAGCGAGAGGCCGGCACGGAGTGGCATGAGACGCAACTCTTCACCTCCGGCCCGGGCACGGGTTATCACCTGACCAGCGAGTGCACCATGAATTACGCCGTGATCACGAAACACCCGATCGACGCCAAGAACACCACCACCTCGTACTCGTCACTGAGCACGTTCCGCTGTGACGCATCACCCATGCAGCGCTGGCACAAGGGCGGGGGCTGCGTCGTATCGAACGTCGTTCCGGCATTCTCGATGGGCAGGAATGACGTCAGTACTACCGGTGTGCCATACAAGGAGATGTATGACCACATCAAAAAGGCCCTCACCCGACCCCAGGAGACCGTCCCCAAGCCGGGCGGCCCGTCTTTCCCGGATCTGCAGGGAATGAAGGACATCAAGGGCGGCAGCGAACTCAGACCGCTGCGCCGTCATGGGTACGAACCCATCCAGAACGGCAGCCGCAGCACCGCAAAGACTGTCTGCGACCTCGAACTAGCAGATGAAAAGAAGAAGGGGATGGATTGCGATGAATTCCCCTTCGCCTCAACCCTGGAAGGGGCTCAGCGCGCCACTCCCTTCTTCAACTTCTCCGTCCAATGGGTGAACCAGGCGGCGAACCGATCACACGGTACGGTGATCAACGCCTGGTACGACAACAATAGAATGATAAACTACGACACGTTCTGGGTAGACTTGCTGGATTAACCCGTAATATCCGAGCCGGGCTGCACCGCCGTACCGGGTGGGTCAGCCCGGCTTCACACGCACGGACACAACGGAATATCAGGACATCTCATGGCAAGAATCATCAGCGAAATTCTTGATCAACGCGAGATACAGAAGTACCTAGAAGGTGTCGTGGACCCCGACATGGAATGGGTGCTCGCGGACATCCACGCCGACGCGGAAGAGTGGGTCATCACTGTCGATAACGGGATTTCCATTAACGAGGACGACAGCGAGCGATGCCTTCTCAAATACGAGCTCTGGGATGGGCCGCCTCCACTGCTCACCTCCTGGGACAGGACCTGGACCGGAAGTGTGCTCCTGACCTCAGGAAAGGTCGCTGCCGTCAGCGGCTATTCCGGCGGAACGTCATACGGCGCAGCATTCGACCTTGGCCGGAGGGACACCATCTGGAATGTCGCAATCCACCGGAAATCCCTCGGGCACGATGAGTTCACGCCGGACATCGTCAGCTTCACCCTGCTGAAGCTGCGGTTCTGGCCCACGACGGCGTAAGACCATATCGATGATGGATCCCGCTTGGTGGCCGAAGTCAGCGGCTGGATCGACCCGGCGCTCCGTCGCTATGTGAGCGCTGACATTTCTGCATGGCGGGCGCGGTCTTGAGCCGCGCCCGCCACACCGTTAGCGCTGCAGTGTCAGCAGAGCCGGCCGGTAGGGCAGGAGGCCGTAGTCGCCGCCGGAGTTGGGGTTGCGTCCCTGGTAGAGCAGTTGGAGGTTGCAGGGGTCAACGGTCATGGTCTGGTCGGCGCCGGCGCGGATCAGTTCGCCGTGGCTGATGTCGTTGGTCCAGGTGGCGCCGCTGTTGGCCTTGCCGGCGAAGGGGTTGCTCTCGGTCGCGGCCTGCGGTGTCCATGAGCCGTTCAGGCTGGTGGCGGTGAAGGAGCGGAAGTAGCGGCCCTGCGCGCCGATCGCTTCGACGATCATGAGGTATTTGGTCTGGCCCTGGAGCTTGTAGACCTGGACGGCTTCGAACAGGTTGTTCCTCGTGTCGCTCATGACCACCGTCGATGTGGCGCCGAAACTGCCCGGGAAATTTCCGATGGGCATGCCGGCCCGGTAGATCTTGCCGTTGTCCCCGGCGAAGAACAGGTACATGTTCGTGCCGTCACCGATGAGCGTCTGGTCGATGGGTCCTGTTCCCGAGTCTGAGATGCTTCCCGAGAAGAGCACCTGCTGCGCTGACCAGCCATTCGGATTGGCAGGGTCGCTGGAGGTCCTGTAGGAGAAGGCGGTCCCGCCCCACTGGTAGGCGAGCACCCAGATGTTCTTGGGGGCGAAGTAGAACAGGGTGGGTGCGACGGTGGAGTTGGTCATGGTGTTCTGGCCGGCCGAGGCCATGTCGGACCAGTTGGTGAAGAGGCCGAAGTTCATCGAACCCCATCTCGTCCCCGTGTCGTGCGTCGTGGCGTAGACGAGATGCCTGCCGTTGTAGGGGGCGACGGTGAAGTCCTTGAGCGAGACCCACCCCGACTTCGGGTTGGCCAGCGGGCCGGTCGAACTCCAGCGGTAGGTCGAGGGAAGATCGCACGCACCGGGGTTGCCGCCGCCGACCTGGACGAGCTGCCACTGCTGGTTGGTGCCGCCCCAGTCGTCGTACTGGACGATGTTGGCGTCGTCGGCGGTGGAGGCGCCCTGGACCTCCAGGGCCTTGTTACTGTGGCGCGAGACGAACCTCACGTAGCCGTCGGAGCTGTCGGCCAGCCGCCACTGCTGGTTGGTGCCGTTGCCGTCGGCCCACTGGACGATCGCGCCGCCGTTGGCGGTGGAGAAGTTGTAGACGTCGAGCACCTTGCCGGAGTGGCGGGACTTGATGCGGTAGTAGCCGCCGCCGGAGTCGACGAACTGCCATTGCTGCTGGTTCTGGTTGTTCCTGGTCCACTGGGTGATGCGGCCGCCGTCGGCGGTCGAGAGGTTGTAGACGTCCAGGGCCTTGCCGCTGTTGCGGTTGACCAGGACGTACCAGGCGTTGGTGTCGACGGTGGCCGCGTTGGCGGGCTGACCGGCGACGAACAGGCTCGCCAGTAAGGTCGCCAGCGTCGCGAGGACGGCCAGGTATCTGACTTTCATGGTGTGCTCCCATTAGGGGGTGGTGAGGTCGAAGCGGCGCACGGTCACCGCGCCGCCGAGCGACTGGGTGGCGTAGTTGAAGATCCCGAAGCGGTAGCCCATGAAGAACTGCCAGGCGTTGTTCAGGGTGAAGGCCGGGCCGAGGCTGACGAAGGTGCCGCCGTCGGTGCTGTAGGAGAAGCGGGCCTGCCTGCCGGAGCCCGGCCGGATGTCGGCGTTGACGCGTAACCAGATCCGGCCGCCCGAGATGTTCGCGCTCGCCGCCTCGGCGCCGGTGCCGGTGGTCTGCCACGAACTGTTCATGGTCAGCCCGTTGGTCATCACGACCCGGTTGACGCCGTTGTCGCGTTTGACGCCGATCCAGGCCGACTGGTCACGCAACATGGCCAGCCCGGCGCGGTCGCCATTGGTCATCTGCGAGTAGTCGAGTTCGATCGTCGCCGTCGACGACGGGCCCTGGATGCGGTGAGTCAGGGTGTTACGGGCGTTGTAGAGGTCGCCTGTAACGGTCGCGGTCTGCAGGCGCAGGCCGTTGCCGGTGGAGAAGCGGCTGGTGTCGGGATTGTGGTTCCATTCCCAGCGGTGGCCGAGGCCGCTCGAGGTGAAGGCATCGGGGCCGATCATGGGCGCCACGGTCCGGCTGGTCTGGATGTCCGGCCTCGGGTAGGTGGCGCTCCAGCCGCCGTTGACGGTCTGCACGGTCGGCCAGTCATTGGTCCAGGTGATCGGCGCGAGCGCCGGGACGCGGCGGCCGGGGTAGGCGTCGACGAACGACATGTAGTACCAGGCGCCGTTCTGGGTCTGGACGAGCCCGCCCTGGTGGGGCACGCCGCCGCCGGAGATGGGGCCGGGCATGTCGAGCAGGACCTGGCGCATCTCGTACGGACCCCAGGGCGAGGTGGAGCGGAGCACGTACTGGCCGTTGGCGGGGCGGGTCAGCCAGATGTAGTAGTAGCCGTTTCGCTTGTAGAAGCGGGCGCCTTCCAGGGTGCCGACGTTGCTCGGGGTCTGGAACACCTGCTGGGCGCGGACCTGGCTGAGGCCGTCCGAGGACAGTTGGGCGACGCTGATGGTGCTGTTGCCGTAGGCGACGTACATGGTGTCGTTGGTGTCGATCAGCAGGCCGGCGTCGTAGTAGCAGTTGTTGATCTGCGAGCGCTTGGTCCACGTGCCGTCGACGGCGGAGGCGGTGTAGACGTAGGTGCGGTTGAACTCGACGCAGCCGATCCAGTAGTAGGTGCTGTTGCCGGGCCGGTAGTTCAGGGTCGAGGCCCAGATGCCCTTCACGTACGCCCGGCCGCCGTTGAGGTCGTAGGCCCCCGAGTTGAAGTCGAGCCTCGGGACCGAATGACCGGCGTACTCCCAGTCGACCAGGTTGTAGGAGCGCAGGATCGGCGCGCCCGGCGAGTAGTGCATCGTCGAGGCCGAGTAATAGTAGGCGTCGCCGACCCGGATGATGTCGCCGTCGGCGAAGTCCTGCCAGACGACCGGGTTGGTGTAGTCGCCGGCGGCGGAGGCACTCTGGTTGCCGCTCGCAGACGCCGGGGCCGTGAGGAACACGCCCATGAGAAGCAGAGACGAGACAATCGCGAGCACCCGCCTCACAGGAACCTCCAGAGGTTGTTGTTCGAGCCGTCGTCGTCGGCGAGCACGACCTGCGCGCCCTGGGACGTCCCGCCGAGGCCGAGAACCCGTCCGCCGTTGGCGCACTGGATGCGGAAGGCGGCGGCCGACCCGTAGCGGAGCCGCCAGCGGTGGTCGGCGGTGCCGTTGTCGGTCCACTGGACGGCCGGACCGCCGTCTGCGGTGGACATGTTCTGGATGCCGAGGGCCAGCCCGCTGGCCACGTTGAGCAGCCGGAAGGTGGCCGCGCCGGTACCGCCCTGGCCGGCGGTGTTCCAGTAGACGACGTAGTTGTGGTCGTGGGCGTCGTAGAACGGCCCCAGCTGGACCGATGTCTCATTGGCGGTGGCCGTGAAGGCCAGGGACGAGGTGCTGGTGCGGGTGATCGATGCGGCGGTCAGGGCCGGGGCCGAGGACAGGCTGGTGTTGCCGTAGTTGCCCGACAGTACGACAGGGCCGTAGGTGACGGCCTGCACGTTGGGGTTGTCGTTGGCGGCCTTCATGACCGCCCGCATGGGCAGCCGCACGGTCACGGTGTCGCCCGACGTCCACGACCGGGTGAGGTCGGCGTAGGTGCCCGGGGTGACGGAGACGTTCTGCTGCGCGCCGTTGACGCTGATGGTCGCACCCTGGGTCCAGGCCGGGATGCGGATGCGCATCGTCCACGATCCGCTCGCATTGCCGGTGACCTGCAGGGACGTGGTGTCGTTGACCGGGTAGGAGGTGGTTTGGGTGACCGTGATGCCGCGTTGGCTCCAGTTGAGCGTGGAGGGCGCGAAAAGGTTCACGAACAGCGTGGTGCCGTTGTGGAAGTAGATCGAGTCCATCAGCTTGGTATTGGTCTCGATGCCGGTGCCCTGGCAGCACCAGAAGGAGTTGTAGTCCGTGCTCCAGGTGCCCCCGCCCCAGGCCGGGCCGACGCCCCGGCGCCCGCCGGGGTTGAGCGGGGTGAAGTAGGTGACGTGCCCGCGTGCGTCGGCCGGGTTCTGCTGCCCGAGCAGATGGTTGAGCAGGGCGTTCTCGTAGTAGTCGAAGTAGTCGGCCCGGGTCGGCGACAGCAGCCACAACTCCCGGGTCAGCTTGAGCATGTTGTAGGTGTTGCACGCCTCGCCGGTGTCCCTGGCCAGGTGGGCGGCGATCGCGTTGGGGGCACGGAAGAACTCGCCCTGGCTGTTGGAGCCGTTCGCATACGTGTGCGCGCCGATGGTGATGGACCAGGCGTTGGCGGCGATGTCGCGGTAACGGGTGGTGCCTGTCGCCTTGTACTCCCGGGCCGCCCCGATCCATTTGGGCACCTGGGTGTTGGCGTGCAACCCGTTGAGCTGGTCCTGGTTCGCGGCCAGCGGGTTGAACACGGCCGCGTGGTCGAACCGCTGGGCCGTGGTCAGCCAGCGGGGGTCGCCGGTCATCTGGTAGAGGTCGGTCAGCACGGCGTTCATGCCGCCGAACTCGGTGCCGAGCATGGTCTGCATCTGGCTTGAGCTGAGCCGGGACGTGCGGGTGTCCACCCAGCCGGCCAGGGCCAGCAGGACGGTCCTGGCCTGGGTGTTGCCGATCAGCCGCCACACGTCCAGCAGCCCGGCCAGGGTCTTGTGGATGCAGTAGTAGGGCACGTTGCCGTTGGTCAGGGTGCGGTTCTCCAGCGCTGTGATCTCGGACTCGGGGAAGCCCGACAGGTAGCCGCCGCTGAACCCGGCGGCGCCGTTGTTGGCCTGGCATTTGGCCAGTTCGGCGACCATCTGGTTGGCCTTGTCCCGGCAGACGGTGTCGCCGAGCACGGCATGGGCCTGAGCCCACGCCGTCAGGAAATGGCCCTGCATGTGGGACCGGAACGGGAAGCTGGGCGCGTCCCAGCCTCCGTTGGACGCCGCGCCGTTGGTGGACAGGCGGTGGTTGGCCCGAAAGACGTACAGCAGCCGGTCGACATCGACGAATCGCAGGTAGTTCAGGGTGCGGTTCTGGTTGTCCAGCAGGCGGCCGGAATTCAGCCGGACCTGGCCGAGGTCGAACTCGTAGGCCGAGACGCCGATGTCGGATCTGGCCCAGGGGAGTGCGGCCAGAGCGGGGGACGCGCCGACCACCTGGCCGGCGGCCGAGAGCGCGACGGTCGCGCCGGCGGCCTGTAAGAGCTGACGACGGCTCAGGGACATGCGGAGCTCCTTCGGACGGGGCGGTGATCCGGCCGTGGCCACGCAACCGGTTCACCGGATCAGGCCGATGGAGCGACCGGCCATGGCTTTCGGCGCGGATACGCCTGGTGTTAGCGATAACATTCGATCCTGCAAAAGTGCGCGGCGACTCCGGTGACGGAGTACACCCGATGGTCGGATGCGGCGTCAACAACGGGCGTTTCTTGCTGCCTGGGCGTTGCTGTCAGAGCGTTGCCCCGCCTGGACGTTCGTCCGCCAGGAGATCACTCTGCGGTTCCCCCGCATGTGAAAGTTTCACAGAAGTTGCCAGGCCGGCATCTGGGCAATTTGCCGTCATGTTGAGTTAACTTGCCGCTCGGCCGCCGGGTGCAACCGCCGCTCACCGCCCTGTGGACGGTTGACGAGCCGTAGCAGGGGCTTTACCTTCCCGCTGGAGATGTTAACGCGAACAAGGGCGGGGCTCCCGAAAGTTTCGGCCGTCCGGCACCTCCTGTCGAAAAGACAACTGCGTAGCCATTCTGAAGAGGAGGAGACATGACGCAAGGCCGGAACGAGCTGAGCCGGAGAACCGTCCTGGCGACGATGGGGGCCGTGCCGGTCCTCACGGCCACGACGTCTGCCGCTGCGGCGATCATTGATGCGTCGGCGCAGCGGCAGACGATCCGAGGCTTCGGCGGCATGACCCACACGGCCTGGATCGGCGACCTGACAGCGGCCCAGCGGGACACGGCGTTCGGCACCGGCGAGGGCCGGCTGGGGTTCTCCGTGCTCAGGATCCCCGTCCCCGAGAACCAGGCGGACTGGAGCCGTGACCTGGCGACGGCGAGGCGCGCGACCGAGCTCGGGGTGAGCGTCATCGCCTCGCCGTGGAATCCTCCTGCCCGCATGGTCGAGACCTTCGTTCGCGGGAGTCAGACCGATGCGAGACGTCTCAGGTACGACATGTACGGCGCCTACGCCCAGCACCTGAACGACTTCAACGGGTTCCTGCGGAACAACGGGGTGAACCTGTACGGCATATCAGTGCAGAACGAGCCCGATTACGCGCATGACTGGACATGGTGGACTCCCACAGAAATAGTCAGATTCCTTAGGGAGAACGCCGGATCGATCGGCACCAGGGTCATCGCTCCCGAGTCCTTCCAGTATCTGAAGAACATCTCGGACCCGATCCTCAACGACGCCACGGCACTCGCCAACGTGGACATCATCGGGGCTCATCTCTACGGCACGCCGTTCGCGAACTTCCCGTATCCCCTCTTCAAGCAGAAGGGCGCGGGCAAAGAACTCTGGATGACCGAGGTTTACCACCCGAACAGCAGCGATTCGGCGGACCTCTGGCCGCAGGCGCTCGACGTGGGGGAGCACATCCACCGCGCCATGGTGAACGGCGAGTTCCAGGCCTACATCTGGTGGTACATCCGGCGCAGCTACGGCCCCATGCGGGAGGACGGTCAGATCAGCAAGCGCGGCGCCAACATGGCGCACTTCGCCAGGTTCGTCCGCCCCGGATATGTGCGGATCGAGGCGACGGCGAACCCGGCGTCGAATGTCTACGTCTCGGCGTATCGGGGTGGCAGTTCCAAGGTCGTCGTCGTTGCCGTCAACAAGGGGACCTCCGCGGCGAGCCAGCAGTTCACCCTGGTGAACAGCGCCGCCGCCAATGTCTCGTCCTGGCTGACCGACGCGAGCAGGAACGTCGCGCCCCAGGGCACGGCCGGCGTGTCGAACGGGTCCTTCACCGTCACGCTTCCCGCTCGAAGCGTGATGACCTTCGTGGCCGGCTGACTATGGTGGGCTGATACGGATGGATCGGGTGGTGGTCGTCGGGGCGGGTGGCAGCGGCAAGTCGTACGTGGCCCGCGAGCTCGGCCGGATCCTGGCGGCTCCCGTCACGCATCTGGACGCGCTCTACTACGACGAGGCGTGGAACCCGCTCCCGCCCGAGGAGTTCGAGGCCGCACAGCGTGAACTCGTGGCCGGGTCACGCTGGATCATGGACGGCAACTACAACAGCACCTTGGAGACCCGCCTGCGCGCCTGCGACACCGTGGTGATGATGGATGTCTCCACCTGGACGGCGATGCGTGGCCTGTTGTCCCGTCAGGCCCGTCACGGGGCGGGGCAGCACCCGTCGGGCGTCTACAACCGCATCAACTCGGACGTGATCGCCTACGTGCTCGGCTACCGGCGCCGGATGCGGCCCCGGGTGCTGGCCAAGATCCGCGAGTTCGCGGCCGGCAAGGAGGTGGTGTTCCTGAAGGGCCGCGTCCGGACGCGTCGTTGGCTGGAGGAGGTAGCGGGCCGCTGACAGGCGGCTCAGTCTCCGGCCGGTGCGGAGGCGGTGGAAGCGCGGTAGACCATGGACACGGGAAGGATGACGTCGTCCGGCGGTGTGCTTCTGGACGCGATGCGTTCGAGGAGGAGACGGACGGCGGCCGCTCCGGCGTCGAAGAACGGCATGTGGACGGTCGTCAGCGGCGGGATGGTCCGGGCGGCGACCGGGTGGTCGTCACAGCCGACGACCGAGCAGTCGTCAGGGACTCGGCGCCCTCGCTCGTGCAGCGCGTTGAGCACGCCGACCGCCATGAGGTCGTTCTGCACGTAGATCGCGGTGATGCCGGGGGCCCGGTCGAGCAGCCGGTGGGTGGCGGCGTATCCGCCCTCGACCTCCCATTCGCCGTCCTCGACGAGGAGGGGATCGTAGGGCAGGCCGTGTTCGGTCAGCACCTGCCGGTAGATGGCGGTGCGCCGCTGCGCGCTGTGACGTCGCTGGAAGCCGGTCACCATGGCTATCCGGCGATGACCGAGCGCGAGCAGGTGGCGGATCGGGAACGCCGCGGTGCCCTCGGACTCGAGGCCGACGAACGGGACGCCGCCGCCGGCGATGTCGTGCAGGCTGACGGAGGGAGGCCCGGCACGCAGCAGTCGGCCGACCTCCTCGTCCTCCTCGGTCGCCGGGGCGTTCATGATGATCCCGTCGACCCGGCGCTCCATCAGCACGCGCAGATAACGCACGCAGTCGGAGCCGTCCGGCTCGAGGCTGCTGAGGATCACGCTGAGGCCGTGCCGCCGTGCTTCGCGCTCGATGCCGACGAGGAACTGCGCCGGCGTCGTGTTGCTGAAGTCGACGGTGATCACTCCGAGGGTCAGGGAGCTGCGTGACTGCAGGCTGCGGGCCAGCGCGTTGGGGATGTAGCCGATTTCTTCCGCGGCCTCGATGATGCGTTGCCGGGTGGCCGGCGTGACGTTGCCTTTGCCGTTGAGCACTTTGCTCACCGTCTGGAAGCTCACGTTGGCGCGCGCGGCGACGTCCCTGAGCGAGACACTGGCCACGGCGGTTACCTCCGGAAGGCGAACGTTCGCATTGTAAGCGACATTACCAGTTGGTAAACAGCTCTTCAACGCCATGGCTTTCAGGGGTTGACGGAGTCGCGTGGGGTGGCACAGCATAGGCGAACGTTCGCCTTGGGATGTCGCCAGTGGCGAAGTCTTGCCCATCACCCCCCATCTCAGTTCTCGCGCATCGGTTCCGGCGGGAAGGAGAGGACCTCCATGACGACGTTCGGCCGTCGGCGATTCCTCGGGCTGTCCGGTGCCGCTCTCGCGGGCGCCCTCGGCGTCGCCGGGTGCACCCGCACCTCGCAGCAGGAGGCCGCCACGGCGGCCGGCGGCGGCGTGATTCGCTGGTGGGATCACTTCCAGCCGCTGAAACCGTTGAACGAGCGCATCTTCGCCGAGTACGGCAAGGCCCACCCGGGCGTTCGGGTGGAGCACGAGGTGTACAACCCCAACGAAATGGGCCAGGCGCTGCAGCTCGCGTTCAAGAGCAACCAGATCGCCGACGTGCACTCGATCGCCGGACTTGGATCGTCCGAGGCGTCCCTGGTCGCGGGCGGCTGGTTCTCGCCGCTGGCGGGACAGGACGCGATCCGCGCGAAGCTCCCCGCCGACAGCCTGCTCGAAGGGCTGCACGTCTTCGACGGCAAGCTCTACAGCTTCCCCATCTTCAGCGCCCGGCAGTACGCCACGCTCAACTGGTTCAACCGCGAGCTGGTCGAGAAAGCCGGTGGCGATCCGGACAACGGCCCGGCGACCTGGGACGAATTCCGCTCCCTCGCCGCGCGGATCACCAAGGACGGCGGCGGACGGGCCTACGGCTGGATCCAGGGCCTGCAGTTCCACGAGCGGCTGCAGAGCCACGTGATCGAGCTGGCGATGTCCGCCGGCGCCCCGCTCGCCATGGCCCAGGGGGAGAACACGATGGGTCTGGTGGACCCGCGGACCGGCGAATACGCCTTCGCGGGCGAGCCGTTCGTCCAGGCGCTGGAGTTCCTGCTGTCCCTGGTCCGCGACAAGGTCGTGTTCCCCGCCTCGACCTCGCTGGACGCCAGGACTGCCCGGGCCAGATGGGCGACCGGGGTGGCGGGCATGTTCTTCGACGGGTCCTGGAACATCGGGGTCGTCAACGGGCAGTTCAAGCAGTTCATCGACAAGGTCGGGATCGGTCCCATTCCCTCACCCGACGGCAAGCCGGTCCTCTACGGTGCTCCCGCCTCGGGCCAGTTGTTCGTGTCCAGCCAGTCGAAGCACGTGGAGACGGCCTCGGACCTGCTCGCCCGGTTCACCGGCCCCGAGTTCTCCAAGGGGCTGGCCACGTTCATGGACCAGGTTCCCCTCGACCTGGAGGCCGTGGCGACGGCGGAGGTGCATCCGTCCTACAAACGCGCGGCCGAGCTGTTCGGCCGGACCGTACGGCTCGCGCCCAGCCCCATCGCCCGCAACCCCGCCGTCGCGCAGGTGATGAACGAGATGAAGGCGCCGAGGCCCACGCTCGGCGAGATCACTCAGGGCATCCTCAGCGGTGAGGTCACCGACATCCGGAAAGCGTTGCGCGAATACAGCGGAAAGCTCACCGCCGAGCGGGAACGCGCCACGCGGGTCGTGTCAGGCAAGGGCGTGAAGGTGAGCCTGGACGACTGGAAGTTCCCGAATTGGCAGCCGGGCAAGGACTACACAGCGGAGATGTACCAGTAGCCATGAGCAGCGTGACGCGAAAGAGCTCGGGCCTCGCCTCCAGGATCTGGGCGGAGCGGTGGGTATACCTCTTCCTGCTGCCCACCCTGCTGTTGTTCGGCGCGTACACGGTCTGGCCGATCATCTCCAGCCTGTACTACTCGATGCTCGACTGGAACGGGCTGGGCAGCGAACGGCAGTTCATCGGCCTGGCCAACTACCGTGAGGCGTTCGGCGACCCGCTTTTCTGGACGTCGCTCGGGATCACGTTGACGATCATCGGGGTGACCGTGCCTCTGCGGGTCGGGCTGAGCCTGCTGGTCGCGCTCGTCCTGAACAACCCCAGGCTGCCGCTCGCCAAGCTGTTCAGAACCGCGCTGTTCGTTCCGGCGGTGACGACGACGGCGATCATCGGCATCGTCATGGGGTTCATCTTCGACCCCTCCGGCGGGCCGGTGAACCAGTTGCTGCTCGACCTCGGGATCGTCGACCAGCCGATCGACTTCTTGGGAGACCCGGGAACGTCCCTGTGGACCGTGATGGGCGTTCACATGTGGAAGTGGTTCGGCATCACCCTCGTCTATTGGCTCGCCGCGCTCCAGACGATCCCGACCACCGTGTACGAGGCCGCCAGGACGGACGGCGCGGGCAGCTGGGCGGCGCTGCGCCACGTGACGCTTCCGATGCTCAAGCCCTTTCTGGTCATCATCGTTCTCCTCACGGCCATCGAGACCATGCAGATCTTCGACCTGGTCCTGACGATGACCAACGGCGGGCCGTTCTTCTCCACCCTCGCCACGGAGGTCTACATCTACCAGCAGGCCTTCGCCAACTCCACGCCCCGGCTCGGATACGGTGCGGCGCTCGGCGTGCTGTTCGGGCTCGTCACGCTCGTTTTCGCCGCGATCCAGGCCATCGGCATCCGCTACGCCAACCGCGCCAGGAGCAACTCATGAGCGCCGCCGCCAATCGCCGCCGTCTCGGGATCTGGGCACAGGTGATCGTGCTCGCCGTCATCAGCCTGGTGTGGATCTACCCGTTGTTGTGGATCGTCTCGGCGTCGCTGAAGGATTCGCTGGGAGTCTTCTCCGGAGGGCTTGGTCTGATCCCCGAATCGTGGCACTTCGAGAACTACGTGCGTGCCTGGCAGGACGCCGAATTCGGGCTGTACACCGTGAACAGCGTGGTCGTCACCCTGGGAACGGTGGCGCTGGTCGTCCTGCGCTGCGCCCTGGCCGGCTATGTCATCGCCCGCCGGAACTTCATCGGCAAGCGGGCGGTGGTCGTCGTGCTCGTCGCGACGCTGTTCGCGCCGGGCGCGCTCACCATCATCCCGGTGGTCGAACTCAGCGACCTCATGGGACTGCTGAACTCGCGCACCGGCATCATCCTCGCCCTCGCGGGCAGCGGCCACGTCGCCGCCGTCCTGCTCTACGCCGGCTATTTCAGCCGCATCCCGCGTGAGCTCGAAGAAGCGGCGATCATGGACGGCGCCGGCTTCCTGCGCACGTTCTTCCGGGTCATGCTGCCGCTCGCGGGACCGGTGACCGCGACGGTGGGCGTCATGACCTTCCTGGCGGCCTGGAACAACTTCCTCCTGCCGCTGGTGTTCACCTTCAGCCGCCCGGACCTGCGCACGCTCTCGGTGGGCATGCTCGCCTTCCGCGGCACCAACTCCACCGACTGGTCCGGCCTCGCCGCCGCGGGCACCATCTCCCTGATTCCGCTGCTCCTCGTCTTCCTCGCGCTCCAGCGCCACTTCGTCGAAGGCGTCGCCGGGGCCGTGAAGTCCTGAAGCGCCCAACTCAAATGAGAGAAATGAACCGACCGAACATCCTGCTCATCTGCACCGACCAGCAACGCTTCGACGCGATGGGCGCCTACGGCAACGACGAGATCGACACGCCCAACCTCGACCGCCTGGCAGCCCAGGGCGTGCTGTACGAGAACTGCTACGTCCAGAACCCCGTCTGCGGCCCCTCCCGCGCCAGCCTGATGTCCGGCCGCTACGTCCACGCGCACGGCGCCTGGGCCAACGGCGTCGGGCTGCCCGCACACGAGCACCTGTTCTCGCGCACCCTGGCCGACCACGGCTACGACTGCGGCCTGGTCGGCAAGTTCCACGTCGGCGGGGCCTGCTTCGGCGGCCGTCTCGAACCGCGCCTGGACGACGGCTTCCGCGTGTTCCGGTGGGCGCACGACCCTTACCCGGGATCGTCCGAGAACGCCTACCACCGCTGGCTGCGGGCCGCACGCCCGGACCTGTACGAGGCCGCCGCCCAGCCCGATTCCGGGACGAGCTTCGACACGCTCCCGACGGAGTTCCACTACAGCCGGTGGATCGGCAACGAGACCATCGACTACCTGCGGCACTCGCGTGACGCGGACAAGCCGTTCTTCTTCGTGGCCAACTTCTTCGACCCGCACCACGGGTTCGGCGCGCCGAAAGAATACGTCGATCGTTACCGAGAAAAGCCTCTGCGGCGTCCGATCACCCGGGACCAGGAACTCGCCGGCAAGCCGCCCGTGCTGACCGAGGCCTCGCACCGCTCCTACGCCGGCCACGCCCGCGGCTATACGGAGTACACCGAAGCCGAGCTCCACGATGTCAGGGTCAACTACTACGCGATGGTGAGTTTCGTCGACGACGAGGTCGGCCGGATTCTCGCCGCTCTCGACGAGGCGGGCCTGACCGAGGACACATTGGTCGTCTTCACCAGCGACCACGGCGAGATGCTCGGTGATCACCAGCTCATGCTGAAGGGTCCGATGATGTACGAGTGCGCCGTCCGCGTGCCGCTCGTCATGCGCTGGCCGGCCGGGTTGCCCGCCGGTGAGCGGCGGGTCGAGCTGGTCCAGTGGATCGACCTGGCGACGACGTTCCTCGCGGCCGCGGGCGCGCCGCCGCTTCCCCGCGGGCAGGGGCTGAACCTCCTGCCGCTGGCCCGAGGGGAGCGGGACGCGCCGGTCAGGGGGTGGGCGCTGTGCGAGTACCGCAACAGCGGCCACCCCTATGAGGAGCCCGTGCACACCACGATGCTCAGGCGCGACCGCTGGAAGGTCGTCGTCTACCATGGCGCGCCGTCCACGACTCGGGCGCGCTGCGGCGAGCTGTACGACCTGGAGGCCGATCCGATGGAGCTGGACAACCTGTGGGACGACCCGGCTCATGCGACGACCCGGGCCGAGCTACAGGAGATGCTGCTCGACGTCCTGGTCGCCACCGAAGATCGTAGCCAGCCACGGACGGCGCACTGGTAAAGGTTCAGCTCCGCTGCAGCGCACGGAAGTCGTCGAGCCAGTAGCCGCGCCCCGACAGGACGCCCCGGGGCTGCACGGTGTAGGGGGCGTAGACGCTGTTGAGCAGCCACGGGGCCTTGTCGGGGCCGAAATTGGCGACCATCAGGTCGTCCTGCTTGAAGCCGTACGTGGCGACCGCGAGCCGCCCGGTGCCCCGGTACAGCTCCATCTGGTCGCGCAGGAAGCCCGCCTGGCTGGTGAACCACGGGCTGCCGGCCAGGAACTCCTCCCACTTCCGCTCGCTGAACGGCTCGTCGATGGCGGCCTTGATGACCTGCCAGACCTGGGTGCCGGGGGCGAAGCCGTACTTCTGGGCGAACTGGGCCGGGACCGGGTCCTTCAGGTGCTGCTGCCAGTACCAGACGAGCGAGAACTCGGTGACCAGGAACGTCTGGTCGGGACGCATCCGCGGCAGGATGTAGTCCAGGAACGGCTGAGCGTTCTCCGGCGCGGGGATGTGCGGGTGGATGTCCACGCCCTCGATCTCCGGCGTCTCGCGCACGAAGGTCATCCAGCGCTCGGCCGCCGGCGTGCGGCGGTCGGGCAGGTCGAGCCGGTTCAGCGCGCCCATGTAGAGCGTGGTGCCGCAGTCCGCGCCGCACCGCTCACGCCGGTAGTCGATCACGTGCCGGGCGACGGTCTCGTAGAAGGTGTTGAGCCGCTGGTCACGTTCGGCGGGCAGGCTCTCGATGAAGGGCTCGTTGCCGATCGTGAGGATGTCCACCTTGCCCATCACGGTGGGCAGCACCTTGTCCAGCCGGGCGAGCTCGGCGGCCATCTTCGCGCTGCCGGGTGCGGGGAAGGACGTCGCGTCATAGGGGAACTTCAGGCTGAAGACGGTGTCGAAGCCGCGTGCGGCCGCCTCGGTGATGGTGCTGATCGCGAAGTGCCCGGCGGGGTCGCCCTGGTCGGTGGCGGGCATCGGGAAGAACCCGCGGACCCACTGGGCGCGGGCCTCGCGCAGTTCCCGGTAGTCGAGGGCGTCGAGGTTCTGGTTGAAGTTGGCTCCCAGAGCGCCGTACGCGAGCGGTTTGTCGGTCACGGGTTCGGCTCCTTCCGCCGCGGCGGCGTGGGTGATGGTCGAGACGGCGAGGATCGCCGTTAAGGCGATGGCCGGCAGACGGCGCAGCATGTGACCTGCTTTCTCAGAAGGGGGCACATTCATGTTTGCGCTAACTTCAGCGGCCTGTCAACGGCCCCGGGCGGTGGGGGTCAGCGGCGCGGCGGCGCGGTGGAGGCCCGCACCACCAGCTCCGGCAGGACGAACCTGCTGGCCGGAGCGGGCGCCTCGGCCCTCTGCGGGGCCTCGATCTGCGCGATCAGGTGCTCGAGGCAGCGGCGGCCCACCGCGGCGAGGTCCTGGCGGACGGTCGTCAGCGGCGGGGTCAGGAACGGCGCGACGTCGAGGTCGTCGAAGCCGACGACGCTCAGATCGCCGGGAACCCTGCGGCCCAGCTCGGCCGCCGCCCGCAGGACGCCCACGGCCATCTGGTCGTTGGCGGCGAAGACGGCGGTCACGTCGTCGCCGGCCAGCAGGCGGCGCGCGGCCTCGTACCCCGACTGCGGGGACCAGTCGCCGACGGCGGGCGGCGGGGCGGCGCGGCCCGACCGCTTCAGCAGCCGCTGCCAGGCGTCCCGGCGTCGCTGCGCCGGGTTCGAGCCGGTCGGCCCGGCCACGTGGTGGACGGTGGCGTGGCCGAGCCCGAGCAGGTGATCGACGGCGGCGCGGGCGCCGGCGGCCTCGTCCGTGCCGAACGTGGGGTGCCGGTGCGCCGACCTGCTGTCGACGATCACCACCGGCACCTCCTCGGGAAGCTGCAGGTGCGGGGTGTCGAGCACCCGGGCCTCGATCACGATCACGCCGTCCACCGCGCGGTCGGCCAGGCCGCGGACGGCGGCGCGGATGTCCTTCTCGGTCGGGCCGTCGACTATCGCGACGCTCACCGAGTAGCCGCGGGCCTGGGCGCCGGTCACGACGGCCTCGACGATGCGGACGTTGAGCACGGCGCTGAGGTTGAACATGACGACGCCGATCGTGCCGAACCGGCCGGTGGCCAGCGCCCGCGCGGCGATGTTGGCGCGGTAGCCGAGCTGTCTCATGGCCGTCTCGACCTTGAGCCGCGTGGCGGCGGTGACCCGGTCGTTGCCGTTCACGACCCGCGAGACGGTCTGTCCTGACACACCGGCGAGCTTGGCGACGTCCGCCATCGACGGGCCGCCGGACGCCCCCGTTCCTGGTTGCCGAGCCACGCGGGTGCTCTCCCTTCCTCGTAGCAGCGCTGAACAAGGTCAGGCCAGGCCCTGGTGATTGGCCCCTTCGAAGTCGCTCAAGGACGTGTCGTAGTCCTTGCCGCCGACAGCGTACATCGACGTCATCCAGTGGTGGAAATTGTCGCCGGAGGCCCTAAGCCGCTGGTAGAGACGGCCGATCAGCGCCGACTGGACCTCGCCGAGCGCCGGGTCGCCGTAGCGGTTGGTCAGCTCGGACGGATCTTCTTCCAGATCGTAGAGTTCGTTGACGCTCTCCGGGTTGACCACCAGCTTGAACCGGCGTGTGCGCAGCATGCGCTGCGGATAGGGGAAGTGGTGGCCGTGGAACTCCGCGGTGATGTCCTCGCGCCAGCCGGCGGGTTCTTCTCCCAGCGCGAACGGCACCAGGCTGCGGCCGTCGGCGTCCGGCTCGGGGCCGGCCCCCGCCAGGTCGAGTATCGTCGCGGTGAAGTCGACCAGGCTGACGAAGGCCCCGGTCGACCCGCCGCCCGGCGAGCCGGGCACACGCAGCAGGCCGGGGATGCGGTAGATGTCGTCGTACATGGCCGGGCCCTTGTCGTGCAGGCGGTGGGCGCCGGTGAACTCGCCGTGGTCGGCGGTGAAGGCCACGGCCGTGCTGCCGGTCAGGCCGAGCCGCTCCAGGGCCTCGGTCAGGCGGCCGACCTGCTCGTCGATGAGCGTCACATACCCCCAGTAGGCGGCCACGAGCCGGCGCGTGGTCTCCTCGCCGAGCGTGTCGTGCGTCCAGTGCTCGCTGTAGCGCCGCTGGACGGGCGGCTTGTTCTCGAACGTCTCCTTGATCGACTCGGGCAGCTCGACCAGGTCGGGCGAGTACATCTCCAGGTACTCGCGCGGCAGCAGGTAGGGAAGGTGCGGCCCGTAGAAGTGCACGGCCATGAAGAAGGGGCGGCCGTCGCGGTGGTGGTCCTCGGCGTAGCGTTCGAGCCGCTCGATCGTGCGGTCGGTGAGGAAGCGCTCGAACGTGGCCTCCGCCGGCTGGTGCAGGACGCCCGCGAGCAGGTTGCCGGGCTCCCCGTTGGGGAAGACCCCGCGCACCTCTTCGCTGATCTCGGGTTCCGGCAGGCCGTGGCGCTCCAGCCAGGCCAGGTAGTCGGGGTGCCCCACCGGGTTGTGCCAGCCCGGGTAGTGGGCGCCGTCGAAGCCGAACTCACCGGGGCCGCGCCGCCGCCCGACGTGCCACTTGCCCTCGATGCCGACGTTGTAGCCGCGCTCGCGCAGGCGGCGGGAGAAGGGCGTGAACTCCTCCGACAGCTCCTCCGAGTACCCCACGTTGCGCTCGTAGTTGGCCAGCAGCCGGTGCCGGAACGGCAGCACGCCGGTCAGCAGGCTGGCCCTGGCGGGGGTGCAGATGGCCGACGGGGTGAAGCAGGCGTCGAAGCGGGTGCCCGAGGCGGCGAGGGCGTCCAGGTGTGGGGTGGACACGTGGGGGTTGCCGTAGCAGCCGAGGGTGTCGACGCGGTGCTGGTCGGTCATCAGGAAGAGCACGTTCGAGGGTTGGCTCATACTGGGCCTCCATGCTTGTTTCCGCAAACATCGGATTCGCCGTCAGCGGTGAAGGTCATGGCGTCTGAGCTGCTTTTCAAAGAACCTCACCGTCATGACCTTGACGTTGATAGGGGACGGCCATAGGTTAGCGCAAACATAGATCCGCTTCGCGGGGGGTCCCTGAAGATTCAGGGCCGGGCGGGATCGTGACCGAGCCGACCACGAAGAGGAGTCGCCATGGGGTCGCATCGCCGGATCCTTGGAACCATGCCCGGCATGGCAGGCGCCGGGCGCCGTGACGTCAGCCGCCGCCAGTTCCTCGGCGGCACGAGCGCCGCCGTCCTGGCGGCCGCGCTGACCGCGTGCACCGGCGGCGGGCAGATGAGCCGCCAGGGCCAGGCCGCCGGCAACGCGCTGCAGTGGTGGGACCAGTTCAGACCGCTGACCAAGATGCTGGAGAGCGACCTCTTCACCCCCTACGAGCAGAGCCACGCGGGCGTCACGATCGAACGGCGCCAGATGGACCTGGCCGACCTGGGCCAGGCGCTGCAGGTGGCCAGGCGCAGCAACCAGATGCCGGACGTGCACTCGCTGGCGGGGCTGGGCGGAGTCTCCCCGGCCGCCCTGGTCAGCGAGGGCTGGTTCCAACCGGTCGGCAAGCTCGCCGACTTCGCCGGCAGCCCGGTCGCCGACCAGCTTTATGACGGCATCCACCGCTTCAACGGCGAGATCTACTCCATCCCGCCGTTCTCCGGCCGCTGGCACGAGGCGGTGCCGTGGTTCAACACCGCGCTGCTCCAGGAGGCCAAGGTGGACGCCGAGGACGAGCCGGCCACCTGGGACGACCTGCGCGAGGTCGCCCGTCGCGTGACCAAGGGGACCGCCGACGACGTGTACGGGATGGTGATTCCGCTCAAGGACCCCGCGTACCTGGAGGCGCTGGTGCACCGGCTCGCCATGGCCGCGGGCGCCCCCGGGTTCGGTGCCATCGACTGGACGACGGGCGCGTACGTCTTCGACTCCCAGCCGTACATCGACGCCATCGAGTTCCTCGTCTCGCTGCAGAAGGACAAGGTCGTCCACCCGGCGTCCGCGTCGATGGGGCCCCGCGACGCCCGCGCCCGCTGGGCCGCCGGGCAGGCGGCCATCTACCCGTGGGGCGCGTGGTTCATCGGCGGCCTGCGCGTGGACGAGCCCGAGGCGGTCGAGCGCGGGGTCGGCGTGTGGCACATCCCGTGCCCCGAGACCACCAGGAACTTCATCTACAGCCCGCCGCAGCCCGGCACGTTCTGGGTGTCGAGCCAGTCGAAGAAGGCCCAGGCCGCGGCCGATCTGCTGCTGCGGATGACCACCAAGGAATTCCAGCTCAAGCTGGCCGCCGCCATGGACCAGCCGCCCGCGCTGGCCGAGGTGGTGGAGGAGGCGCAGGTGCACCCCGCCTACCGGCAGTGCGTCGCCAACTTCCAGGACGACGTGCGCATCGGACCGGTGCCCGAGGTCGGCACGCCGGGTGTGTGGCAGGTGCTCGCCGAGATGCGCGACATCCAGCCCAACCTCGGCGGCATCGTCCAGTCGGTGCTGACCGGCGCCAACGTCGACGTGGGCGGCCGGCTCCGGCGCTTCAAGGACCAGATCAGCGCCGAGCGCGAGCGCGCCATCAAGGCGGTCAGGGAGGAGAAGGGGGTCGAGGTCAGCCTGGACGCCTGGGTCTTCGCCAACTGGGACCGCAAGAAGGACTACGAGCAGCAGGATTACGCCGACCGCTGAGAGGCGGCCGGACAGGAGCGCCATGACGACAACCCACGGGCAGACCCCCGCGCACTCCCGGCCAGGATGGCTGAGACGCCTGCGCGAGGACTGGTGGATCTACCTCTTCCTGCTGCCGACCCTCGTCGGGTACGGCGCGTACACCATCTATCCCCTCCTGGCGTCGTGGTGGTTCGCCTTCCTCGACTGGCCGGGCTTCGCCAGCGCCGGGACGTTCATCGGCGTCGAGAACTTCGCCCGGCTGATCGAGGACGATCTGTTCTGGAACGCCTTCTGGAACTCGATCGTGTTCCTCGTGATCGCCGTGCCCCTGCGGGTCGGGCTGGCGCTCGCGCTGGCGATCGTGCTCAACCGGAAGAAGACGCCGTTCAAGGGCTTCTTCCGCACGCTGTTCTTCCTGCCGGTCGTCACCACGGGCGCCATCGTCGGCATCGTGTTCACACTGCTGCTGGACGCCAGCGGCCCGGTGAGCATGTCGCTGGTCTGGGCCGGCCTGATCGAGTCGCCGGCGAACTTCGCCGCCGACGCCGGCACCTCGCTGTTCGCCGGGATCGCCGTCTGGGTGTGGAAGTGGCTGGGCATCACCCTCATCTACTGGCTGGCCGCGCTGCAGACGATCCCGCAGGGCATCCACGAGGCCGCGATGATCGACGGCGCGGGTGCCTGGGCGGAGTTCCGGCGCGTCACGCTGCCGCTGCTGGTGCCGTTCCTGGTGATCATCACGTTGATCGACACCGTGGCGGCGTTCAACGTCTTCGACCTGATGCAGACCCTCACCGGCGGGGGCCCGTCCTTCTCATCCGAGGTGATCGAGATCTTCATCTTCCGCACGGCTTTCCAGGCCACCGTCCCCCAACTCGGGTACGCCTCCGCCGCGGCGGTGCTGTTCGGGCTGATCACCATGGCCCTCGCGATCGTCCAGGCGCTGGGCATGCGCTGGGCCAGGAGCCGGATGGGCTCGGCATGACCGCGCCCGCGGCCACCGGCCGCCTGCTTGTCGGACGGGCGGCCCCGCGCCGCCGGCCGAGCGCCGGGCAGGTGGTGACCGTCGTCCTGCTGCTCGTGCTCGGCGCCCTGTGGATCTACCCGTTCGTCTGGCTGGTCTCGGCGTCGCTGAAGACCTCGCCCGAGATCTTCGGCACGGGGCTCGGCCTGCTGCCCGAGGAGCCGGTCTGGGAGAACTACGCCCGCGCCTGGAGCGAGGTCGGCTTCGCCAGGTATTTCGTCAACACCCTCGTCATCACCGTCGGCACGGTGGTGCTCGTCGTCGTGCGCAGCGCCCTGGCGGGCTATGTGCTGGGCCGCTACGACTTCATCGGCAAGAAGTTCATCATCGGCCTGTTCCTGGTCACGTTCTTCCTGCCCGAGGGGTACACGATCATCTCGATCACCCAGCTGACCGACCAGCTCGGGCTGCTCAACACCCACGCCGGCCTGATACTCGGCCTGGGCGCGGGCGGGCAGATCGCCTCGACCCTCCTCTACGCCGGGTTCTTCAGGAAGCTGCCGCAGGAACTGGAGGAGTCCGCCCGCCTGGACGGCGCGGGCCACTTCACCGTCTTCTTCCGCGTGATGCTCCCGCTGGCCTGGCCGATCACCGCCACGGTGGTCATCCTCACGTACCTGTTCGCCTGGAACGTCTACCTGCTTCCGCTGGTGTTCACGCTCAGCGAGCCCGACCTGCGGACGCTGGCCGTGGGCATGACGGTCTTCGTGGGCGAGCGGGAAACGGACTGGTCGGGGATGGCCGCGGCCGCCGTGATCTCGCTGATCCCGGTGATCGCCGTCTTCGTCGTCCTCCAGCGGAAGTTCGTCGACAGCATCGCGGGAGCGGTGAAGCAGTGACAGGAACGGAGTTCTGAAACATATGTCTGTCCATGGCCGTGAGGCACTCGTGACGATCGACACCCGCCACCCGGCGGGCCGGATCGACGACGACGTCTACGGACATTTCCTGGAATCGGCGTTCTTCGGCAACATCGAGGGCGGCGTGTTCGACGAGGGCTCACCCCTGTCCGTCGCCGAGCCCGGCCTGCTCAACGGCGTCCGCACCGACGTGCTCGACCTGGTCCGCGAACTGGGCCCGGGGCCGATCCGCTGGCCGGGCGGCAACTTCACCTCCGCCTACCACTGGGAGGACGGCATCGGCCCGCGCGAGACGCGGCCGAGCCGGCTGGAACTGGCCTGGGGCGGGCAGGAGTCCAACCGCTTCGGCACCGACGAGTTCCTGGCCTGGTGCCAAGCGGCGGGCGCGGAGCCGTACCTGGTGCACTCCTGCAGGAACGTGGACGACGCCGTGCGCTGGGTCGAGTACACCAACTCCGCCCGCGCGACCACGCTCACCGGCCGCCGCGCCCAGAACGGGCGGGCCGAGCCGTGGAAGGTGCGCTACTGGGGCGTCGGCAACGAGGTCTACGGCCCGTGGCAGATGGGCCACCGCACGGCCGAGGAGTACGCCGCCGCCGCCCGCGAGCACGCCCGGTTCATGCGCCTGGTCGACCCCGAGATCCGCCTGATCGGCGTCGGCATCCCCTGGCAGCAGGAGCAGTGGACGCGCCCGCTGCTGGCCCGCGCGGGCAAGCTGCTGGACTACCTGTCCCTGCACCTGTACGGCGCGAGCACCCACCTGTGGACCGGCGACGACTATGACGCCATCGTGGCCCAGGCGCTGTACTTCGAGCGGGAGATCCACGCCTACTCCCAGCTCGTCACCGAACTCGCCGCCGAGGTGGGCCTGGAGCGCCCGCCCGCGCTCACGCTCGACGAGTGGACCATGCGCCACCTCGAACCCGAGGACTGGCCGCAGCCGCTGCCCGGCGACGACGGCGGCGTGGCCGCACGCGAGCTGCCCGAGGCGGGCGACGGTCCTGGACGCCGGGTGCGGGTCAACCGGTGGAGCCCCCGCACGGTCGCCGACCTGGTCTTCTGCGCCGGAGTGTTCCACGCCGTCCACCGCTCCGCCGGCCTGCCCGCGCCCGTGGCCATGGCCAACCCGGTCAACCTGGTCAACGCCAACGGCCTGGTGGTCGCCCGTCCCGGCGGAGCCCTGCGCTCGGCGATCTACCACGTCTGGCACCTCTACCGGCACCACACCGGCAGGACCGTGCTGCCGTCCGAGGTGGACGGCCCGGCCAGGACGGCCGCGGTCCGGCTCGGCGACACCTGGGGCCCGGACGGCCGGCTGCTCACCGCGCCCATGACCGTCCCGTACATCGACGTGTCGGCCACCCGCGCCGACGACGGCTCGGTGCGGGTGGCCGTCGTCAACCGGCACCGCGACGAGAACATCCGTGTACGGCTCGTCCTCGACGGCAGCGCCGGCGCCACCCCCGCCCGCGCGCACGTGCGCACCGTCGGCGGCGACGTCCCCGGCCTGGGCGCGGTCAACACGCTCGGCGCGCAGGACACGATCGCCGTGCGGGACCTGGGCGAGGTCGAGGCGAGCGGCGGGGCGTGGGACATCGCGGCCCACTCGGTGACCGTACTGACCCTTCTCGAGGAACTTTCGTGACCCACGCTTCCGACTACCCCCGACCCCTCCTCGTCCGCCCGCACTGGCAGGACCTGTGCGGCGAGTGGGGCTACGCGACCGACGACCAAGACCGCGGTCTGGCCGAGGGCCGGCACCGCGACGCCGGGGCCTTCACCCGCGCGATCACCGTGCCGTACCCGCCAGAGAGCGAGCTGTCCGGCATCCACGAGCCCGAGCCGCACCCGATCGTGTGGTACCGCCGCACGCTGCGCCTGGAGCGCGAGCCTGGGCCGGACGAGCGGCTCCTGCTGCACTTCGGGGCGGTGGACTACCGGGCGCGGGTGTGGTTCAACGGCGAGTACGCCGGCGAGCACGAGGGCGGTCACACGCCCTTCACCTTCGACGTCACCGAGGCCATCGTCCCCGGCGAAGAGCAGGTCGTGGTGGTCCGCGCGCAGGACGAGTGCGACGACGCGACCCAGCCGCGCGGCAAGCAGGACTGGCGCGGGGAGCCCCACGACATCTGGTACCACCGCACCACCGGCATCTGGCAGCCGGTCTGGGCGGAGGTCGTGCCCGGCCTGCATGTCCGCGGTCTGCACTGGACCCCCGACGTCCCCGGCGCGTCCGTCACCGTCGAGGTCGAGCTGTCCCGTCGGCCGGACCCCGCCGTGGACGTCCGCGTCGTCCTCAGCCTGGGCGAGGAGATCCTGGCGGACCAGAGGTGCCGCACCGACCGGCGGGACGGCCGCTGGACGATCGCCATCCCGGCAGCCCGGCACCAGATGGAGCAGGGCCGCCTGCTGTGGACGCCGGAGCGGCCGACCCTGCTGGCCGCCAGGGTCGAGGTGATCGGGGGCGACGGCTCGCCGATCGACGCGGTCACCTCCTACGTCGGCCTGCGCAGCGCCGGCATCAGGGACGGCCGTTTCCTCCTCAACGGCCAGCCGCGCTTTTTGCGCCTGGTCCTGGCCCAGAACTACTGGCCCCGCTCACACCTGGCCGCGCCTGACGCCGCCGCGCTGCGCCGGGAGGTCGAGCTGGCCAAGGAACTGGGGTTCAACGGCGTCAGGATCCACCAGAAGGTCGAGGACCCGCGTTTCCTGGCCTGGTGCGACCGGCTCGGCATGCTGGTGTGGAGTGAGATGCCCAGCGCGTACGAGTACGCGCCCCGCACCGTCGAGCGGCTGACCCGTGAATGGCTGGAGGTCGTGGCCCGCGACCGCAGCCATCCGTGCGTGGTGACGTGGGTGCCGTTCAACGAGAGCTGGGGCGTCTGGCACGGCGCGGACGTACCCGAGCAGCGGCATGCCACCGCCGCGCTCTACCACCTCACCAAGGCGCTTGACGGCACCCGGCCGGCGATCTCCAATGACGGGTGGGAGCACACGGAGAGCGACATCTGGGGACTGCACGACTACGCGCCGACCGGCGAGTCGATCCGCGAGCGCTACGCCGGCCCCGAGGCGCTGGGGCGCATCCTCGGCGACCGCCCGCCCGCGCGGCGCGTCGCCCTGCTCGGCGACCCGGTCCGGCGCGGGCAGCCGGTGGTGCTGTCCGAGATCGGCGGCACCAGCCTCCGCCCGGCACAGGACGAGCCCTGGCACGGGTACGGCACCGTCGGCTCCACCGAGGAACTGGCCGAGCGGTTCCGGCAGATCGTGGACGCGGTCCTGGACAATCCGGAGCTGGCCGGTCTGTGCTGGACCCAGCTGACGGACACCGAGCAGGAGAGCAACGGGCTGCTGACCGAGGACCGCGAGCCCAAGGTGGCCGCGGAGACCATCCGCCGCATCCTCACCCGCCCGGCCCGGTCGGCGCCCGCCGAGGCCATCGACGCGGCCCGCCGCGCGGCCAGGGACCGCTAGGTGACCGGTGCGCGATCCGTCGGGGACTCGGATCAGCTCCGGTGGGGGAGATCGTGCGGGGCCGGCGTCCGGTATCGGCCGGGCGCCACACCGAAGGTTCGACAGAACGCGCGGGAGAAGGCGAACTCCGAAACAGGGCCTGGATTTCCATTCCAGAAGTTCTGTTCGGCTTGACCGCAGGTAAGCGCTCGGTAGCTCCGTGCTCGTCAGGTGGTGCGCTGCGAAGATCGGTATTCTGGAAGAAATTTCCTGAACCGGGCAAGTACGGGCCCTTTCGCGATCGTCCATGTCGGATTGGGTGCAGCGTGCTGAGCAGCCGCGCGGTACTGCCGGGGCGCAGGGGTCACGTCCAGGGAGGAAACATGTCCGAGCACGACATCAATCGGCGTCGGCTACTGACCGCGGCCGGCGGCCTGTCTCTGGGGCTGGCGGCCGTCCCGGCCGGCGCGCAGGCCGCGTCCTTATCCGGGGCCCGCACCAGCCGCAGCGCCGTGACGTGGGAGAACATCATCGAGAAGTCGTCCTTCGACAGTTGGACGGCTTTCAACCAGGAGTGGAATCACCTTTATCCCTGGGACGGCGACGCCGACACCCACAACGGCGCCGCCCGGATGCACGCCAGTCAGGTGTCGCTCTCCCAGGGGGTGCTGACCCTGACGGCGACCCGGCTGTCCTCGGCGGACGGCACCAGCCCGCACCAGCCGCACGCCCCTGTGTGGTATCGCTCCGGAGCCATCCACGCCAAGGAGCAGATCGTCGTCAACGACCAGTTCCCCGAGTACGACATTGAGGGCGAGTTCAGCGCGCAGACCGGGCTGGGCATCTGGCCGGCGTTCTGGACGACCGGAACCTGGCCGGAGTGGCCGCCGGAGAGCGACATTCTGGAGTTTGTGGGGAACTCGACCAACCTCTTCAACACCTGGAACAAGACATCCAGCGGCGACGACGGCGAAGAGGAGGGGCAGGACCACTTCGTCACGCGAGCGCCGGTTCCCGTCGTGAACTCCATCGGCTGGCACAAGTACCGTGTCTGGCTGTACAAGGAGGGCGACGACGTCATGCTCGACTACTACTTCGACGGCGACTGGGTGGCGACCCACCGCGGGAAGGGCTGGGCCGGCATCCCGCAGAGGCTCATCATCAATCTGCAGATGGGCTCGTACGCGTCCGAGCTGAGCGGGCCCGGCGATGACGGTTGGGACGAGCAGTTGCCGGGGCCTGCCGGCGACACCCACCTCCGCGCTCGCAACGTGTGGGTCGGCCGCACGCGCGTTTGGTGACCATGGGACCTGCGGGCGAGAGCCGAACAACGGACCGGCAACCAGGTGAAGCGCCAGGCATCATCGCCCGCATCCGCACGATGCGCTCTTCCTTTGTCGTGCGCTTCTGCCAGCGGCTCGGCCTGCGCGGCTACCAGGCCCTGAAGCTGGCGATCGCCAGTGAGGTCGGTGCCGGCAACAGCTCGGCCGCGCCACGCATCCAGGCAGAAGACAGTCCGCCGGGTGTTTTGCCCGGTCCCCGCTGACGTCCGTCGCCGACGCGGTGTTGGTGGCGGGAGGTCGGGAGGCCTCGTTCCGCGTTGAGGCGATGGCCAGCCGGATCGCTCACCTGTCGTTGTTGGACGCGATCTTCGTCTGCCTGGCGATGCGCCGGCCATCTGCGGCCTCCGTTGCCCTGGAACTGACCGGTGTCGTGCTGGCGGAGCACCGCTTCTGAGTACTGGCGCAGGAGCGCCTCCCCGTGCTCTGGCCAGGAGAAGTTCTTTTTCTTGAGGAGCTTTCCCAACACCACGCCGGCGTTGTCCGGGTCGGGTTCGGTCAGAAGCCTGATGCCTGTCTGGGAGCAGGGTCCCAGCGTGGAATCCTCCGGCAGGCCGATGGAACCCGCGACGAGGCGGGCCAGGCTGGAGGCATGATCGTCAAAGCTCTGGGACCGGTACTCGCCGCAGCCCTGTTTCCCGGCACCCCAGCCCCTCCGACCGACCTGCATGAGTGCGCGACCGCGACCACACGTTGCGACGGCACCATCGAGGTCCCCCTCAATTGGGACAACCCCTCCTCCGAACGCATCTCTGTGGCCTTCACCTTCATCCCGGCCAAGGACGCCGACGGCACGGTGGCGGCCAACCGCGGCGGGCCGCAACCGGCCCTTCCGGAGATACCCGTGATCCAGCAAACTCTCGGGCCCGTCCTTGACCAGAAGAACCTCCTGGTCATGGATCCGCGCGGGATGGGAAAGTCCTCGCCGCTGCTGTGCCCGGGAGCCGACCCCTTCAAGCCGGCGACCATCGCGGCCTGCGCCAAGAGCGTGGGTCCGCGGGGCGCCTATTTCACCGCTGACCAGGCTTCGCACGATCTCGACGCGGTACGGCGAGCGCTCGGCCTGGGCAAGATGAGCTACTTCGGCAACTCCTACGGCACCCTGTATGCCCAGGCGTACGCGGCCCGGTACCCGAAGAGCCTGGACGCGATCTTCCTGGACAGCTCCATGGTCATCGGTCGCGACGGGTACGCCGAGCAGGAGTTCGACGCCCGGCTCGACTATCTCGATCTCATCTGCGGGCGGTCGAAGGCGTGCGACGCGCTGCCGGGCAAAGCCTCCGGCATCTGGACGAGGCTGGTGGACCGGTTGCGAAAGCAGCCCGACCCGGAGGTGACGTTACACCAGGCACTCACGCTACGTGAGCCGGCCGAAGCGGTGGTCGGCCGGGAGAATGTCGCGGCCGCGCACGCCTACCTCAACGGTGACCCGGCTCCACTACGCCGTCTGGCCCGGCTGACTCCCAAGACCATCCCGCCGTTCAACCCTCCCTGGCTTGCGGGCCATGTGGCCTTCCGTTGCGGCGACGGTTCCTTCCCCTTCGACCGGTTGGCATCGGCGGCAGAGCGTCAAGCGCAGGCCGAGCGGTACTACGAGCGGGAACGTCCGATGGCGCCCTACCAGCCCACCGACGTCTTCCCCACCGAGGCGGTCGCCAGCCAGGAGTGGTGTGTCAACTGGCCGACGCCGCGACACAGCCCACCGCGCCCGCCAGGACAGGTGCTGCCCGACATTCCCGTCCTGGTGGTGGCAGGGGACTTCGACCTCAACCGCCCCGCGGAGGTGGCGCGTTCGCTTCGGGTCTTCCCGAACGCGACCGTCATCCGGATTCCGTTCGGGATCCACGCGCAGTCCCTTTTCCCGTCGCCGATGGGGGAGTGCGTGCGTGGCATGCTGCGTACCTTCCTGACCACCAAGCGGGTGGTCGACCAGAAATGCACCGGCGAAAACTACCGCGCCGTCGGCGCGTTCCCGCAAAAGCTCACAGACGTGGCGCCGCACCCGTCCCGCAAGCTCAGCACCGGCCAGCGGCGGATCCTCGCGGCCACCTTCGCCACCGCCGCCGACGCCACCGCCCGCCGCAATCCGCACGCCTTCTACTCCTTCGGGCGGCCGAACGAGCCGGGGCTGCGCGGCGGCCAGGTCACCTTCGGCCAGGGCATCACCCTCGACAGCGTGCGGTTCGTGCGCGACCTGCGGGTCAGCGGACCCATCAAGCTCACCCCGGACGGCCACGCCACCGCCACGCTCCGCGCCGAGACCGGAGGGCGTACCCACGAGGTGACGCTGACCTGGACGGCATTCTCCACCCGCCCATCCCTGTCGGGCACCTTCGACGGCGTCCCCTTCGCGTAAGAGCTGGGCGCGCGTCTCTGACCGTGGGGAGATGGCGGGTACCACTCTGGGTGGATGTGTGTGGAACTGGCGGTTTCTACGATGGGCGGGTGGTGGTGACTCCCCGCCGGCTGTTGCCGGCCGGCCTCGGGCTGCTGATACTGCTGATCGGGCTGTCGTGGGCGCAAACGATCATGCGGGGCTGCGATTCCGTGTGGCCGTTCGCCGGAGGGGGCGCCTTCGTCGTTCTCTGTCTCGTCATCGTGCGTACGGTGTCGCGCCGTTCCGCCGAGGTGGCCGGTCTCCTGGCTCCAGCGGCCATAGCGGCGCTGACAGGGCTCGCGGTCAACAGCATCGGCTGGTTCGTCCTGGTGCTCTACAGCTTGTTCGTCGCGTTGACCATGCGACTCTGGCCGGGCATCGTCATGTGGCTCGCCTCGCTTTCCGTGGTGGTCGCGGCGGCGTTCACCTCGCCGGACCCCGGATGGCCGAACTGGCTGGCCGCCGTGACGCTTGTCTTCTGGGGCGGATGGGCCGCGCGTTACCGCATTGAGGTGGGAGAGCGGCTGCACCACGCGGAGAGCGCCGCCACCGCTGCCGCCGCTCTGGCCGAGCGGCAGCGGCTCGCCGCCGATCTGCACGACATCGTCGCGCACACGCTCGCCGTGACGGTCCTGCATCTGGGGGGTGCACGGCTGGCGATCGAGCACGATCCCAAGGAAGCCGCGGCGGGGATCGCCGAGGCCGAGCGCCTTGCCCGGCAGAGCATGGCGGAGCTGCGGAAGGTGGTTCGTGTTCTCGCGGAAGAAGGCTCCGATCCTGCCGTGGTCGCCCCCCAGCCCACCGCGCCCCGGCTACCCGAGCTGTTCGAGGAATACCGGACGGCGGGTCTGGAACTCGAGTCGAGCGTCGACGGCGAGCTGACGGCGGTGAGCCCGACGACCGGGATGGTGCTCTACCGGCTGGTTCAAGAGGCACTGGCCAACGCGAGCCGCCACGCGCCACGGGGCTCCGTCGAGGTACGGCTGCGCGTATCGGAGGAAGGCGCTGTGCGGGCCACGGTCACCAATCCCTTGCCTGACCGCCCACCTCGGCACAATGGCGGCATGGGACTTCGCGCGATGGCCGACAGAGTGCGCATGGTCGGCGGCCACGTCACCGCCGGCCCCGAGGACGACCGGTGGGTCGTGCGGACGGAGCTGCCGGCATGATCTCGGTGGTGCTCGTCGACGACCAGGAACTGGCCAGGGCGGGGCTGCGAACGATCCTTCGCCAGCCGTACGGATTCGACGTGGTCGGCGAAGCGGCCGACGGCCAGGCCGCGCTGGCGGAGGTCGCGCGTGTCCGGCCCGACGCCGTGGTCATGGACATCCGCATGCCGCGGATGGACGGGGTCGAGGCCACCCGTGCTCTCCTGGCCGCGGATCCGGCGTCCCGCATCCTGGTGCTGACCACGTTCGGCGAGGACAGCGTGCTCGCGGCCGCTCTGCGGGCCGGCGCGTCAGGATTCTGCCTCAAGGACGCTCCGGCCGAGGACATCCAGCGGGCCGTCCGGGCGGTGGCGGCAGGCGACGGCTGGCTGGACCCCGCTGTCTGCGGGCGGGTCCTGCGGCGTTATCGCGCGGATCCGGTGACCGACCCCGACGCGGTCCGGCGGCTCGACGACCTCACCTCTCGCGAGCTCGACGTGCTCAAGCTCATCGGACGAGGGCTCACGAACGCCGAGATCGCCCGTCATCTCGTGATCGGCGAGGGCACGATCAAAACCCACGTCGGCCGGATCTTCACGAAGCTGGCGGTGCGCGACCGGGCCGCGGCGGTCGTCTTCGCCTTCGACCACGGCGTGGTCCGCCCTGGGGAGCCGCCGCCTATGCCTGGGGTCTGACTCCACGTTCTGTTCCCCGCCAGACGACAGGCGGCGGCGCCATCGGAAACCGTGGAGGCATGCTTGTCCAAACCCCCCGTTCTCGGATCACCGCTTCCTCGCTCCCGGCGCTCGCCTGGCGGACCACCGGTCCCATCGCGGGCGTCGTCGTGGTCACCTTGCTGCTGCTGAGCCCGTGGTACGGCTACCACCGCGACGAGCTCTACTTCCGCATGCTCGGTCACTCTCCCGCCTGGGGGTACTTCGACCAGCCTCCGCTGACCCCGCTCCTGGCGCGGCTGTCCACGGAGCTGTTCGGGGACACCATCACCGGGCTGCGGGTCGTCCCCGCGCTGTGCGCAGGACTGCTGATCCTCATCGGCGCCGCGATCACGCGGGAGCTCGGCGGTCGGAGAAACGCGCAGACGCTCGCCGCCGCCGGCCTCGGCGCCGGGATGTTCCCCCTGGTCGCAGGGCACACCCTGCTGACCCAATCGGCCGACTTCGTGTTCTGGACGGCCTGCATGCTCTTCGTGCTGCGTGCCCTGCTGCGCGGCGACGGGCGGTGGTGGGTGGCGGCCGGCGCCATCGCGGGGGCCGCCACGTTCAACAAACACCTCATCGTCCTGCTGATCACAGGACTGGCCACCGGCCTGCTCATCACCGTCGGCATGGCGGTGAAGGGGCCGCGTGCCGTCTTCGGTGACAGGTGGTTCTGGTCCGGGGCGTTCCTGGCCGCCGTCATCGCCTCTCCGAACCTGCTCTACCAGGCCGCCAACGGCTGGCCTCAGCTCACCATGGCTGCCACGCTCAGCGAACCCGTGAATCGGATCATGTTCGTGCCCATGCTGGTGGCGCTGCTCAGCATGGGAGCTTTCGTGATCGCCGTCGTCGGGTGGCTCTGGCTGCGCGGGCGGCAGGAGACCCGGCCACTGGCGATCGCGGCCCTGGTGACGATCCTGCTCGGCTGGGCGTCAGGAGGACGGGCGGACTACGTCGCCGGGAGCCTGATCTTCGCCTTCGTGGCCGGCTGCGTGCCCGCCGCCGCGTGGATGGACAGCCGGGCCGCCCGGCGTCGAGCGGCGTGGTGGGGGCTGCTCGGCACCTCGGTCATCGGGATCGTCGTGGCGTTGCCCCTGCTCCCGCTGCCGGCGCTCGGTTACTCGCCCAACGAGGTGTCCAGGGAGTCGGTGGGCTGGCCGCGCTTCGTCGCCCAGGTGGCCGGGGTGCACCGGGCGCTGCCGTCGGGGACGATCGTGCTCACCTCGAACTACGGCGAGGCCGGCGCGCTGAACCGGTTCGCGCCGGCCATTCCCGTCTACAGCGGCCACAACGAGCTGTGGTACCAAGGCCCACCGCCGGAAACGGCCCGGACGGTCGTCGCCGTGGGGTTGCCGCCGGAGCGTTTGCGGCTGCGCTTCGCGCGCTGCGAATCCGCAGGGGTCGTCGACCACGGCACCGGAGTCGCGAACGAGGAGCAGGGCCTGCCCATCACGGTCTGCTCCGGACCGCGCACATCCTGGACGACCGCCTGGCCCGACTTTCGGCACGCGAGCTGAGGAGCGGTCATGAGCACCGTCTTGGTCATCACGCCGACCTACAACGAACGAGACACCCTCCCGGGCGTCGTCGCCAGGATCCGCGCGGCCGTGCCCGCCGCCCACATCCTCGTCGTCGACGACAACAGCCCGGACGGGACCGGCCTGATCGCGGACAGGCTCGCGTCCGAACTCGACGGCGTGCACGTCCTGCATCGGGAGCGCAAGCAAGGGCTGGGCGCCGCGTACCTGGCGGGCTTCCGCTGGGGACTCGCCCGGGGGTTCGACCTGCTGGCGGAGATCGACGCCGACGGCTCGCACCCTCCTGAGCGGCTCCCTGCCCTGCTGAACGCGGCGGAGCGGGCCGACCTCGTCATCGGCTCACGCTGGGTGCCCGGCGGCCGGGTGGTGAACTGGCCGAGGAAACGGGAGCTGCTCTCACGACTCGCCAACCGTTACGTACGGCTGATGCTCCGGCTTCCCGTCGCCGACGCCACGGGCGGGTTCCGCGTCTACCGGGCCGCCGCACTCGAAAAGATCCTGCTCGGAGGTGTGGAGTCGCGGGGTTACTGCTTCCAGGTGGACCTCACGCTGCGAGCCGTACGTCACGGATACGCGGTGGCGGAGGTGCCGATCACCTTCGTCGACCGGACGAGCGGGACGAGCAAGATGAGCGTCGGCGTCCTCTTCGAGGCGCTCCGGCGGGTGACCGTTTGGGCGGTCGTGCGCTGAGGAACTCGCTCCTGGAGGAGTTTTTTGTAGTGTGACTATAAAGTGATACTTTAAATCAATGCCTGACGTCAAGAACCCCAAAGGACGCTCCGCGCAGACCAAAGGCCGCATCGTGCAGGCCGCGTACGAGCTGTTCGTGGTGCGGGGATACGCCGGGACGACCTTCCAGCAGGTCGCCGACACGGCCGAGGTGTCGGTGCAGACGGTGTACTTCCACTACGGGAGCAAGAGCCGGCTACTCAAACACGTGGTCGACGCCGCGTCCGCCGGAGACGACGAGCCCGTGCCGCTTTTGGACCGGCCCTGGTTCGCGGCCCTGCGGGCGGAGCAGGACCCGGTGGCCGTCATCCGGGGGTGGACCCACGCGAGCGGCGTCATCCTCGGCCGGGTCGCCCCCGTGCTGGCGGTCGTCCGCGACGCGGCAGCCGTCGACGCCGACATGGCCGCCCAATGGGCGGCCAACAGCGAGCAGCGGCAGACCGCGCACGGGGCGTTCGTCGCCATCCTGTCCGGGCTGCGTGCCTTGCGGCCCGGCCTGACCAAACGGCGGGCCACCGACATCACCGTCGGGCTGCTGTCGCCGGACCTGTTTCTCGTGATGATCCGCGAATGCGGATGGACGACCGGGCAGTGGGAGAGCTGGGCCGCGGACCAACTGGCGCACGCCCTGCTGCCGCACTGACGATCCAGGACCTTTCCACCGCCGTTGTGACGTGTCCGCCAGTTCAGCTCGAACCGACACCGCGGTCTTCGCGCCGCATGTCCCCGGCACCGGGAGTGCCAGCGCCCAGGCCGTAACGCAGGAGCACAGCGCCTTTGGACGAGGTGACGGGCGGCTCGCGGAGCACCAGGTTGGCAGGCACCGCGCCGCCGTCGAACACCTTCTTGCCGACGCCGAGCACGATGGGGAAGATCCACAGGTCGAGGCGGTCGAAGAGGCGCTCGCGCAGGAGGGTCTGCACCAGGTTCAGGCTTCCGATCACGTGGACGTGCTCATGCCTGTCACGCAACTCGTGCACCGCGCTCACCAGATCGGGCCCCACCCGCGTCGAGCCCGCCCAGCCCAGATCCGGGTTGCCGCGCGAGGCGACGTACTTCGGGATGCTGTTGAACAGCGTGGCGATCCCGCCGTCGACGCCGTCGGCCTGGTCCGGCCAGAACGCGGCGAAGATGTCGTAGGTCCTGCGGCCCAGCAGCAGGGCGTCCATGCCCTCCATACCGGCGCCGACGTGCCGGCCGACCGTCTCGTCGAACAAGGGCGCCTGTCATCCCCCGAACGGAAAGCCGTCGGGGTCCTCCTCGGGCTCACCCGGCGCCTGGCCAACCAGGTCAAGCGTCGCGAACAGGTCGATGTGGATCGTGCCCATGGTGTCCTCCTGCTTGTGTGCCGGCACGAACATAGACCGGCGTCCGGGCACAAACTCATCGAACGACCACGACTACAGGGTGTCGACGAAGTCCAGTGCGATGGCCCAGGCGCGCTCGGCGGCCGGGGCGTTGTAGTCGGGCAGGTCAGGGTCGGTGAACAGGTGGCCGACGCCCGGATAGCGGAAGACCTCCACCTCGGCCCGCGCCCGGCGCAGCTGGATGTACCAGGCGTTCAACCAGTCGGCGGGTTCGTTGGTGTCGGGGTCGGCCACGTGAAGCTGGACAGGCAGGTCATCGGCCGAGACACCCTCGGCCATGTCGGAGGTGCCGTGCATCAGCAGCAGCCCTCGAGCCCGCTCGTCGCCCAAGGCGAGGTTCTGCGCGATCGCCGCGCCGAGTGAGAAGCCCGCGTACACCAGACCGTCGGCGGGCAACCGGGCAGCCGCGGCCACGGCCCGCTTCAGCAACTCCTCCCGGCCGATCTCCTCCTTGATCGCGATCCCCTCCTCGGGCGTGTCAACGACTCGGCCGTCGTACAGATCGGGGACGTGCACCTCGTGGCCGGCCGTCCGGAACCGGTCGGCGGCCTGGTGGACGGCGGGCCGCAGGCCGTACATCGAGTGCAAGAGGAGAATCCGTGCCATGCGCGCAGCTTAGCCAGCGTTCGCGGTCGTGGTGGTTCCACCATGGCCGCGCATCGTGAACGCATCGCGAAGCTATCAACCGGGCCTCGCAGGATTGGCGTCACAAGAAAGCACCAGTTCAAGGGAGCGTCCCTCATGTCCGCCACCGCTACCGTCGCCACCGTCCTGGCCGCCCTCTGGGTGGGTTTCTCCGCCTTCTCCCTTCTTCGCCGCGCCGAGTGGGTCGTGACGCCGCTGACGGACTACGGCGTCCCCCGCTCGTGGTGGACCTGGCTCGGCGCCGCCAAGGCCGCAGGGTCCGCAGGACTGCTGGCCGGGCTGTTCGTGCCGGTCGTCGGCGTCCTGGCCGGGATCGGCCTGGTCCTGTACTTCACCGGAGCCGTCGTCACCGTGCTCCGGGCGCGCTCGTACTCGACCGTCGTCTTCCCTCTCCTGTACATGGGCCCGGTGATCGCCGCCCTGGTGCTGGGATACGTCGCCTGACCGCAGCGCGGATCTCCGGTCGGCGAGTTGGTCTACATCCCAAGTTTCGCTCGAAGGCTGGTGGGACCTCGTTGATCGTTTATGACGAACGACGTAGAGGCATTTCTCGCCGCCCTGATCAACCACGTCGCCGCGTGAGCCCTCAATAGAGTAATGTTCGCCTCGATATGAGAATTGGTGGAAGTGTAGGTGTAGGTCCATTCCGGGCGAGCGCTCGCGTGAGTTCGCGTGACGCGGCCGGTGGCTGTGCGGGCATCATGGTCATCGGGCTGGTCGTACTTTTCGCGATCTGGCCACACATGTTGTTCACTTCGATGGCCCGCGAGCTGCATCTAGGCGCCTTCGCCGAATCCGGGCTGGCATGGGGTGCCGAAGCCCTGTGGATCGAATTCCTGTTCGTGCTGATGATCGCCGCGAATGGCGGCGGCTCTTTCCTTCGAACTCTTTATCTGGGAGAGCCGGGCCGGGGAGCAGGAGCGCGAATGCTTCGGTGCTGCGCGGTCGCGGTGCTCCCTGCCACCCTTGCGGCGACGACGGCGATGGCCGTTACAGGCCAGTAAGGTCTTCCTGAACAGGCATTCCCGTCCTCAGCTCCGACAATCGCGCAGAGCCCGACGCGAAAAGCGATCACGCCGCCCCCGGGAGTTCCAGATGAGGCCCAGGGAGCCGACGTGGTCCGCCTTCTCAGAGGAAATGGCGTGCGCGTGCGGCTCCAGGAAACCGGCGTCTGTGCACCGAAAGGTCAGGAACGTTATGCGAGCGAGTCCACGGCGTCGCTGAGGGCCGTTCTCTCTCCCGGTGCACGCGTCTGACTCGCGGAGAACTCCGACGGCGACCGTTGCCCTCAGTGTTTCTTTGCGACGACCATGTGGGTTCACTGGTGAATGGGCAGGCCATTACCTATGGCATTACCCGAATTGTGCGGTTCGGTGATTGTGGGGGTTTCGTCGAGCGGGAGGAGCGCGCGACGGTCGCCAAATTGGCATGTGGTCCGCCACCGCGTAGCCACGCTAGGCTCGTACTCCCGCGTCACGCAGGGCTGTGAAGAGTGCTCGTAACGCTCCGACGTTCGAGCACTGCCAGACGAGATCGATGTCCGGCCCGGTGACGGTAAGACGGCCGTACTCGACAATGGGCAACTCTCGGTTGTCCTTGAAACGTCTGTCGGGCCCGCCGTTTTTGTTGACATAGAGCCATGTGCTGCCGATGATTCGCGTGTCGGACGGCACCTGCTCGTCCTCCACCGTTCGCGTGCATGCGAACCCAGCGTGCAACGCCCGATAGGGCAGGCTGAGAGTCTGACCGCCGCCTTGCAGCAGGACCGTGTCGGGAAAGAGATGCAGCCGGAAGCCCTTCACCCGTACCGTGGGTACGGGAACGTTGGCGATGAGCGCCTTCGGACCGGTCAGGTGTGGGTGCGCGGCCTCGCGTCGGAATAGTGCGGAGGCACCGGCGTTGGTCTTGCGCTGGTGATCGTTCGTTACGGCCTGCTCGTGGGCGACGAGCCACAAGCGCTGCGCCTGCTGAAGACCTCTCATGGCGTCGACCACCTCGCGAAATGCGGGTGGGACGCGCTGAGGGTCGTAGTGGACGGTGACCTTGGCGCGGCGGCGGTCGAGTAGCCCGATCAGCAGGGTCACCGGTAGTCCGACAGCGTTGACGAGCAGGCCACGCTCCATGAGGGCGAGCGAGACCACCTCAGTGACCAGGAGGGCGACGGGCCACCATCGCCAACGGGTGGCGGCCTGACGTAGCCGCAGGGCGACGTCGTCCGCCGGAACTGCTGGAAGGCTGCTACTCATGTGCTCACCGTGCCGAGCAGTACCCTGCGTAGAAAGCGCCCGTACGAGACGTGCCGGTACGCCTGTAGTTCCCTGAGCAGGTCCTGCTCCTCCTGGATAAGTGCCTGGTGTCGCATCCGCTCCTCCGAGATGCGCCGGTTGATGTCCTGCGCCGCGAGGGTCGCGCTCCGGGTTCGCAGGTTGTGTTTGTCGGTCCGTTGCTTCATTTCCTGAGCCTGTTTCTGGGCGAGGGCGACGCGATGGGAAGCCCTGTCCTGTCGTACGGCGTCGCGCTGAACCTCGATGCGCCGGCGCTCGGCGGCCCACCTCGCTTCGATCTGCTGGAACTTGGTCTGCGGCAGGGCGGTTGGCAAGCCGGGCTGCCGCATGGCGCGGTCGAGATGCGCCCTGCGCCATTCGCGTAACGCCACGGCGCGAGTCTCGCCCACGCCGTGCACATGGACGGACCGGCCGTGAGCGAGAACGATGTGCACCTCAGGACGCTGACCGTAGCCGCCGGCCGTGTAGACCACGTCTGTGAAATCGGCGGGCGTGGTGATGCCGTGAGCCCGAAGGCTGGCCACGGTGCCCTCACCGATGCCGGTGACATGGCCGGATCGCAGGACGAAGCGCTTGAGATAGGAGATCACGAACTCCTGCTGCAACAGCGCCAGAGCGTCATTGATCTCCTCTCTTTCCTTGGCCGATACCGACATGATGTGCGCGTTGAACGGACTCAATCGCTCCGTTGTCGTCCGGTCGAACGCGTCGAGCTCATGACGCTGGCGTTGCCGCAGATCCTGCATCTCCTTGGAGCTGGCCTGCGCCTGTCGCGAGTCGTCCGCCTGCTGCCGGTCGCGCTCCTTCTCGAGGCTCGCCGTCGTCTTGGCCGCCACGTTGGTGTGCCGGTGGGCCTGGCGGTGCTGGTCCGCGATTGCCTTACGAATCTTGTGCTCCGGTAGGAAGGCATAGGTGGCCCTGCTGGACAGGAGCGCGAGAGCGAGGCCGAGCGTCGCCATCACGCACGCGGCCAGGCCGGTTACGGCGATCATCACCGCTGACAGAGCGGTCGCGATACCCAGCCCAAGCATGGTGAGGCGCGTCCACCGCACCAGCCGGTGGTGATCGCCTAGCGGCACGGGAACCGGCGGCGGTGGCGATACCCGAGTCACGTGCCCCGCCATCCACGGCGGCAGGCCTGGCTGAGCGGGTGCCGGTTTGCTTGGGGCCGGGACAGAGATCTCCGGCAGCGGGATGAGGTCAGGCAACGCTGACAGCGGCCGGGTGGCGAGATCGGCGACCTGCGTGGCCAGCCGGCCGATGTCGGGGACGTGGTGCCGCATCAGCGCCGCCATCCTGGTGGACGTCGAGACGTCGGCGAAGTCGGCGTCCGTGAGCAGGAGATGTTCGCCGCCCGGCTCGTGCAGGGTGTGCCAGAGCGTCACGTCCATAGAGATGGCGACCAGAGAAAAGTAGATCAGCCAGTTGGAGAAGCGGTCCAGGTCGGGCCCGAATCCCGCATTGGCGCGGCCCGGGGGCTGGTAGTGGCGATGGCCATGCTCTGTGGCGGGCATGCCCGCGAGAGCGGGGACGTACATGCCGTCGTAGTCGACGAGCTTCAGGGAGCCGTTGGGGGTGACGAGCAGATTGCCGTGCTGAAGGTCGCCGTGGGCGATCCCGGCCCTGGCCAGATCATCGACCATTTCGGCGAAATGGCGGGCCAGGGTGAGCAGAGCTTCGCGGTCGCCGAGATGGCCCTCGATCCAGCGGATCAGGCTGACGGCCTCCACCCATTCCATACGGAGGATGGGATACGACTCCCCGCTCACCATGATGCCCGTGGGTTGGTAATCAAAGCCGATCTTCCAGCGGTGTGGCAGCGTTCGGAGGTGGTCGCTTACCGCGCGGTATCTCTTCTCCTGATCAGGGATGTTCCTGGTAAAACACTTGACGGCATACCGCTTGCCCGCCGCCGTGGTCACCGAGAACACGCTGGCGAAGTTGCCGGAGATCGCTTTGGGCCGGCCGAGGGAATCGGTCTGCGGGCGTGCTGACCGCAATTCGGGGTCGTGAAAGCAGATACGGGGATTCTGCAGGGCGTCGACGTACTGGCCGCCGCTCGGGAAGCGTGTGACAGCGGTCATCCGTCACCACACGGTCACGTGGATCAGGGTGGAATCGTCGTTGCGCATCCGCCCGCCCGTTCGTTCCTCGTCTACGAGGTCGGCGAAGGTCGGGCCGTCGGCGGTGTCCAGGTCTTCGAGGGTCTCCCACGGGCGGTTCTGGCATTCGGCCTGACCGAGAAACCAAGCGGCGACCGCGTCGGTGCAGATGTAGAGGTCGTCCTTCTGCCGCAGGATGCCCACGTGTGTCTTCATCCGGTCGGCGATGAGATCACGGTCGTGGCTCTTGCTGTTGAGCAGAGCCGGATTGCTGGTGAACTCAGCGGAATCAGTCATGGGGAACGATGTGAGGAGCCGGTTGTCGCGGACATGGAAGAGGGCGCAGTCGCCTATTCCGGCGGCCACCCATGTCGCCAGTGAGCTGCCGTCTTCTTGTTGCATGACCGACAAGCCCGCGACCAGGAGGGTCGCAAAAGCACCGCGATCCATCTTGGGCTGCTCGTACCACTGGATCGGGCGCCCCGCTGCCTCTCTCTCCGCGACGTATTCGCCGATGGAGAGTTTCCATTGCTCCGCAGCACCAACAGCGTGGTTGGCGAATGCGTCGCGGGTGCCGAGCACGTCTGGAATGGCCGCAGTGAAATGCCGCACCAACAGCCGCGCCCACCGTCCGGCGAGAATGCTCTCCGACGCGCCGTCGGAAATGGCGATTCCGAGCCCGTCCGCGGCGACGTCCTCCAGTCTGCGCATGTCGGGGGTGGTCGCGAAGGCGTCCTCGTACTCCTCCTCCGAGCCGCCGCCCTTGTGCAGGTAGTGGGAGGAGACGTTGGCTCGCATCGTCACCGCAGATCGGACGCGCGCGTGCCGATGTCGAGGAACTGCACCACGGAGGTGATGTCGGCGTTGTAGACGAAGCCTCGCGTGCCGTCGCTGACGGAGAAGCCCTCCTGCGCGGCGTACGAGCGCATGTGCGAGGGAAGCGGGCTGGACATTCCGAACAGCGTACGGGCGTAGGCATCGGGCAGGCCCGAGTCGGAGTCCGGGAAGGTCACCGGCGAGCCGCCCGCGTCCGACACATGCAGATTGAACAGCAGCACGGGGCCGTCGGCGCTGGCCAGGGACTGGATGGCGGCAGCAGGGACCGTCGGGTCGCCGTCGTTGGCCTCGCCGTCGGTGAGGTTGAGGACTATGGGCGGGAAGCACGCGGGGTGCTCCGAGAGCCATTTGTCCACCAGACGGTGCGCGTACTCGATGGCCTGCCGCATCGGCGTGCCGCCGTTGTTCACCGGATCCATCCAGACGGGGAAGGTGACCGTGGTCTCGACCAGTCCGCCCGCCCCGTCGGGGACCTTCTTCGAGCGCTGCTCCACGCGCGCAGGATTCTCCGCGATCTGGCTCAGCGGTACGAGGTCGCGGCCGGCCAGCGTCCCGCCATAGGCCGAGCCGACGCTGTTGTGGCCGTAACCCACGACGGCGACGTGAAAGTAGTCGCGAACGCCCTCTTCTTTGGCGCATTTTACGGAAAGCTCGGTGAGCAACCGATTGATCGCGTCGGACACCACGGATGCCTTGCTTCTGGGTGTCTCCCTGCCGATGGGATCGCTCATAGACGCCGATTGATCGACGAGGAAGACGAAACAGGTCGGATTCGACCGGCTGATCTCCGCCGAGTAAGGCATGGGCAATCGCCCTTTCTCGCGACCATTTGTATGAGCTTTGCGATCCTAGGTGTTGGAACGTTACATGTCCATGACGCAAAACAAGCCATACGGGCATATCGTGTACCGGTTTGATAAAGCCCGCTCAGGCCGCTTGTCCCCGGATTTGGTCAGGAGGCCGAGTGCGCTGGGCCGGACCGTAAAGGTGTTGCTGGGAGCCGGGACGTCATGTCAGATCCTGGCAGAGGGGCTCTTGGCGGCTGTGATGTTTCACGTCTGGCCCGGCGAAGGACATGCTCGAAGTTGAAGGTCGCCGAGGACGACCGGTACGAACCACTGACCGCGGCGCTGGTCGACACCCGGGGACTGCTCGCAGAAGTGGCCCGTCACGGCCTTCGCGGTGACCCGGACCGACGACTCTGACGAGGCGGTCGAGCAGGCTGGATCGACGCTTACCTGCGCCCGGAGGTTGCCCTGGACCTGAACTGACCGACCTGGCCCGCTTGCCGGTTCCTGACGACGCCGACCAGGTGATGGGAGGGCTCGCGGGCAGGAGATGCCGGCTGACGCCCCCATCAAAGTTCTGGAGGGAGTCCCACGAGGCGGGCGCTTTCGGTCCAGAGCTGATCGCATCGGTCGATGTCGGTGGTGTGCGGTGCCGTGGGCACCTGCTTGCGGCGCACGAAGAAGCGGCCCGTGACGTCGCGGACCTCGGGTGAGGTGGCCAGCCAAACCGGTGTGTCGGCGCCGGTGCCGGGGCCCGGCGTGACCTGGTTGAGGGCGGCGCCGAAAAGTCGGAGCGCGCCGCGGTTGTCCCGGCCGAGTCCGGTTCCCTTGATGATGCCTGGATGCGCGCCGTTCACCGTGATGCGCGTGCTGCCGAGCCGGCGGGCGAGGGCGTAGACGAACATCGTGTTCATGTTCTTGGTGCGGGCGTAGGCGGTGAACGGCCGGAAACTGGGCAGTGGCCCCAGCCCTCGGCCGGTTCGGCAGTTCAGGTCTGCGAGGTCGACCGGCACCCGGGCGAGTCCTCGCGGGGAGGCGCCCACGACGACGAAGCGCGCGGGGCGGGAGCCGATGGGGCCGATCAGTGAGCGCAGCAGGAGGTAGGGAGCGAGGTGGTTGGTGGCCAGGGTGCGCTGGATCCCTTCGGGGGTGATGTCGCCGACGTCGGCGATGACGGCCGCGTTGCTGACCACGATGTCGGGTGCGGGGTCGCGGGCGAGCCGCCCGGTCAGGTCCCGGACGTCGGCGAGCAGGGACAGATCAGCGCGTTCAAGGCGTAGGTCGGCGTCCGGGACGGTGGTGAGCACCCGTTCTCGCGCGTCGTCGAGCCGTGGGCCGCTGCGTCCGACCATGACAACGGTCATTCCGGACGCGGCGAGTGAACGTGTGATCGCTTCCCCGATGCCGCCGGTCGCTCCGGTGACGACCGCTCGTTGCTGGTGCATCTTCACGCTTCCGATCGAGCTGGGTTGACGTCGTCAACCTAGCTCTCATAGTTGACAACGTCAACCGCGGCTATGATGGGCCGATGCCTCCGGACACCCGTGACCAACTGGTCGAGATGGCGGCACGCCTGCTGGACGAGGGCGGCGTGGAGGCTGTGACACTGCGTGAGGTCGGCCGTCTGGTCGGTGTGTCCCACAACGCCCCGTACAAGCATTTCGCCAGCAAAGAGGCGTTGCTCGCCGCGATCGCCGCACGAGAGCTGGTGCGCCAGCGTACGGCGCTCGCGCAGGCGATCGGGCGGGGCCGCTCCGCTGAAGCGGTCCTGCGCATGGCGCTGCGCCGCTACGTCGCCTGGGCGCAGGATCATCCGGCCCGGTTCAAGTTGACGTTCGGCACCTGGTCGATCGATTCAGAGGGCTTGCGTCTGGCCGCGCACGAGGCGCAGGCCATGCTGGTCGACATCGTCGCCGCCACCCAGGAAGCCGGCGCCCTGCCCCCAGGCGACCCTGTACGTCTGGCGTCGCTGCTGCGCGCGCTGGCGCACGGGGCAGCCGACCTCGCTTCGGCCGGACATCTCGCATCCGACGGCAAGGGCCACGCAAGCCCCGACGATCTCGTTGACGACCTGCTTCACTACCTGCGAGACGCCGTGACGTCCCGGCGCGGCCACTCATCGGCGTGACAGGTACCTCGTCAACGGCTGGCGACGAACGCCGTTCTGGGCCCACCTGACATGGGGCGCCGTCTGGAGTGCGACACCGTCCCGGCCGTTCAGGGCGACAGCTCCGGGTACGGAACCGCTCAAAGTCCCGAGGCGAGGGTGGGTGTCTGGTCGCCGCGGTCGATGTGGTCGGCGTGGTAGAGCCCCTGGGTGAGCAGGCGGCGCACGTGTTCGTCGGCGGCGGTGTAGTAGACGAAGGTGCCCTCGCGGCGGCCCTTGACCAGTCCGGCCAGGCGGAGTTTGGCCAGGTGCTGGCTGACCGCGGTGGGGGCGGCGTCGGCCAGCTCGGCCAGGCAGGCCACTGACGACTCGCCCTGGAGCAACGCCCACAAGATCTTGATGCGGGTGGGGTCGGAGAGTAGCCGGAACGACTCGGCGGCCAGGTGCACCTGTTCCTCGTTCGGCATGTCGAAGTCGGGCAGCGAGGTGTGCATGACGTCAGCATACCTCTAACCTCACTACTTGCGTATCTTCGTGAGTACGCATATACGATGGTTCGGTGACGACTGAACTGACACGCCCTCCCGCCGCCGCAGTTGCCGCGCCCTCCCGTGTGGGCCGGTGGTGGCGGACCGGCGCCGGATCGCTGATGGAGGTGCGCTGGGCGGCCGCGGCCACCACGCTGTTCGCCGCCGGCGGCCTCGTCCATCTGGCCGGGGCACCGTCCTGGTTGTGGTGGACCCTCTATCTGGCCTGCTACGCCGCCGGCGGTTGGGAGCCCGGCCTGGCTGGGCTGAAGGCGCTGCGCGAGCGGACGCTGGACGTCGATCTACTCATGGTGGTCGCGGCGATCGGCGCCGCGGCGATCGGGCAGGTCTTCGACGGCGCGCTGCTGATCGTCATCTTCGCCACCTCAGGCGCGCTGGAGGCGGTGGCCACCAAGCGCACAGAAGACTCGGTTCGTGGCCTGCTCGACCTGGCACCCGAGCAGGCCACCCGTGTCGGCGAGGCCGGCGATGAGGAGGTTGTCCCGGTCGCCGGCCTTCGGGTCGGCGACGTCATCGTGGTACGGCCCGGGGAACGCATCGGCGCGGACGGTCAGGTGGTGGCCGGGGCCAGCGACGTCGACCAGGCCTCCATCACCGGCGAGAGCCTGCCCGTGGACAAGGAAGCGGGCGATGAGGTGTTCGCCGGCACCCTGAACGGCACCGGCGCCCTGCGCGTGCGCGTCACCCGCCCGGCCTCGGAGACGGTGATCGCCCGGATCGTGGCCATGGTGGAACAGGCCGGCGCCACCAAGGCGCGCACCCAGTTGTTCATCGAGAAGGTCGAGCAGCGCTACTCGATCGTCATGGTCGCCGCCACCATCGCCCTGTTCGCGCTGCCGCTGGCCTTCGGCGCGGGAGTCCAAGACAGTCTGCTGCGGGCGATGACGTTCATGATCGTGGCCTCGCCGTGCGCGGTGGTACTGGCCACCATGCCGCCGCTGCTGGCCGCCATCGCCACCGCGGGCCGTAACGGCGTGCTGGTCAAATCCGCCGTGGTGATGGAACACCTGGCCGACGTCACGGCCGTGGCCTTCGACAAGACCGGCACCCTGACCGAAGGCCGCCCGCACCTGTCCGACCTGCGCCCTCTGCCCGGCTTGCGGCCCCTACCTGACTTGCACTCCCCGGCCGATCTGCGGCCCCTGCCTGATCTGCGGCCTCTGCTCGGCCCGCGGCCTCTGCCCGGCCCGGCAGACGGCCTGGCAGACGGCCTGCCGGTGGACCCGGCGGCCCACACTGCGGCTGCGGCGCAGGAACTGCTGGCGCTGGCCGCCGCGGCCGAGCAGGGCTCTGAGCATCCGCTGGGCCGGGCCATCGTGGACGCCGCCCGCGAGCAGGGCTTGCTTCTGCCTGCGGCAACGGAATTCGCCGCCGTGCCCGGACGCGGCGTGCGCGCCCGCGTCGACGGGCACCTGGTCGAGATCGGCAGCCCCGCCCACCTGTTGGACGACGTCCCGGGCGGCGGTGTCGAGAGCGACCGTTTGGACGACGTCCCGGGTGGTGGTGCCGTGAGCGACCGTTTGGTGGACGACGTCCGGGGCGGTGGTGTCGAGAGCGACCGTTTGGTGGACGACGTCCCGGGTGGTGGTGTCGAGAGCGCCCGCCTGATGGGCGACGTCCGGGGCGGTGGCGCTGAGCACGTCCGCGATGTGGTGGCCGAGTTCGAGCACGGGGGGCACACCGCTGTGGTGATGCTGCTGGACGGCCGCCCCGCTGCGGTGCTCGGTCTGGCCGACCGCGTGCGCGCCGGCGCGGCCGAGGCCGTGACCGGCCTGACCGCCCTGACCGGGACCACCCCGGTGCTGCTGACCGGCGACAACCCCCGGGCGGCGAACCGGCTGGCCACCCAGGCCGGCATCACCGACGTGCGTGCGGGCCTGCTGCCTGAGGACAAGGTCGCCGCGGTGCGCGAACTGCAACGGGACGGGACGCGGGTGGCTCTGGTCGGCGACGGGATCAACGACGCTCCCGCCCTGGTCACCGCGCACGCCGGAATCGCGATGGGCCGCGCCGGTGCCGATCTGGCCCTGGACACTGCCGATGCGGTCATCACCCGCGACGAGTTGGCCACCATCCCGGCCGTCATCGCCCTAGCCAGGCGCGCCCGCCGTCTGGTGGTCGCCAACCTCGTCATCGCCGGCACCTTCATCGCCGTGCTGGTGGCCTGGGACCTGTTCGGCGACCTGCCCCTGCCGCTCGGCGTGGCCGGACACGAAGGCTCCACCGTCATCGTCGGCCTCAACGGGCTGCGCCTGCTGCGCAACGCCGCCTGGCGCCGCGCCACCACCACGACCTCAAGCAGGCAGACATGACCACCACGGAGGAGGCGGAACCGGTCAGTGAGGTGGGCGCCGCCGGCGACTGGCCGAACAGTAACCGCCGCTACCCGGAGATTTCCTGCGATCGAAAGTTCTTGCAACGAGGACGCCGGCCTGTGCGTCCCTGGAAGGTGGAGTTCGAGGAGTTCGTCCGCGCCAGGAGCCATGCGTTGCTGCGCTACGGCCTGGTGCTGACCGGCAGCGCCGATGATGCGGCCGATCTGGTCCAGGAGGCGCTGCTCAAGCTGAACTCCTCGTGGCGGCGTGTACGTAACAAGGACGACCCCGAGGGCTACGTGAGAACGATCATGGCCCGGCAGCATGTGAGCTGGTGGCGCAGGCGGCGGCGGGAGCATCTCACCTCTGAGGTTCCCTCGCCGGTGCATCAAGACGAATACGAGCTCGGCGAGATCTGGCAGCGCCTGCGGGCCTTGCCGGCCAGACAGCGCGCGGTGCTGGTACTGCGCTACTACGAGGATCTCGCCGATGAGGAGATCGCGGCGAGGCTCGGCATCTCGCAGGCGACTGTTCGCAGCCAGGCCTCGCGCGCGCTGGCCACACTCCGCGTCCGCGCGGATGCACTCCAGGGGAGGTGGAGATGACATCTGAGGAAAAGCTGGCCCAGGCGTTGCGCACCATCGCCGATCGGGCCGAGAACCAGGATGTGCTGCCCGGCGTGATGGCGAAGCGGCGACGCCGGGCGCGCAGGAGGGTTCGAGGGACGCTCGCGGTGGTCTGCGCGGCGACCTTGGGATGGGGCATGCTGGTCGCCTGGCCCGCACCGCCTACTGTCGTGGACACCGCGGGGCCGGGAGGAAACGCGGTCGAGCGGGTGTGGCCACAGGCCGTGTTCACCATGCTCGGGCGCTCCAGGCCGCTGGCGGCGATCAGCGCCACAGAGGTGCTGGTCTGGGCCGAGCGGGGAACGCTCGAGGTCTACGACGCCGCCTCCAAGCGTTCACGAACCCTCGCCGCCCTGCCGCAGGCTCCGCGGTATCTGGCCGTCGACCGTGAGCGGGTGCTCTGGCTTGCCGACGGGCATGCCTGGGTCGCCCCCTTGCGGGCCGGTGGGCAGGCGAGGAAGGTCGGCCCGATCGCAGGAGAGAACGTCGATCGCATCGCGCTCGCCGGGCAGGACCTCGTCTGGTCGGCACCGTTGGATGGCGTCTGGCGGATGAGGATCGACGGCGGAGCCCCCGAACGGGTGGCCAAGTCCAAGGGGCTGCAGCTCGTGGAGTGGCCGTGGGCGACCGACGAGCCTGTCGATGTTCGCGCGAATCCGACGCGAGTCGTCAACCTGCAGACGGGGCGCACCATCAAGATCAGCCCCGCGTCAGGGGTTGAGGGCCTGCGCTGTGGGGCGACCTGGTGCACCGGGAAACGTGGGGAGGATTCCGTCGTGCAGCGCAGCGACGGTAGCTGGAACCAGGTCCGCCAAGGGTTGCGCGGCTACCCGTACCGGGATCGGTTTTTCACCGGTTCCGGAGAAATCTACGACGCCCGCACGGAGACGACCGTGACCTTCGAGGGAGCCAAGCTCGGGACGTCAGGTGGCAGGCAGTGGTCGGCAGGCAGCGGCGTCATTTTCTGGACGCAGGGCGGCGGAGTACGCGTGGTGAACCTGGCAGCCATTCCTCAGCCATAGAACGTGTCGAGCGAATTGCTGCGCCCAAGCGTGACTGGCTGAACGCATAATTGGGGTGGACGCCCCGATCCCCCGTCCCGGGAGACGCGAATGGCCAAGAACAAGCGGGTTCGCACGAAGAAGCGAGAGGAACCCACGCCGGAGGAACCCGAGCCGAAACCATTATGGGAACGGCTGCTGTCGGGGCCGCGCTTCGTCGTGGTGACGGTCCTTACCGTGGCCATCGGGGCGGCGGTGCCGAAGGTCATCGACATGACGGCCAACAGCGTCCTTCCTGAGGTCCACGCGATTGCGATGGAGGACGACCAGGTCACCAAGGACTGGTCGAAGTCGTCTCCTGACGTGATCGCCCCCGACATGGTCGCCGGGCTGGTTCGCGGCGAGCAGATGTTCGGGAACCCCAAGGTGGCGGCACGCCTGGTCAAGACAGGCATGCAGGGGGTCAGGCTGGTCATCGAGGGGTCCAGGAACGAGGCCGTGAGGATCATCGGGATGCGGGCTCGGGTGCACAGGACCGGGCCGGTCGTGGCGGGGACGTATTTCAAGTTCGGTCCGCAGGGGGAAGAGGACAGCGTGCAGGTGGGCTTCGATCTGAGATCGCCACAGCCGCTCGCTCGGGACGTACTCGACAAGGCCGACGTGCACCTCGGCGGTTTCTATTTCGGTGGGCGGAGCGTAGTGCTCAAGAAGGGCGAATCCAAGGTTTACGACGTGACCGCAATCGCCGGACCTTTCACCTACGAGTGGGACATTCAGATAGATCTGGCCGCCCAGGGACGGACCTGGTCCATTTACCGGCCTGAGCGACCTCTGGTCGTGTCCGGAAAGGCCACGAAATATGCGGCCGCCTATGAATTAGACCTCGCGGGCGACCTTAACCGCTGGGTCCCGCTCAAGGGGACCGGCCTGTGAAGGGCGGCGTCCGGCTGGGCATCCTCGCGATCGCGGGCGTCGCTGCCTTCGCGCTCTCCTGGTTCCTGCCCCCGGAGGATCCTCCCGAGCCGGCACGCACCGACATTCATTCCAAGACCGAGTTGCTGCGGCTGCTGCCCGGGTTGGGTGATGTCCCCGAATTGGAGAATCTCTCGACCAACAGCTTCATCCAAGGTGTGGTCGTCGCCTCCTTGTCGCCGAACTGCCTGCCCCGACTGACGCAGAGCACCGTGGACATCGCGCCGCCCTTCATCATGGCGCGTTACGACTTGGTCGGCGGCCCCAGCGTGGCGGTGGAGTTCGGCCGAATCGGTCCCGACTCTGCGGACAAGGCACGTTACCTGCTTCGATCGGCGAAACAGCGGTGCTCGGAAGAGGGGGCCGCCTACGAGGTCGACCCCAAGGGCACCTGGACGTTCCAACAGGTGACGCAGCCCCGGATCGGCGAGGTCTCCGTCGCCTTCACCGGTGACTACGCGCCGCCGTCCGACACGGCCAGGGACAGTGAGGCGCGCATCGTGTGTGCGATCTCCAAGGAATGGGCGATCACCTTCATCACCGACGAGGCATCGGGCAAGACACTGGACACGCTCATGCCCCGCATCCTCGCCGGCCTGGACGCGAACGTGGGATCCGCGTTCACAGGCTGAGGTGATCAGCACATGTGCAAACGTTCGTGCGCTGTGACGGCGAGGGGCGCCCGCCGGTGAGCGATGACCACCCAGTGAGCCGGTCCTGAGGTTCGGTTCATAAGGCGGCCGACCCGCGACCGTGCACGTGGTGGACGATCGCGGGTCAAAGGAAGGTCAGAGGGTGCTGCCGGCCGAGGCGGCCCAGGTGTTGCACGCGCCGGGAGTCCCGGCGTTGTAGCCGCGCGTCATCCAGGCGGCCTGCGTCGGGCCCCTGCCGTGGTCGTTCTGCGGCCACTGCTTGGCGCCGTTCTTCCTGAACCAGTCCACCGTGTACGTCCAGTCGGAGCTGTTGAACTTGCCCCGCATGGTGCTCATGAACACCGAGGACAGGCACTCGGCCTGCAGCTCGGACCTGCGCGAGAGCTGCAGCTGCGTGGACTTGCTCGCCCGGGCCCTGGCGGCCCAGTAGTAGTTCCAGATGCCGGAGACCTGCTGGACGTGGTGCCCGTACTCGTGGGCGACCAGCCGGGTGATGCCCAGCGCGAACGGCTGCCTGAGCTGCGTCTTCGTGATCAGCATGTACATCGTGCGGTCGCCCGAGCAGTAGACGGCGTCGGCGCCGGTGTTCCACCTGCCGCAGGGCGTCCTGACCTTGCTGGTGACGATGCGCATGCGCGGGGTGGAGAAGCGCATCCCGGCCTTGCGGAACTGGGAGCTCCATGCCTTGTTGAGGCAGTTCATCACGCGGGTCAGGAATTTGCGATACGCGGCGGTGCTTCCGCGCGGCAGGCTCCCCGGGGTGCAGTTCACGTTGGTCAGGCGTCCGGTCTTGTAGATCCGGTTCGCCGTCGCCGCCGACTTGGGCGCGGCCTGCTGGCTCGCGCCGGCGGCCTGGGGAGAGAGCTGCTGGTTCGTGCTGAGCGGCTTCGCCGAGGCCGAGGCCGTGTCGGCCAGGGCGAGCACTGAACCGGTTGAAGCCAGGGCAAGCGTGAGCATGGTTGCTGAGAGTTTACGATTGAGCACAGAGTTCATAGGACACCAAAGAGTAGGGCAAGATCTGCCATTGTGGGTGGATTTGGCTCGATACAGTCAGTGAGGTGTCTGTGAACAAAGTGCGCGACGATGCGCCCGGCGCGGGTGAGAACGCCGGGCACCGGAGGTGGGGGCGGGGGAGCGGGGCGCGCTTTTCATGATCGGCGCAAAGCCTGTCTGACCTGCACTGATGTGGACGGCCAGGTCTTGCGCGCCCGGGTGCCCACGAGGCTCGCCGATCGTTCGCGGGAGTCTTCACCCGATGTTCATCCGTGATCCGAAACGGCTCCGGGTCACGATGAGGTAAAGGGCGGCCCGTCGGCGAGCCGGATTAGCCGCGTACCCGTCGCACGAGGTCGTCGACGGCCTCCGGCCACTGCGGGTAATCGAAGGAGAAGCCCGCTTCGAGCAGACGGCCGGGGACGACGCGGCGGCTTTTCAACAGGAGTTCGGTGTCGGAACGCAGCGCGAACGCGCCGAGCTCGACCATCCACTTCGTCGCGGGCAGGCCCACAGGAACACCCCACGCCGCGCGCAGCACGCGCATGAACGCGCCTTGCGGCACAGGCGCGGGAGCGGCGAGGTTCACGGGCCCGGCGAGGTCGTCCCGGCCGATCAGGAACTCGACGGCGCGGACGAAGTCACGGTCGTGGATCCAGGACATGTACTGCGCGCCGCCGGCGATCGGGCCGCCGAGGCCGAGGCGGGCGAGCCGCAGCAGGACGTCGAAGACACCGCCGCGATCGGGACTCATCACCATGGCGGCGCGCATGCCGACCTTGCGCGTGTGCGGGGTTCGCGCTTGTTCCTGCGCCCGCTCCCACGCTTTCGCGATCTCGACGCTGTAGGCCCAGTAGCCCGGCACGCCGGGTTCGGCGCCGCCGAGCATGCCGGTCGCCTCGTCGTTGGGGGCGTCGAAGCGGTGGGCGTAGAGCGTGGCGGTGCTCATCTGCAACCAGATCCGGGGAGGCCGTACGGCGGCCGCGATCGCCTCACCCACCACCCGGGTGGAGCGCACCCGCGAATCCATCATGGCCCGCAGGTTGTCCGGCGTGTATCGGCAGTTGACGCTGCGTCCGGCCAGGTTGATCACGGCGTCGCTGCCGTCGATCTCCTTCGCCCATGGGCCCAGGGACTCGGCGTCCCAGGGGGCGTCGCGGTCGTGCACCGGTCGTCTGGTCAGGATGACGACGTCATGGCCCGCGGCGGTCAGCGCGCGATTGAGGATGGTGCCTAACTGTCCGGTTCCCCCGGGTATCACGATCTTCATTGGGACAAGCGTAACGTGGTGGCTGAACACGTTCAAAACAACCACGCAGCAGCCCATGCACCGGGTGTCGCCTCGACAAGCGATTCAACGTTGATTAGAAAGGATCACAGCCAGGAGCTGGGGACTTACACGTGGCCTTCCACCGGCTACAGATCGATCGGATGTGGGATCGGGGCGCGGATGAACCCACTCTCCACGCGGGCGCCCCGGTACGTCTCCTTCCTGCCGGCCGCCCTGATCGTCATCGGCGCCGTCTTCAACCTGTTGTCCCCGTCCTACTACTGGGGTGACTACCTGCTGGGCGCCGCGGTGGTGATGGCAGGGACGCTGCTGTCGCCGCGGCACACGATCGCGGTCGCGGCGGCCACCGTCCTGGTCCAGCTGGCGTTGCTGATCAAGGACGGTTACTTCGGTCATCTCGTCGGCACGCTCTCGTTGGCCAGCGCCGTGTTCACCGCGCTCGTGGGCCTCGGGGTGAACCGCGTGATCGCCGGCCATGGCCGCCGGCTGGAAGTGGTGCGTTCCGTCGCCGAGACCGCTCAGCGTGCCGTGCTGCCCGCACCGCCGGCACGTGTCGGCCCGCTGGCCATCGCCGCGGTCTACAAGACGGCGCAGATCGAGGCGTTGATCGGCGGAGACGCCTACGCCGTCCAGGACACGCCGTACGGCACCAGGCTGCTGATCGCGGACGTGCGGGGCAAGGGCCTGGGCGCGGTCGGCACGGTGGCCGTGCTGCTGGGCGCGTTCAGGGAGGCGGCGGACCAGGCGGCCGATCTCGTGGCGCTGGCCGAGCGCATGGAGCGCGCACTGGTCAAGGAGGCATCCTCACGCGAGGAGAGCGTCCGGATGGAGGGGTTCGTCACGGCGGTGCTCGGCGAGATCACACCGGGCGCGGACGGTGTGCGGCTGCTGAACTGCGGCCACCCCTCGCCGTATCTCCTTGAGGGGGACACCGTGTCCTGCCTGGATCCGGGCGAGCCGAGTCTTCCCCTGGGCATGAGCGGCCTGGGCGTGCCGAGGGCGGGCCCCCGGCACTGGCCGTTCCCTGGCGGGGCCACGCTCCTGCTCGTCACCGATGGGGTGACGGAGGCCAGGGGCCGGGGCGGGGCTTTCTACGATCCGGTGAGCCGGCTCGCAGGGCTGGGCCCGTTCCTGCAGCCGGAGGAGGCGGTCGAGGTCCTGGCGCGGGATGTCGAGCGCTGGACCGGCGGTCCGCGCGACGATGACATGGCGATTCTGGCGATCACCCGGCGCGGCCCGGCCTCGGAGGCTCAGAGGCGCACCACCGCGGTGTGAGCGTGACCTCGGCTGCCGCCGACTTCCACCTTGACCGCTTTCTTGGCCTTGCGCACGCTGCGGTCGCCTGATTCAACCGATTTCACCGGCCAGGGCAGCGTGATCTTCACCTTGTCGGCGGTCCTGGACGGGTCGGACACCGCGAGCCGTACCTGCTTGTGGTCGCGGCGGATCAGCAGCGTGCACGGGCCGTCGGCGGCGAGCGGCCCGTCCGCGGTCTCGACGGTCCCCGCGCGCCAGAAGACGGCGGCGAGCACGTTGTCGCGGGAAATGGCCTGCACCGTTCTGGAGTTGGCGAGGACCTTGATCCGCTTGCCGTAAGCCGAGGTCTGCGCGACGGAGGCGTCGGGCAGGACGGCATAGGCATAGCGCGCCCTGCGCGGGTCGACGCCGTGGTTGATGAGGATCGTCGTGTAGTGCCTGGTGACGCGGGTCTTGTCACCTCCGGTGGTGGCGCCCTTGTCGATGTCCCGCCAGCGGCCTGTGCGCTTCTTACGGATCACCTTCGTGTCGGCGTCGTCGAGCAGCGCGTAGCCTGCCACACCGGACAGGTGGAACCAGCCGTCGCCCCGGGTCAGCGGCGGATGCGCGGCGTGGGTGTTGCGGTTCTCCACGATGGTCTCGATGCGGCGGCCGTCGGAGGCGGTGATGCCGGTGCCGAGGGCGATCACCGCGTCGTCGAGAAGGAACCACGCCTTCTTGGCCCGCAGCGAGGAGCCGTCGGCGATCAGCTTCATGGCCGCCACGCCGTACCCGTCGAGTGCCACACCGCCCGCCCACGGGGTGGGCGGCAGGCGGCGCTTGCCGTGCGGGAGATCGGTGCGTCTGCGGGTGTCGACCGTCGTGCCCGGCAGCCGGTAGGGGTCGATCGTCGGCCACAGGTCGTCGTTCCAGTGGGTGAGGTCACCGGTGTAGAGGTAGGTCATGCCGTCGCCGGTGTACCAGCCGTGCAGGTTCTCCCGGTTCATGGCCTCGGCCGCGCCGATGCGCTCCGAGCTCATCGCGATCGCGTAGGCCCAGGTGGGACGGCGGTGCACGACCCGGTCCATGTCGGCGTAGACGTACGTGCCCGTCATGCGCGGGCCGACCGGCACCGACGGGTCCTCCAGCAGGGCCCTGGCCCCCGCGATGCTCGCCAGAGGCGCGAGCGTGTCGTAGGGGATGGCCTGGTTGCGGGTGAGCCAGCCCTTCACCAGCGGTCGCCAGCGCTGGGCGTACTGCTCGGGCGCCGCCTCCAGCAGGGTGAGGATGGCCTCGACCGTCTTCTGCCCCGAGTGGTAGTCGCGGTGGCCCTGCACCGAGATCTGCCGGCCGCGTACGCAGTCCATCATCAGCCCGTCGAAGATGAACGGCGTGAACGAGCGGTCCACGATGTCGTAGACGTTCCCGATCCCGGAGATCTCCCACGGCGACCTCGCGAGCACGGCGATCAGCTTGGCCACGCCCTCCAGGTAGTCCACACCGTAGCTGCCGGTGTAGGCGTACACGTCGTGCTGGATGAAGGAGCCGTCACGGTAGAAGCCGTCGCCGGGGCCCTTGGTCGGCCGCAGCAGGTCGGAGACCGCGTCCCTGGCCCGCGTGATCAGGCGCGCGTCGTGGGTGAGCACTCCGCGCATCGCCACCGCCATGGCCTTGCCGGCCCGGTTGGCGCCGGTCTCGACGACGCCGGGGTGGCTGACGCGGCGCTCCGGGTCGGGACACCAGCGGCGTAACGGGCGCAGCCAGCGCTCGAGCCGGTCCTTGGGCAGGCCGTCGTGCAGCAGGGCGCAGGTGTCGGTCAGCGCGCGGGGGACGCCGATCTCCCACCAGAACCAGTTGCTGCCCCGCGGGTCGAGCCTCTCGTGGTAGGCGTGCTCGTACAGGAAGTCCAGCGCCCTGACCGCGGTCTCGGCGACCTGCCAGTCGCGGTGCATGGCGGTGCCCGGTGTGGCCCAGCCGAGCGCCAGTGTGCGCATGCGGTTGTAGGCGCGGTTGAAGTTGCCCGTCCGGGGGTCCTCAAGGGGCAGGTCGGGCCACAGGCTCGGGCGGCCGGGGGAGGGGTTCAGTTTGCGCAGCACCGCGTTGGCCGAACCCTCGATCGCCTGGGTCTTGTCGGTGTAGGCGGGGTTGTACGACCCGCCGGCCAGCAGGCTCACCCATCGCTCGCGCGCGGCGTCGAACGCGGCGGTGCCGACTGCCTCGGCCGGTCTGTTGTCCCACAGGGCGAGGCCGGCCACGGCCGCGGCGCCCAGCAGGGCGGACCGCCGACTGAGGGGGTGGGTCATGAAGGCCTTTCCGACAATCGGGCAAATCTCAGCTTAAGGATCATATGTCGGTGCGCGGGTGGGTTATTTCGACTCTGTCCGGAGGGCGGACGCGGGGCTTGCGCTGGACTGTCATCACTGAGAGTATCGCTATCGTCACTTATCGTGTGCGCAGCCTTCTGGAGGCTCCCGTGCCCGGTCCCCCAGTGCTTCCAGCCGATCACCTCCCTGCCGGCCTCGATACGCCCAGTCGGTCCCGGGGAGGCCCCATGAACCGCCTGTCGGGCGCGCTGGCCGTCGTCGTCATCCTGCTTGCCGCCGGCTGCTCCGACCCGATCAACCAGACATCCCCGCAGAACGTGGTCAACCTCCACCTGTACCAGAAGCCGAAACGGTTCTCCCCGCTGGATCCGCCCACCGGCCCCGACCAGCAGGTCATGACGTTGATCTTCGACAACCTGCTGGCCGTCGACGATTCCTACGCCTACGCGCCGCGCCTGGCCGAGCGCTGGGAGGTGGACGAGGACCTGATCACCTTCCACCTGCGCCAGGGGCTGAAGTGGAGCGACGGCACGCCGTTCACCAGCAAGGACGTGCTGTTCACCTACAGGCTGCTGGCCGATTCCAGGAGCGGCAGCGCGATGGCGGGCAGGCTGGCGGGGGCCGCCTTCGAGGCCCCGGACGACACCACGTTCGTGATCAGGCCGGCCAGGCCGAACGTCGGCTTCCTCAGCCTGATCGCCGGGCCGTTCGCCTTCATCCTGCCCGAGCACGTGCTCGGCGACGAGCCGGTGAACAAGATCGCGGGCAGCGCCTTCTTCAACAACCCGACGGTCGGCATGGGCCCGTACACCTTCGTGAGCTACCAGACCGACCAGTACGTGGAGTTGGTCGCCAACCCGCACTACCGCAAGCCCGTCGCGATCCCCAGGATCTTCCTCAAGCCCATCAGCTCGGACGTGGCGACCGCGCAACTCGGCACCGGCGAGATGGACCTGGTCCAGATCTCTCCCACCGACCTGCGGGCGGTGAAGGCGCTGCGGGGCGTCACCGTCTCGGCCAAGCCGAGCCCCGGCTTCATCAGGGTGGCGGTCGACCAGAGCGACGAACGCTTCGCCGATCCCAGGGTACGGCGCGCGATGCTCCACGCGATCGACCGCCAGGCGCTGGTCGCCAAGCTCCTGGCCGGCAGGGGCCGGGTGCAGAACTCCTCGTTCGTCACCTCCTGGGCGCTGCCCGGCACGCTGGAGGAGTACGCCTACGACCCGGACAAGGCCAGGTCGCTGCTGGCCGAGGCGGGCTGGAAGACCGGCGAGAAGGTGACGCTGTCGTGGATCCCCGGCCAGCGCGACCGCGACGTGGTGGCCACGGTGATGCAGGGCGCGCTGAGCGCGGCGGGCATGACCGTCGAGCTCAAGCAGGTACAGGTGGCCGAACTGCTGGAATCCTTTGAGCGGCGCACGTTCGACCTGGCGCTCTTCGGCGGCGGCATCTACGCCGTGGACCCCTCCAGCAGCGTGCCAAGCGTCAGTTGCGCCACGTTCTACCCCACGGGGGGAAACATCAGTAACTTCTGTGACGAGTCGCTGGACACCCTCACCGCGCAAGCCGATGCCCGCACCGACCCGGACCAGCGCGCCAAGCTCTACCAGCAGGCCGCGCGCAAGGACAACGCCCTGGTCCCGTACCTGTGGTTGTACAACCCCGACACCCTGTGGGCCACCAGTTCGCGGCTGCGCGGCTTCAAACCCAACGGCGACTTCACCACCGGTTTCTGGAACGCCGACGAGTGGACCCTGGCCGGCTGATGCTCGCCCACCTCGTGCGCCGGCTCCTGACCAACGCCGCCGTCTTCCTGCTCATCAGCGTCGGCGTGTTCCTCCTGGTTCGCGCCGCGCCCGGCGACCCGGTCCGGATGATGATCAGCCCCGAGCAACTGGCCTCGGGCGGCCCGGCGTTCGTCGCCGCCAAACGCGCCGAACTCGGCCTGGACCAGCCGGTCCTGGTCACGTACGGCATCTGGCTGCGCGGCACGCTGGGCGGCGACCTCGGCTACTCCTTCGTCAGCGGTCGCCCGGTGGCCGAGATGCTCGGCGAGCGGATGGGGCCCACCGTGCTGCTCATGAGCACCGCCCTGGCGATCGGCTTGGTGCTGGCGGTCGCGGCGGGCACGCTGGCCGCCGTCCGGCGCAACACCGCGATCGACTACGCCACCACCGTCGCCGGCCTCAGCACGATCTCGGTGCCCAGCTTCTTCCTGGGCATCGCCGCGATCTATCTCTTCTCGCTGAAGCTCGGCTGGGCGCCGTCGTCCGGCATGTCCACACCGGGCGACGGCAGTGGTGCCGACATCCTGGCCCACCTGGTGCTGCCCGCGGCCATCCTCGGGTTGTCCATCGCCGGGCCGTTCACCCGGTACGTGCGAGCCGGGCTGCTGACGGAGCTCGGCGCCGACTACGTGCGCACGGCCGAGGCCAAGGGCGCCGGTCCCGGCCGGGTGCTGATCCGGCACGCGCTGCACAACGCGCTGGTCCCGCTCATCACCGTCGTGATGATCTACATCCCGCAGTTGCTGGCCGGGGCGGTCGCCCTGGAACAGGTCTTCGCCTGGCCCGGCATGGGGCAGCTCGCCGTCAGCTCGATCGCCCAGCTCGACTACCCGGTGATGATCGGGTTCGCGATGTTCGTCGCGGTGCTCGTGCTGGTCTGCAACCTCGCCGCCGACCTGCTCTACGCGGTGGCCGACCCGAGGATCAGCCTGTCATGACCACGACCGTCGCACCCACCTCACCGCGCTCGCCGGCCGCGCTGGCCGTCCGGCGCTTCCGGCGCAACCGCATGGCGCTGGCCGGCGCCCTGTTCCTCACCGCCGTCGGCGTGCTGGCGCTGGCCGCGCCGCTGGTGGCCGGGCATGACCCGAACGCGGTGGATCTGGCCGCCTTCCGCGAGCCGCCGTCGGCGGCGCACCTGTTCGGCACCGACTCCGCCGGGCGCGACGTGTTCGCCAGGCTCGTGCACGCAGGCCGGATCTCGCTGCTGGTCGGCCTGCTGTCGTCGCTGGCGGCGGTCGCCCTCGGCACGCTGCTCGGCGCCCTGGCCGGCATGTTCGGCGGACCGGTCGACGCCGTCGTCATGCGCGCCGCCGACGTGGTGCTCTCCTTCCCTTCGCTGGTCGTCATCGTCGTGCTGGCCGGCGTGCTCGGGCCGGGCATCGCGATGCTCGTGCTCGTCTTCGCCGCGTGCGGCTGGCCGACCGCCTGCCGCGTGGTGCGCGGGCTGACGTTGTCGCTGCGCGAGCAGGAGTACGTCCAGGCGGCGCGCGCCTTCGGCGCCGGGCGGCTGGCGGTGATCGGCCGCCACGTGCTGCCCGCCGTCCTGTCGCAGGTCGCGGTGGTCGGCACGGTGCTGGTGGCGCAGCTGATCCTGCTGGAGGCGGTGCTGTCCTTCCTCGGTCTCGGCGTGCAGCCGCCACGGGCGAGCTGGGGCAACATGCTGACCGACGCGCAGAACCTCACCCTCCTGCAGACCATGCCGTGGTTGTGGCTGCCGCCCGGCCTGGCCATCGCGCTGACCGTCCTGGCCGTGAACTTCGTCGGCGACGGCCTGCGCGACGCCGTCGACCCGAAGGGAGCCCGCGGATGACGCCGCTGCTCGTGGTCGACGACCTCGCGGTCGAGTTCCCCACGGAGGACGGCGTGCTGCGCGCCGTCGACGGGGTCAGCCTGGAGGTGGGGCAGGGCGAGATCCTCGGCGTGGTCGGTGAGTCCGGCTCGGGCAAGAGCGTCACCGCGATGTCGGTGCTCGGCCTGGTCAGGCCGCCGGGACGGGTGGTGCGCGGCAGCGTGCGCTTCGACGGCGAGGACCTGCTGGCCCTGCCCGCGCGCCGGCTGCGCCGGATCAGGGGCCGCCGCATCGCGATGATCTTCCAGGACCCGATGACGGCGCTCAACCCGGTCGTCCCGGTCGGCGCCCAGATCGCCGAGGCCATCAGGCTGCACCAGCCGCGCCTGGCCCGCGCCGCCGTGCGGGCCCGCGTGCTGGAGCTGCTGGCCTCCGTCGGCATCGCCGACCCCGCAGACCGGTACGGCCGCCACCCCCACGAATACTCCGGCGGCATGCGCCAGCGCGCGCTGATCGCGATGGCTCTGGCCAACGAGCCCGACCTGCTCATCGCCGACGAACCGACGACCGCGCTGGACGTCACCATCCAGTCGCAGGTGCTCGGCCTGCTCGACACGGCCAGAAGGGAGAGCGGCGCGGCCGCGGTGCTCATCACCCACGACCTGGGCGTGATCGCCGAGCTGGCCGACCGGGTCGCGGTCATGTACGCGGGCCGCGTCGTCGAGCACGGCGACGTGCACCAGGTCTTCACCACGCCCCGCCACCCCTACACGCGTGGCCTGCTGTCCAGCCGGCCCGGCCTGGCGTCGGCGACGGGGGAGCTGGTGCCGATCCCGGGCAGTCCGCCCGACCTGCTGGCGCCGCCGCCCGGCTGCGCCTTCGAGCCGCGCTGCGCGTTGGGCGTCGGCCGCGCCGCCTGCCGGACGAAGCGCCCCGACCCGGTCGCGGCGGCCGGCGGTCACCGGTCAGCCTGCCATTTCCACGGGGAGTCGGCGTGAGCGAACCCGTGCTGGCCGTCGAGGGCCTGACCAAGCACTTCCCGATCCGCAGCGGGGTCCTGCGCAGGCAGACCGGGACGGTCAGGGCCGTGGACGGCGTGGACCTGGCGCTGCACCCCGGCCGCACCCTCGGGTTGGTCGGCGAGTCCGGCTGCGGCAAGACCACGACGGGCCGGCTCGTCGTGCGCCTGGCCGAGCCCACCTCCGGCCGCATCCTGTACGGCGGGCGCGACCTGGCCCCCATGTCGCACGCCGAGCTCCGCCCGCTGCGCGGCGAGATCCAGATCGTCTTCCAGGACCCGTACGCGTCCCTGTCGCCGAGGCTGACCGTGCACGAGATCGTCGCCGAGCCGCTGCGCACCCAGGGTCGCTACCGCGACGGCGGCAGGGAACGGGTCGGCGAGCTGCTGGAGCTGGTGGGCCTGTCGCCCGAGCACGCGGGCCGCTACCCGCACGAGTTCTCCGGCGGCCAGCGCCAGCGCGTCGGCATCGCCAGGGCGCTGGCCCTGAACCCGCGCGTGCTGGTGCTGGACGAGCCCGTCTCGGCGCTGGACGTCTCGATTCAGGCGCAGGTCGTCAACCAGCTCGTCCACCTGCAGCGCGAGCTGGGCCTGGCCTACCTGTTCATCTCGCATGACCTGTCGGTCGTGCGCCATCTGTGCGACAGAGTGGCGATCATGTACCTGGGCCGGATCGTGGAGGAGGGCGAGCGTAGGGAGATCTTCGCACGGCCCGCCCACCCCTACACCAGGGCGCTCATCTCGGCTGTGCCGATCTCGCATCCGTCGCAGCGCGGTGAGAGGAAGCGGATCGTGCTCGCCGGTGACGTGCCCAGCCCGGCCGACCCGCCGTCGGGCTGCCGCTTCCGTACCCGCTGCTGGAAGGCCCAGGAGCGGTGCGCTCTCGAAGAGCCGGCGCTGACCGGCGCGGGACACCGCGTAGCCTGCCATTTCCCCGAGGGGGGCACCACCGCCGACCCCCGCTGATCCGAGCGACTGCTAGGGTGGAAGAGGCTTGAGATCGGATGCTAGGAGACCAGACGTGGCAGGTGACGACGACATCTCCGGGTGATACCGGAGGTTGATCGGCCCCGGCAGGCGCACATGACCGCCGCCGGCGTGGCTCTCGTCGTCGTTCTCCGAACCCCTGTCCCCTTCGCCGGGCGGCTTCGGCACGCCCGCGTTCTCACATGAGGTCTCTCGCATGTCCAACGCGTTCGTCATCTGCTCCAACCTGTCCTTCTCCTGGCCTGATGACACGCCCGTCTTCAGCGACCTGTCCTTCACCGTGGGCGGCGGCCGTACCGGCCTCGTGGCCCCGAACGGCGCGGGCAAGAGCACGCTGCTCAAGCTGATCGCCGGCGAGCACGTGCCCCGTGGCGGCAGCGTGTCCGTCGACGGCGTGCTCGGCTACCTGCCGCAGAGCCTGCCCCTCACCGGCGACCTGACCGTGGCCGAGGTCCTCGGCATCGCCCCGGTGATCGCCGCGCTGGACGCCATCGAGTCGGGCGACGCGGGGGAGGAGCACTTCACCACGATCGGCAACGACTGGGACATCGAGGAGCGCACCCGTGCCCAGCTCGACCGGCTCGGGCTCGGCGACCTCGCGTTCGACCGCACGCTGGCCACGTTGAGCGGCGGCCAGGTCGTCTCGCTCGGCCTGGTCGCGCAGCTCCTCAAGCGGCCCGACGTCCTGCTGCTCGACGAGCCGACGAACAACCTCGACCTTGAGGCGCGCCGCAGGCTCTACGACCTGCTCGGCGACTGGAACGGCTGCCTGCTCGTGGTCAGCCACGACCGGGCCCTGCTCGACCGCATGGAGCGCATCGCCGAACTCGACCGGGGCGAGATCCGCTTCTACGGCGGTGACTTCACCGCCTACGAGGAGGCCGTACGCGCGGAACAGGAGGCCGCGGAACGCAACATGCGCAGCGCCGAGCAGGAGCTCAAGCGCGAGAAGCGGGAGATGCAGCAGGCACGCGAGCGCGCGGAGCGCCGGGCCGGCAACGCCGCCCGCAACCTCAAGAGCGCCGGCCTGCCGCGCATCTTCGCCGGGAACATGAAACGGGGCGCCCAGGAGTCCGCCGGGCGGGCGGGCCAGATGCACGCCGCCCGCGTCGGCGACGCCAAGGCCAGGCTCGACGAGGCCGGGCGCGCCCTGCGCGACGACCAGAAGATCGCGCTGGAGCTGCCGGGCACCAACGTGCCCGCCGGGCGCACGGTCTTCCACGGCGAACGCCTGCAGGCCCGCGGCCTGTTCGCCGAGCCGGGCATCGACCTGACCGTCCGCGGGCCCGAGCGCATCGCGCTGACCGGCCCCAATGGTGCGGGCAAGTCCACTTTGCTGCGCCTGATCAGCGGCGAGCTGGAGCCCGACGGCGGCACGACGAGGCGGGCCGACGGGCGGGTCGCCTACCTGTCGCAGCGGCTCGACCTGCTCGACGTCGCGCGCACCGTGGCCGAGAACCTGGCCGCGTCCGCCCCCGGCATGCCGGAGGCGGAGCGGATGAACCTGCTGGCCCGCTTCCTGTTCCGCGGCGCGCGTGCGCACCTGCCGGTAGGGGTGTTGTCGGGCGGCGAACGGCTGCGCGCCACCTTGGCCTGCGTGTTGTGCGCCGAGCCCGCGCCCCGGCTCCTGCTGCTCGACGAGCCCACCAACAACCTGGACCTGGTCAGCGTGGGGCAGTTGGAGAGCGCGCTCGGCGCGTACGAAGGGGCGTTCGTGGTGGTCAGCCACGACGAACGGTTCCTCGCGGAGATCAAGGTGGGGCGCTGGCTGGAGCTGTCCGGCGGGCGGCTGCTGGAGACCGGAGGGCCCGCCGGTGAGTGACGAGCCGGCCGCCCGGTTGGTCAGGCCGTTTCCGCGCTCAGGGTCTGTGCCACGGGCCGGCGGGCCGCCAGGCGTGCGGGCAGGGCGGTGAACGCCGCCGTCGCCAGGAGGACCGCGAGCGCGGCGGTGAGCATCCAGGAGGTGGGAGGCGTGGTCGTCTTCCCGAGGCTGAAGGCCCAGAGCACGGCGATGCCCATGGGGATGCCGGCGAGGGCTCCGGGCAGGGCTGACAGGAGTTGGGCGGTGGACAACCCGGCCGAGATCTCGCCGGGGGTGGCGCCGAGCGTGCGCGCGATGGCCATGGTCACCCGGGCCTCCATCGCCGTGGTCCAGGTGAGCGCGATGGTGTTCACGGTGGCGAGCACGATCAGCAGGACGGTGATCGCCAGCAGCAGCCGGCCGTCGTGCACCTCTCGCAGGTTGGGCAGGGAGCCGTACCCCTTGACGGGCTGGGCGTGGAAGGCCAGCAAGGCGATGACCGCGATCAGTGTGGCGGCGGTGGAGCACGCGTGCAGCACGGCGCGGCCCGGCCGGCGGGCCATCAGGCGCAGCCCGAGCAGCAGCGGGGTGGGCAGCAACGCGGACAACGCCGTCAGCCGGGGACGGTGGCGAGGCTGGTGGGCGGGGCCGGTCAGCGCGGTGACGGTCGCGGTGCGCAGGGCCCGCAGTGTGGCAGGCAGGGTGGACAGCACCGCCACCGCCACGGCGAGGACGGTCGCCGCGACGATCGTGGCGCCGGTCGGCCCGGCGAGGTCGCCGATCCGGCTGGCGGTGGGGCTGGCGATGGCGGGCGCGGCCAGGCGGGCGAGCGCCAGGCCCAGCGCGTCGGCCAGCAGCGCCAGAGCCAGGTATTCGGTGAGCAGGACGGCGGCGATCAGGCCGGGGGTGGCGCCGACCGCCTTGAGCAGACCCGCCCGGCGCGTCTGCTCGGCGGCGCGTCCCGCGGCCAGCGCGGCCACCCCGGTGATGGCCAGGAGGCTGAGCAGCCAACTGCCGACGACCAGGATCGGCTGGCTGCTCCTGAGGATGACGGCGTCCTGCTTGGCCTTGAACTGCCAGGAGTGGAAGGTCACCCTGGCGGTGGAGTCTCGGTGGGCGTCGATGAAGTCCTGGGTGGCGGCGGGGTCGCGCAGCTTGAGGTCAAGGGCCATGGTCACCGGGAGATCCCGTGACGCCAGTGCCCGGGCATCTGATCGGGTCAGCCAGGCCAGGCCGCTCGCGTCGCCGGGGCCGCCGCCCGGGCCGATCTGCGCCGCCCAGGGGTAGATGGAGGTGGCCGCGGTCACGGCGATCCCGACGACGGGGTACGACCGGCCGGAGATGGTGACGCGGTCGCCGACGCGGGCGCCCAGCGCGGTGGCGAAGCCCCGTTCGAGTACCGCGCCGCCGGGGCGTACCCAGCGGCCCGAGGTCACCAGCGGCCGGTCGACAGCCCCGGGTTTCTCGGCGGCGCCGTGCACCACCACGTTGGAGGTGGAGCCGCGCGCGGTGAGGGTGGCGTAGACGATGCGGTAGGGGCCGTTGTGGGCGACGACCTCGGAGGCGCGCGCCAGCGAGGTCAGAGCCGATGTCGCGGCGGGGCCCGGGTCGGGGGCGAGTGCCACCATGTCCGGCCCGGCGGTGGCCGTGCGGGTCTGCCGATAAAGCGTCTGTGACGCGTCCCCGAGGGACAGGCCCAGGGCCAAGGTGGCGGTGGCCGCCGTCACCGCGAGCAGCAGCATCACGGCCTGGGCCTTGTGCCTGCGGACGTCGGCCAGGACGAGGCGGGCGATGAGCACGGCGCGGCCCATGTCGTTCAGCCCTCCAGCCCGATCAGGTCGCCGAGCCGCCCGGTGCCGGTGCCGGCCAGCCGGGTGTCGTCGACGAACATGCCGTCGCGCATCGACACCAGCCGGTCGGCCGTGGCCGCGACCCGCTCGTCGTGCGTGACGATCACGAGGGTCTGACCCGCTGACCGCAGGTCCTCGAAGATCCTCAGCACGTCGCGTGTGGCCGTGGTGTCGAGGTTGCCGGTCGGCTCGTCGGCCAGGACGATCAGCGGCTCGTTGGCCAGCGCGCGGGCGATGGCGACCCGCTGCCGTTGCCCGCCGGACAACTCAGCAGGCAGATGCCGGGCGCGCCTGGTCAGCCCGACCCGCTCCAGCAGGAGCCTCGCGCGCCGCCCCGCCTCACGCCGCGAGCGACCGGCCAGCAGCGCGGGCAACTCCACGTTCTCGGCCGCCGACAGCTCCTCCACCAGATGGAACGCCTGAAAGACGAACCCCAGCGACCGGCGCCGCAGCCGGGCCAGAGCCCGCTCGCTCAGGGTGTCGACGCGACGCCGCGCCAGCCACACCTCCCCACCGGATGGCCGCTCCAGGCCGCCCAGCAGGTGGAGCAGGGTCGACTTCCCGCAGCCGCTCGGCCCCATCACCGCCAGCATCTGCCCCGCGGGCACCTCCAGGTCGACCTCGTCGACCGCGCGGACCCGGCTCTCGCCCTGACCATGCTCCTTCACCAGGCCGTAGGCCCGGACCACAGGACTCGACACGTTCACGCACCCTCGGATTCGTCATCGGTCTTGGACCAGGCCCGCTCGCAGGCTTCCAACCAGCGCAGGTCCGCCTGCAGCCGCAGCACGACCCCCTCCAGCAGCAGGACGGCGGAAGATCCGGCCGGCTCGGCCAGCGCCGCGCGCTGCGCCTCACGCAGGCGGCGCAGCAGTTCACGGCGCTGCGCCGCCACGAGCTCGACCGGGTCGGCGAGCCGGGCGGCGGCCGCCGCGACGAGCTTGAGATGAAACTCCGCCAGATCCGGCTTCGGCCAGCCCACCTCGGCCACCCAGGCGGCCACCCGCTCCTGCCCGGCCGGCGTCAGCGCGTACACCTTGCGATCCGGCCGCTCGGGCAGGCCGTCGGCCCGCTCGCAGACGACGAGCCCCGCTTTCTCCAGCCGGGCCAACGTCACATAGATCTGGCCGGGGTTCATCGACTCGCCCAGCGGGCCGAGGCTCTGCCGCAGCCGAGCGCGCAATTGGTACCCGTGCGACGGCTCCTTGGCGAGCATCGCCAGCACTGCGTCCTGCATTCCACCCCCCTAACGGCTAGCCAATAGATAGCGGTTAGCCGTAAGAGGTGTCAAACGCGCTTGGCCTTGCGCCACGAGCGGTCGTAGAGGGTGGCGCTGTCGAGGGTCGAGGGGCCGCCTTCGTCGCCCAGCGTGGGACCGTTGACCGTTTTGCGGCTGGAAATGAAGCGGTGTTTGCCGGTGGAGTCGATTCCCAGATAAATGCCGACGTGGTCGAGGGCTGTGCCGTCGTCGGCGCTGGCGTCCCAGAACAGCAGGTCGCCCGCCCGCAGGCTCGCGTAGGACGTGGGTTTGGCCGTGCCACCGTCGATCACGGTGATTCCCGGGGCGTTCTCGTCGGCCATCTGCACGGCTCGGCGGGGGAGGGCGGACTTGTTCAGCGTGTCGCCGATGCCCAGCGGGTGGCCGCCTCGGTAGCCGAAGACCATTCTGACGAAGCCGGAACAGTCCAGCGAGTCCTTCTGGCGGGCTTCAGGGGCATCGATCCTGTCGTCGTAGGTCCAGGTGACGCCGAGGTAGTCGTTGAAGTCCGAGCCCTCTTCCCTGGTGCCGTCAGGAAGCAAGGGCCCGTAGTGGGCGTCGCCCGCGTAGCGCAGGCCATCGCGGACCTTGGAGGGGGCGTCCGCGAGGTACTGCGTGGCGATGTCCAGCAGATCCTCGTCGGTCCTTGCGATGTTGGCCGCCGGCCATGAGGCCGCCCACGGCGCCGAGAGCGACCACGGGCCGGGCAGCAGGCGGACCCACGCCCGGGTCGAGACGGTCGCCTCGGTCGTCGCCTCGGCGAACTTGCGTTGCGGGCCGTAGGTGACGGCGGTTCTGGCCCCTTCCGTCAGGACGGCGCCGACCCGGCCTTGGCTGTAGTAGAGGTTCTGGCCGGATTCGCCGGAGGTGTAACCGGTGAAGGACTGGTCGGGCGCGCAGGCGGTGGCGTCGGCGAACAGCGTGGTGAAGGCGGCGAACCCCCCTTTCAGCGGCCGGCGCTCCTGCCAGACCGGTGCTCCGGCCAGCGGGTCGGCATGGCGCTGCCACCACATCCGGCCGGAGGCGTCGAGCGCGTAGACGACTCCCGCTCCGGCACCGGACGGGCTGCGGCGATCCTCCCAGCCCTCGCCGGTCACCAGGCCCGTGCCCGAGCCGAAGGCGGTGCCGCCCGCGACCGGGTCGGTGTGGTCGTACCAGCGCAGGTGTCCCTTGGTGTTCACGCCGTACAGCGTGCCGTCGCGCCCGGTCATCAGCGTGGTGATCGCCGTCCAGCCCGAGCGGATGACCTTGCCGCTCCCCGGTGCCCACCGCGCCTCGCCGGTCGTCGGCGAAAGATGGCGGTACCAGTGCAGGTCTCCGACTTTGTCGAGGGCGTAGATGACCCCGGAGCCGGCCGACACGATGTCGACGAAGTCGCCCCAGCCCTGGCCGATGACCGTGCGCTCGCCGGGAGCCCAGCCGCGCTCCCCGGTCGCGGGATCCAGGTGGCGGTACCATTTCAGGCCGCCGTCGCCGTCGACCGCGTAGATCACGCCGTTGCCGCCGGAGAACACCTTGGTCAGCGTGTTCCAGCCGTAGCCGATCTCCTTGCCGCTGTCGGCGGCCCAGGAATCCGCGCCGGAGGCTCCGGCGCGGTGGCCGTACCAGCGCAGTTTGCCCCCGCCGTCGATGCCGTACACCGGCACGACCGCCGAGCAGGTCAGGGCGGAGGCGGCCGCGGCCGGTCGAGGATCGACCGCGGACAGCAGGGAAACTCCGACAATTCCCGCGGCCAGGACGGCCAGGTGCGCACGGAGCATGTCCACGACCTACTTTCGATCCCGTGCCGAGACGGATCCCGCACGCGTCAACGCCGCCGGACTGATCGTAGGGAAATGATCGCTCTGGTGTCACTATGCGCACCTTCATGGGTCACATGGCGCGACGCTTAGAAGTTCGTTGAACGATCAGCTCAGCGGGCCCTTTTGCCCCCAGAATCGGATCGGGAAAGTGGGAGGCCGCTCTGTTCACGCGCGACAACACACACGTCCGGCGGCATCCGGGCCCGGCCCGCCGCATGTCCGGCCTCTGGAACGAGCCACTCCCATGAGGCGGCCGGTCGTCGGCGGCTCACCCCTGCGGGTGCTGGTGGCCGACGACGAGGCGCTCGACCGCGCGGGCCTGGCGGCGCTGATCAGCGCCTGTCCGGGGATGGAGGTGGCAGGGGAGTCGGCCGCGGGCGAGGAGGCGGTGTCCCTCGCGCTCGCCGCCCGCCCCGACGTCGTCCTGCTGAACGTCCGCGTGCCGGCCACCGGCGACATCGCCACCGTCGAGCGGATCCTGGCCTCGGCCGAGAAGCCGGCGCCGAGGGTCCTCGTCCTGGGCGGCGATGACCTGCACGGGTACGTCTACCGCGCGCTGCGTGCCGGGGCGGCGGGGTTCCTGCTCAAGGACACGCCGCCGGCGCTGCTGCTGTCGGCGATCCGCACGGTGGCGGAGGGCCATGTCCTGCTGGCGCCGAGCGCGATCAAGGCGCTCATCGACGTGTGGCGGCCGGCCGACCCGATCGCCTCGGCCCCTGACCTGAGGCTGCTGACCCGGCGCGAGGCCGAGGTGCTGGCGCTGGTGGGGCGCGGGATGTCGAACAGGGACATCGCCGGGTTCCTGTCGGTGAGCGAGGCCACGGTCAAGACGCATCTCAACCGGGCGATGGCCAAGCTGGGGTTGTCCACCCGCGCCCACGTGGTGGCGCTCGCCTATGACCGGGGGCTGGTCAAGCCGCGCTGCCTCCCGGCCTGACGCGGACGCCTTCGTCGAGCCCGGGGCCCGCCGGGCCGTGGTGGGGCCACGGCCCGGCGGGGCGGCTCAGATGAGCTTCTTCTCCCAGTCCAGCGCCCGGGCGACCACCTCACCCAGCTTGATCACGTACACCTTCCACTTGGCGCCGTGGACCGGGAGCTGGGTCTCCATCTTGAACGTCTCCAGCCCGTACATCACCTCCGGAGTCTCCGACGACCTGACGGTGCCCTTGCTGGTCTCCCTGCCCGCCATCGGGTCGATCTGCTCGTGCACGTTGCGCCAGTCGTAGCGCTGCGCCGCCTGGCTCGGCTGAACCGGTGTGCGCTGGTTCTTGGGCGGCGACGTGCGTTGCTGGGCCTTGAGCGAGCCCGGCCGGTAGGTCCGCTCCTTCCAGGGGAGGTGTCGTTGTGTCTGTTTTGTGACCCGCCGGATGGCCCGTTGCGCCCGCGCCGCCGACGCCGCCCGCGGCCTGGCAGCGGCGGCCTGAGCGCGTCGCGCCGCGGCGGCGGCACGGCGGCGGGCCGCTGCCTCGGCGGCCCGCCTGAGCTTCTCCATCGCGCGCCGCATGGCGAGGGCGGCGGCGCGGCGGCGGGCCAGGTCCATCGCCTTGCGTCTGGCGATCTCGATGGCGCGCCGCCTGGCCACCTCGGCGGCCCGGCGCGCCGCCTCGGCGGCCGCGCGCATGGCCGCGCGCCTGGCCATCGCCGCTGCCACCCGCTGCGCCACCCAGGTCAGCGCCCGCCGGGCGACGAACCGCACCCCGATGCCGATGGCGATGGCGGCGAACCACCACAGCAGCCCGTCGGGGTCGGTCATCGAGATCGGGTTGTTGTTGGCGTAGGCGTAGGCGTTGAGCTGCTGCGGGTCGGACGCGTCGATGACGGGGTCCACGGACAGGAACCGGCCGGTCGCCGGGTCGTACTCGCGGGCCCCCAGCTGGACGAGGCCGGTGGTGGCGTCGACGTTGCCGCCGACGAACCCGCGCTGGCCAGGCCACCACGGCGGCGCCGGGCCCCGGTCGGCGCCGAACGGGGCCCGGCGGCGGATCGCCAGTTCGCCGGTGGCGGCGTCCACGGCGGCGTGGGCGGTGCCGTGGTGGTCGTCGCCGAAGAAGTACACCTTGTCCGCCGAGTTGCGCATGGCCACCGGCTGGCCGTTGACGGTGTAGTAGCGGCTGCCCTCCACAACCTTCTTGGCGTGGTCCAGGCGCAGCTCCATGTCGTCCACGTACAGCGTGGTCTCGTCGGCGGTCTTGCGCAGCAGCCGGTCGCCGTCGGCGTCGTAGAGGAACGACGTCGTCTTGCCCGCCTCGGTCACCGACTCCAGGTTGCCCTCGGCGTCCCACAACAGGCTCTGATCGGCGGTGCCGACCTTGCGCCGGGTGGTGTTGCCCGCCGCGTCGTACTCGAACAGGTCCGCCCCCACCGCCTGCAGCGCGTGCGGCTGCTTGCCGCCCGCCGCCGGGTAGGTGTAGTCGCGGACCTGCTCACCCGCGCCGCCCCAGGCGTGCTTGGTCTCCTTGGTCCGGTTGCCGACAGCGTCGTAGGCGTAGCTGACCGCGTACGGGGCCGCGCCGCCGATCTTGCCGGACTGCGGCGAACCCGAAGCGCAGTCGTCCGTGGCCGTCCACGCCGAGGTCATGCGGCGCAGATGGTCGAAGGTGAAGCACTGCGTGTCCTGGACGCCGGCCGCCCTGTCGGCGATCGAGGTCACGTTGCCCGCCGGGTCGTAGCGGTAGTTCAGGTCCAGGTCCGAGCTCGTGCCGGTGTCCCGGTCGAGCTGGGAGCGGATCATCCTCCTGGTGCCCTCCTCATGGGTGAAGGTGAGCCAGGTCTTTCTGGGGCCGGTGCTGAGCTCGTACTGGAGCGTCTCGCCCAGCTTGCTGTAACGGGCGTCGGTGACGTACGACGACAGGCCCGTGACCTTGACGGGCTGGCGCAGCCCGTCGTAGTCGTAGGTGACGGTCTCCGCCGCCAGGCCGCCCACCTCCGGGAAGGTGACGGACTGAACCTGGCCGTCAGGGGTGTAGCGGGTGTTGAAGACGTAGGAGCCGGCGAGCTTGCCCTCGCGCTCGGGGATCGTGACCGTCTGCCGCAGCGCGCGGTAGTCCCGGTCGATGGCGTTGACCTCCGCCTTGTACGCCTGCCCGCCCACGTACCGGATACTGGCGTTCTGCTGCCCCTTGGCCAGGGCGTCGTACGTCCACTCGGCCAGCAGCGAACCGGTCTGCGACCCCTCGCGCAGCGAGGTCTTGCGGCCGATCGCGTCGTAGCCGTACCACAGGGTGCGGCCGCGGGCGTCGGTCGTGGAGACCACCTCGTCGGTGTCGTTGTAGACGGTCGTGGTGCTGCCCTTGTCCGGGTCCTCGGTCTTGATCTCCCGGCCGCGCAGGTCGAAGTGGTGACGCCAGACGTTGCCGGCCGGGTCGGTGACCGTGGCCAGGCGGCCCGCCTTGTCGTAGGTGTACTTGGTGGATTCGTATGCGCCGGTCGGGGTGGCCCCCTTGTACTGGCGCAGCTCGACGACGCGGTCCTCGGCGTCGCCGATGTGGGTGGTGGCGGTGCCGCCGGGCGGCGGGGTGATGTCGACGCGGTCGCCCTGCCGGACGGCCTTGGTCGACCACTTCTCCACGCCCTTGACCCGGAAGCTCTGCTGGACCAGCTCGCCGCTGCCGTCGAAGGAGCCGACGATCTGCCCGGCCACGTCGTCGTCGGAGACGGCGAGCAGCTCGGAGGAGGGGTCGCCGGTGCTGTAGTAGCCGGTGTTGGTCTTGGCGATCTCGCCGAGCGAGTTGCGGAAGGTGTCGGTGAGCACCCGGCCGCCGCCGGTGGCGGGCTCCTGGGTCTGGCGCTCGCGCATCAGGCCGTCGTACAGCTCGTGGCTGGTGATGTACGTGCCGTCGGCGGCCAGCGTCTTGGTGGTGACCGCATTGGGGCCGTCGGGGCGGACGACGTAGGCGTACTCGGTGCTGGGCGACTGGCCGGCGGCCTTGTCGCGGTCGGGCTGCCAGACCTTGACCAGCCGGCCGAGCCCGTCGTGCTGGAGGTCGGTGCGGCGGCCGTTCTCGTCCACCTGGGCCACCGCCTCGCCCCTGGCCGGGTCGAGGTAGGTGACGTCGGCGTGGCCGAGGTCGTTGACGGTCCTGACCTCGGTCGCGGGCGCGCCGGAGGCCGGCGCGTACGTGGTGGTCACCTTGCCGCCGGCCGGGTCGGTCTCGGAGGTGAGCCGGCCGTAGCCGTCATAGGTGCGGATCATCTCGGGCACGTAGCGGGGCGTGGCCCCGTCGTAGCCGGTCAGCTCCTCGGTCCTGGTGACGTCGCCCCTGACCGGCGGCTGTCCGAAGGCCCGCCCGTCGAAGGACGTCCGCACGTCCGACAGCACGTCCTGGGGCCGCTGCGGCTCGGCCGAGCAGGGCTTGGACACGGCCTCGGCCCGGCTGACGAAGTCGAGCATCCAGGCCCCGCTGTCGCGGGCGTGCGTGTAGCGGGTGCACACGTCGTCGCCGGGGACGGCCACGTCGCCGAGGTCGTGGATCTGGGTGACGATGCCGTGCTCGTCGTAGACGCGTTCCTCGGAGGTGCGCCGCCACGTCCCGTCGTGCAGGAGGGCGCGGGTGCTCGTGGCCTTGGTCTCAATGAGGTAGGCCGTCTTGGTGACGCCCTCGAACGCGAAGGTGGCCGTCTGCCGCCACCACGGCTCCTCGACGGTGGCCGAGAGGATCTTGCCGCCGTCGCCGTCGCGGACGACGGTCTCCCTGTCCATCCCGGCGAGCTGGTCGTGGTCCTCGCGCGTGACGCCCTCGGAGTCGGCGACGTGCACGTCCTTGCGGCCGCCGTCGGCCAGGCGGTCGCCGTCCATGCCGCGGAAGTAGACGTGCTCGGTCAGCGTGCGCTTGGTGTCCTGGCCGTCGCCCTGACGCACCCGTACCTTGCCGAAGCCGCGCCACTCGGACCAGGTGCGCTCGGCGGGCTTGGTGAGGATGTTCTCGGAGTAGCGCCAGGCGGCGCCGCCCGCGTACTCGTAGTCGGTGACCAGCCACGGCGAGCGGGCGGTGCGGTCGATCTCCACGGTCCGGGCGACGACGTGCTTGTGGAACCAGTCCAGCACCTCCATCTCGTCCTGCGGCACCCAGCGCTGTGGGTAGCAGCGCATGGTGTTGCGGTCGGGGGCCGGCAGGTTGGACGGGGTGCACTCCTGCGGCGCGTAGGTGACCCGCAGCTCGGCCCCCGCCTCGGTGTAGACCGACTGGACGCGCCACTTGATCAGCGGGGCGCGGCCCTCGTCGCCGTCCACGCGGTTGTCGAGCTGCACGCCGGCGAAGGTCACCTTCGGCAGGGTGACGGTGCCGCCGACGTGCCCGGCGTGCTGGATCGAGGCCAGCCACAGCGCCGGGCTGAGCCCGTCTCCCGTGGTGGGGAAGGAGTGGGTCAGCGTCCAGGAGTCGACGTCCTTGTACGCCCCGCCGGACAACACCCGCGTGGTGACCTTGGCCAGCCGCTTGCGCGTCCAGAACGTGGGCGAGGTCCGGTCCTTGCACACCTCGCCGGCCGCGCAGTTACGGTCGAACGGCACGTCCGGCCAGTGGGAGGCGTTCTCCTTGGTGAGCTGGCCCGGCTCGCAGGTGATCGCCCCGCCGGGCAGACACCGCTCGGCGGGCGTGAACTCCACGCGCGCCGACGGCGAGCGGGTGAACAGCTCGTCCGAGCGGTAGCCGTAGTCGATCCTGGACAGCAGGCCGCCCCGGTCGTACGGGGTGCCCTGCTCGGGCTTGCCGTCGCGGCCGTAGTGGTTGCGCTCGCGCTCGTACCAGTACGTCGTGGCGTTGCCGTGCCGGTCGGACACGAGGTCGAGGTTCCACCGCCACCCCTGCTGACACCAGGCGTCGGCGGCCACGGCGTTGTGGCAGGGCTCGCCGGCCTCGTTGCCGAACACCGGCACGGTCCAGGCCGACGCGGTCTCCGGCTTGCCGTTCGCCCAGCCGGGCAGCCGGTTGAGGCCGAAGGTGTACTGGGTGCCGTCGAGCGTGGTGACCCGCCAGTGCTCGCCGTTGTCGTCGCCGTTGGCGGTGCCGAACAGTTGCTCGACGCGGGTGCCGTCGTCGCGCTTGAGTCGCCACTTGCCGCCGGCGGAGTCCTTGATCAGCTCGTTCGCCGAGCCGTTGAGCACGAGCGTGGCGTTCTCGTGGTCCCAGCACAGGTCGCCGGTCTGCTTGCCGTCGGCCGAGCAGGACTTGTAGCGGCGCTCGATGTAGCCGCCGGGCGTCAGGTCGAAGCCCTCACCGGCCCAGGACGCCTGGTTGTTGGTGGCGGAGGTGCGGCCGTCCACGCTCTGGGAGGAGTAGCCGAGCGACACCGTGGGCTCGTCGCCGCCGATCGCGGGCGGGACCCGCATCGGGTAGTTCCAGGAGAAGTCGCCCGACTGAGGGCCGACCGCCCAGGTGGCGGACGCGGCCAGCGGCGTGGCCTTGTAGTCGCCGGACGCGCTCGCCGGGGCGCTGGTCAGGCCGTACAGCCGGCCTTCCGCGGCGGCGACGTCCACGTCGGCGGTGAGCGTGCCGGCGCGCACGTCGTTCTCGGCGCGTACCGGCTCGGGGGCCGGGCAGTCGCGCGCGGCCGCCTCCAGGGCGCAGTCGGGCAGCTTGACCAGGCGGAGGCGGGCGGCGTAGTCGCCGCCGAAGGCGTGACGGAAGCCGGAGTAGTCCATCCGCAAGCGGGCCTTGCCGCCGCGGGTGGCGGCCCGCCCCGGCGAGACGCGCAGCACGACACCAGGCACCGAGGCGGACTTCGCCCGCTCCAGCACCTCCAGCTTCACCTGCTCGGGCGGCTCGGCCCGATCGGAGGGGGCGTCCACGCGCACGGACAGCGAGCCGGGCGCGACCTTCCCCGAACTGCCCGGCGCCAGCTCAACCGCCCCGGCACGTGGCCAGGTCACGGCGGGGGCGGCGCTCAGCGCCCGCTTGGCGGCCGGGTCCTCGCGCTTGGGCAGCACGGGCACGGACACACCCGGCACCGGCTCCTCCCGCTGCACACCGGGCCGCTCCCGGCGCGCGGCCTCGGCGGGCAGCGCCGGGGCGAGCGGCACGGTGACGAGCACCGTCAGCGCCGCGCACGAGCGGGCGAACCAGCGAGCCAGCCGGGGATGGAAATCGTAGATCAGTAAGTTGGAGCGTCCGGTCTCCGGGAACTCCTCAGAGACGTCCATCCTCACCATCCATGGGGATCGGGGGTGGGCCGGCGGGGCGGGCGCCCCGCCGGCCGGCGAATTACTCTGCGGCGAGCCTGGCGACGTCGTCGTCGCTCAGGGCGCCCTGGTAGGTGCGTACGTCGTCGAGGACCCCCGGCCAGTGGGCGGACATGGCCCCCGCGAAGATGCCCCTGCCGACCTGGAGGGGCCCGCCGGCGTTCCAGGTGCTGTAGTAGTCGGCCTGGGCGCCGGCGACGAGATTCCCGCCGACGTAGACGCGCAGCTTGCGGGCCGGCGCGTCGTACACGCCCGCCAGGTGGGTCCACTCCATCGGGTACGGCACGTCGTCGGAGCGGGCCATCACGAGGTTCGGCGCGTCGGCGTCGGCGTCGATCATCGCGAAGCCCCAGCGGGGCCCCTGCGCCGTGTAGCCGAGCGCGAACGCGCTGGTCCGCGCGCCTCCCTGGGCCAGGGCGACGCTGTCGACCGAGGGCAGGGTGTCGAGCTGGACCCAGGCGCTGACGGTGAAGCTCTGGTCGGTGCGGATCGCCGGACCTGCCGCCGCGGCGTGCCCGGCGGTGCCGTCCACGGCCAGCGCGTCGCCGAGCCAGCCCGGCGTCCACGCCGCGCCGCCGCCGAGGGTGAGCGGCCCCGTACGGCCGGTCGCGTCGGCGGCCGTGGCGCCCTCGCCCTCGTCCAGCATCCAGTGCCCGGTCAGCGTGGAACCCTGGTTGACCAGCCGGACGATCTCCTCGCCGTACACCGCCCGGTCGTGCACGCGCACGTCGTCCACCTCGCCCGGCCAGGGGTCGGTCATGCCGCCCTGGTGCTGGGCCCGCCCGAACTGCAGCGCGCCCGCGGGTCCGGCCCCGCCGTGGTAGGCGACGGGCCCGGCGGCGCGGTGGCCGTTGACGTACAGGTACATGGCCTTGGCCGCCGAGTCGTAGACGCCGGTCAGGTGGGTCCACTCACCCGCCTTCGGCGTCACGGCGGGGCTGTCGGCCCACACCGACTGGGACGTGCCGCCGGAGTTGTTCATCTTGAACGACCACGACTTGGTACTGGCCCGGTAGCCGAGCCAGATCCCGGCGTGCGACTGGCCGTCCTGGCTGACGGCGGCGGCGTTGTGCGCAGGCAGTTCGCTGAGCCGGACCCAGGCCGACAGGGCGAGGTTGTTCTCGGTGGGGACGACCGCCCCGGCGGTGGCGGCGTGCTGGCCCGTGGCCGTGAAGCGCAGCGCCTTGCCCTGGCGGCCGTCGGTCCAGGCCGCGCCGCCGCCGAGCGTGGCGGAGCGGGAGCCTGCCGAGTCGGCCGTGACACCGCCCTGGCCCTCGTCGAGCGTCCAGTGGCCGACCGGGCCCGTGCCGTCCCTGACGTTGAAGACGTAGCTGCGGATCGGGCCCTGCTTGCCGGCGGCGTCCTTGCTGCGTACCGACAGCACGTTGGGGCCGTCCTTGTCCGGGGTGAGCCGGACGGTGGCCTTGCCGCCCGTGGTGTCCGCCTTCACCTCGACGTCCGGGTTGGTGTTGAGGCCGTAGACGAACCTGGTCACGTCCGTGACGCCATTGGCCTCGAAGGTGAACGAGCCGGCGCGGCCGAGCCCCTCACCCCAGGTGTTCTCCGGGTACTGCGCGGAGGTGACCACGGGTTCGCGGCCGGGGGCGGTGGTGTCGACGCGGATCTCGCACCACGGGCCCCACGCGCTGGTGGCGATGCCGTCCTCGGCGCGCACCCGCCAGCGGATCACCGAGCCGTCCCCGTACGCGCCCGCCGGGATGTTCGCGTAGAACGCGTTCCCGGAGGAGGCGGAGGGGGTGAGGTGCTCGCCCACCTTGGCCTCGCCGTTCCACCACTCGAAGCGGCCCCTGACGGAGTTGTCGCCGTCGCGCAGCTTGGCCCAGAGCTTGGGCGTGGCGGTGCCCACGGAGGGCCGGGCCGAGCCCGACAGGCAGCCGCCGCCCGGGTCGGACCAGGCGTCGGCGGCGGCGGGAACGGCGGGCCGGCTGTTGTACTCGATGACCAGGACGGGGTTGTTGTGGAACTTCTTCCACCCGAAGGTGTCGCCCTCGTCGGTCGCCCGCAGGCCCAGCGTGATCGTCGGCCAGTTCTCGGCCGCCGCCCGCACCGCCGCGTGCGTGGCGTCGAACTCCACGCCGCCGGCCGGGCAGCCGGTGCTCCAGCCCTTGGCCACGTGCTCGGTGTCCAGGTGCGTCACCCAGGCGGGCTGGTTGTTCCAGGTGGTGGCGCCGCCGATGACGCTGGTCAGCCAGAGTTCGACCGGCCGGGCCGAGCAGGACCAGGACCAGCTCTCGAACGTGCGCAGCGTGGCCTTGAGGATCTGCTTGCCGTGGATGGCCGAGCCGTTGTTCATCTGGAAGAACGAACGGTTGGTCTGGCCGGTGTCCCTCTCGTAGCCGACGCGGGCCACGTCGCCGGAGTTGAGGTAGTTCGTGTTCGGGTACTTCCTCCACACCGCCGTCCACGCGCCGCGCGGCGCCGACACCGACGGGTCGAGGTAGACCGGGTAGCGGGTGCCGGGCGCGGTGAGCATGGCCTTGTCGGGCGCGAGGGTCAGCGCGTCGCCGCTCACCTCCAGGCCCATCCGCTCGTGCCGGGAGCCCGGCGCGGGACCTCGGTCGGAGGCCGAGGCCAGGCGGCGGGCCTCCGGGGCGGCGGGGGAGTCCCACATGAGCGGGGTCGGGGCGACGAACACGTCGGCGCCGCCGCCGTCCACCGCCCGCAGGCCGCCGCCCTTGCTTTCGCGTACGGACAGGTTGCCCGACTTGAGCGAGAAGCGCAGGCGGTCGAGTTTGCCGCCGAGCGCCGCCTGCCGGTTCTTGACGACGAGCACGTGCGAGAAGCCGTCCACGTCGGCGGTGACCCGGAGGTCAACGCCCGGCAGCACCTCGGCGTAGGTGGCGGTGGGGCCCTCAAGCGTTGGTGCCGGCAGCGGTCCTGGCCAGCCGACGGCCAGCGACTTGGCGCCGCGCGCGACCGTGGCCATCGGGGTGCTGCCGCCGCCGGAGAAGCGCAGCGCCACGGCCGTCGCGGCCGGGGCGATCGAACCGTCGGGCAGGCGGCGCAGGGTGGTGTCCACGTCGGCCCAGCGGCCGTCCTGGCGGACGCGTACCGGGCGGGCGTGCTGCTCCAGCACGAGGCCGCCGGGGTTGGCGTAAACCGTGCGCGTCTCGGTGCGCATGGAGCCGACCTCGGTCCGCTGCCCCGTCTGCCGGGCCTGCGCGAGGGCGTCCTGCTCTGTGACGGCCTGCTGGGGAGCCGGCGCGGGCTCGGCGGCTTCCGCTTCGGCCGGGAGGAGTGCCACGCCGCCCGGGATCAAAAGAAAAGCAGCCGCCGCTGCGACTGCTGCGATGTGTCCCACCCGGTGGCGATGGCCTTGCCGGGTACGGGCTGCCCTGGCCATCACCGCTCCGGTAACGCGACGGGCGGGTTGGTGCGTGCGTCCACGATCTGTTCGACTCTCCTCGGGGCGGGGACGGTGACCGGATGGGCGAAATGCCCGATCTCGCTGGGAATATATGGTCGCGTCCGCTCGCCGTCGTCAACCCGCTGCGGTAGATCGAGTCAATTTCCTCGGTTGGGCTCCTCACCGATGCCATCCAGCCGGGCGGGATAGCCGGCGGGGAGAGCAGGCAGCCGCCAGGGCTCGTGGACGTGCTCGGCGGGCAGAGCGGCGAGTTCGGGGACGTGACGGCGGACGTAGCGGCCCGCAGGGTCGAAACGTCTGGCCTGGCGGAGCGGGTTGAAGGAGCGGTTGGGCCGGGTGTCGTTGCCGGTGCCGGCGACCCATTGCCAGTTGCCGCAGTTGTTGGCCACGTCGCCGTCGAGCAGGTGCAGGAAGAAGTGCCGGGCACCGGCACGCCAGTCGAGGCCGAGACACTTGACGAGGTAGGCCGCCACGATGAGGCGGGCCCGGTTGTGCATCCAGCCCTCGGCCAGCAGTTGGCGCATGCCCGCGTCCACGATGGGCATCCCGGTCATGCCGGCCTGCCAGGCCTGCAGCGCGTCCTGGTCGCGCCGCCAGCGCCGTTCCCCGTGGCGGTAGTTCTCGCGGTTGATCTGCGGGAACGCGTACGCCACCTGGTGGTGGAAGTCCCGCCAGCACAACTGCCTGACGAAAGCCTCGCTGCGCTCGGCACGGCAGGCCAGCTCCAACGGTGACAGGCAGCCGAAGCGCAGGTACGGGCTGAGCCGCGAGGTCCGGTCGCCCGCCAGGTCGTCGTGACCGTCCGCGTAGCCGTCCAGGCCCTGGCGCAGCCACCGGGCGGCGCGCTCGCGGGCCGCCGACTCACCGCCGGGCATGGCCCCGCCCCGGCCGGGATCGGGCAGCCGCCCGGCCGCCAGCTTCGAGGGCAGGCGCACCCGAGAGGGAGGCGGCAGTTGCGGGCGCCGGCTGTGACGCTGCCACGCATGCCAGTAGGGGGTGAAGACTCGATAGTGGTCGCCTCCGCCCGAGGGCAGCAGCGCGCCCGGGGGCACGACGGTGACGCCGGGAAAAAGCAGGAACTCGATCCGTTCCCCGGCGAAGCGCTGCTCACGCCGCCGGGCGAGCGAGCTGACGTCGGCGGCGGCGCAGACCGTCTCCGCGCCCAGCTCCGTGGCGAGCCTCATCGTCTCGCGGACGACGTCGCCCTCCCGGACGACCAGATCGCCTCCGCGCGCCCGCAGCGAAGCACGCAGGTCGGCCAGGCACTCCAGGAGGAAAGCGTGCCGAGGCCCCTCCGGTACGGCCGGGTCAAGCACGAACAGCGGCACCACCCGCTCGGCCCGCTCACAGGCGGCGGCGAGGGCCGGCTGGTCGTGCACGCGCAGATCCCGGTTGAAGAGCACGATCGCCGTGTTCATCAGCACGTTCTCTGCCACTGATCACACATGTGGACAGTATGGGCCGCAGGCCGCTCGTGGAGCGTGAAGGAGCGCCGGATGGGGTCGGCTTCGGTGAGAAGCGGGAATCAGTGTCCGGTCGGGGCATGGGCGGAGCCGCCGGGGCTGTGTTCTTCGACCGTGCCCCCGATTCTCCCGCTCAGTTCCTGCATGAAAGCCTTGGACTTGGCTGACAGCGCCCATCGATTGCCGACGAGGTAGAGGCCGCCGTACATCTCGGCGTAGTCGAGCCACTCACGCTGGCCTTGGGTCGTGTCGAAGTCAAGGAACACGAAGGGGATTCCGTCGCTGGTGCATTCCCCTTTCCGGTAGTCCTTCGCCTTGAGGGTGATTTGGGCGGTGCAGCCGATGGTGGCCGCCAGTTGCTCGACGGTGTACGCGCGGGGCGGCGTCCCCGTCTTGTGCCCACTGTTCGCCTGGGCCTGCACACCGCATCCGGTGAGCGCGAGGGCCGAGGCGACGGCCAGCGACAGGACGACGCCGCCGTGGTCTCGCCTCCTGATGACGCCGGTCGGACGCGCCACACCGTGAGCGCGTCGCGGGCGGGAGAAGCCAGCCATGATCTTGCCCTTTCTCACACCTGATGTGGCCTTGCTCCTGGCAATCTGGCAATGAGGACGGCGTGGCCAGTCGCCCGGCCACGCCGATGAATCAGGGTCAGCGACAGCGTCTGCCGCCGTTGATGCAGTCGACGACCTGCCGCATCTGCTGCTCGTTCATCAGGTTGATGAAGTCACTGTGGTCAGTGATCGGTTTGTGTAGTTCCTCGGGGAAGCCGTCGACGGCGAAGTTGGGGCCCTGCGGCACGTTGTAGACGAGCCGGTGCTCCAGCGCGGGAATGGGCTGGAAACCCTGCGGGCAACTACCGTCGGCCTGGGGGAAGGTGACATGGGTGCGGTGGTTGGCGCTGTCGACGTTCTGGCCGTCCCAGCAACTCTGGAAATCGAAGACCCGCACGAGCCTGCTTCCTCGCGGGCAGAGCGGGTACTTGTCCGTCAACTGACGGTTCTCGAACCCGGTGCAGGTCCAACCGGCGTTGGGCTCGGCCCCGCCGACCCGGGCGTTACCGGTGATGATGCGCAGGAACTGCGGAGCCGCCACCACCTTGCCGGCCGGGTTGCCCTTGAAGGTGATCTGCACCGAAGCCGGAGTGAGGATCTTGCCGACGTTCAGGTCGAGGCCGCCGCCGCGCTGGTTGGCGTCGAACTCCTGCTGCCCCAGCGCCCTCACCACCGGCCAGTAGTGCGTGGACTTGTCACCGTTGCGGCAGGTGGTGCCGGCCGCCAGCAGGCTCTCATTGGTGGACTGGTTGTTGGTGGACTCGTTGCCCACGTAGTCGTGCGTGTGCTGCGCGCCGTTGGACACGCCCGGCGCCACGATGACGTTGTCGGAGTTGAAGATCCGTCCCTCGTTGCGTCCGCAGTCCACGCTGAAGGTTCCCCTGGAGCCATTCTGCTGCGTACGGGGGTTTCTCACATTCGGCTGTACGGAACGGATGTCGACGAAGTCCTCACGGACGGGGCCCCTGGCCTGGCCGCCGTTGTTCCCGCCGTTGCCGTTGTCCCCGTCATTTCCGTCGTCGCCATTGTTTCCGTCATTGCCATCGTTGCCGTTGTTTCCGCCGGTGTTCCCTCCATTCCCGTTCCGGAGTTCACATGTCGCCAGGGTCCGGAGGCTGGCCGGCGCCTGGGCTCCGGCGCGCTGGAAGGCGATCCGGATCCGATCGAGGGTCGCCGTCCGTTTGTCCCGGAGCGGTCCGAGGATCGCGTTCTGGACGAAGTTGGGGCCGCCCTGCCCTGCCGAGCGCGCCAGTCGCTGATTGGCCTCGGCGATCTGGGTCTCCAACTGTCGCAGGTTCCGCTGGACCTCCGCCTGGGCGCGAGCGGGGATTTCGCCCAGCCTGTCCGCTACCTCGGGACAGGAGATCTGGCCGCCGCGACCGCCGCCGTTCTGGTTACCGTTGCCCCGGGCGGCGTTGTCTTGGTTGCCGTTGTCTTGGTTGTTGTCGCCTTGGTCGCCGTTGTTCTGCCCGTTGTCGTCCTGATCGCTCCCGTTCTGGTCGCCGTTGCCTTGGTTGTTGTTGCCCTGGTCGCCGTTGTTCTGTCCGTTGTCGTTCTGTCCGTTGTCGTTCTGGTTACCGTTGTCCTGGTTGTTGTTGTCTTGGTTGCCGTTGTCCTGGTTGTCGCCGTTGTTGTTCCCGGTGCCATCGTCCTGCACGGTGCAGGTGGCCAGACCCTCGAGACCGGTCGGCGCCTGGGCGCCGGCCCGCTGGAAGGCGATCTGGATCCGTTCAAGAACTGCCGCCCGTTTGTCCCGGAGCGGTCCGAGGATCGCGTTCTGGACGAAGTTGGCGCCGCCCTGTCCCGCCGAGTTCGCCAGCCGCCGATTGGCCTCGGCGATCTGGGTCTCCAACTGTTGCAGGTTCCGCTGGACCTCCGCCTGAGCACGAGCGGGGACTTCGTCCACTCTGTCCGCCACAGACGGGCAGGAGATGTCCGGCGCAAAGGCCGTGCCGGACGCCGCATTCGCGGCGCCGACCGTAAGGCCACTGCTCATGACAGCCAGGGCCGTGAGCATGCCCGCCGCCCGCAGTCGGACGCGGGAGCCATGTTGCTGTCTCATAATCCCTCTCTCCGTCTGTGGATGAGGCCCGGCCTTCAGACTCATCGGGCGGCATCCACAAAGGGGGGTCGCGGCCGTCGTCTAAACGAGATACGCGCGCTCGACGACTCGGGTTCGACGCGCTCGCCGGCTGATGCTCACCCACTTCTGGCCGGGTGGCGACCGCGCCGCCGCCGTGGCCGCCCAAGCCTGGCTAAAGCGATTTGGAGAAACGTTGCCCTGGGGGGAGGTGTCGGCCCGACCGTGTGGGAATGGGTTGCATATCTACACTTCCACGAGACTTGAGGAAGGTGGTGTGCGACATGGCTGACCGTCCAACCCATACGACATTCGACATGGGTCAGCACCCCGATATAGCGGCTCTGCGAGCTCAATACGATATGGCTGCGCAGAGCCCGTCAGGGCAGTCCGTGAGCGGGCTGACCTTTCTGAGCGGTCTCTATCTCGCCATCTCGCCGTGGGTGGTGGGGTTCTTCGGGCGCTCGACCCTGTCCGTCAACAATCTGATCACCGGTATCGCCCTGGCGATGCTGGCGGCCGGGATAGCCTCGGCCTACGGTCGGATACACGGACTGGCGTGGGTTGTGCCCATCATCGGGGTCTGGACGATCATCGCCCCGTGGGTGCTGCCCCCGCACTCCGCAAGCGCAGGCGCGATCATCAGCAACGTCGTCACGGGGGCAATCATCACCGCATGCGGCCTGGCCTGCGTCATGCTCACCAAGATGCCCGTACCGCATCGGCGTTGACGTCTCCTGGCGGATCACCGGTCCGTAACGAGAGGCGGCACGCCGCCGACTGCGACTGCGTCTCCGACTCGTAGGAGAGACGGGGGCGCAGTCGGCAGTTCGGTTCACAGAAAAGCTCACCCGCTGACGGCGAACACCAAGCACCCCGGTTGGGACGGCCCGCGAGCGGACAGCACACGAACGTAGGCCGCGACCGGAGGACCGATGCTCGCACACGAACCGACGCCCTGGCGCGGGCAGCCATGAGGCTCGCCGACGCCCACGTCCTCGTCACCGGCGCCTCCTCGGGCATCGGCGCGGCCACCGCGCGGGCGCTGGCGGGCACCGGCGCGCGGCTGACGCTGGCAGGGCGCGACCGCGAACGGCTGGCGGCCGTCGCCTCGGCAACCGGCGGGAGCGTGCTGGTGTGCGACGTCGCCACCCAGGCCGAGGAGCTGGCCTCGCAGGCCGGGCACGTCGATGTTCTGGTGAACAACGCCGGAGTGGGGTGGGCGGGGCCGTTCGTGCGGATGCCGGCCGGCAGCGCCGAGCGGCTGCTGGCGGTCAACCTCGCCGCGCCGATCGAGCTCACGCGGCTGCTGCTGCCGGGGATGGTGGCGGCGGGCCGTGGGCGTCTGGTGTTCGTGGCCTCCATCGCCGGGGCGGTCGGCGTGGGGCAGGAGGCCGTGTACTCGGCCACGAAGGCGGGGCTGATGGCCTTCGCGGAGGGCCTGCGTCACGAGCTGGACCACGTGCCGGGCGTCGGCGTGTCCGTCCTGCTGCCGGGGGTGGTGGACACACCCTTCTTCGTACGGCGCGGCGCCCCGTACACGCGCGCCTGGCCGGCGCCGGTCGCGCCGGAGCGGGTGGCGCGGGCGATCGTGGCGGCGATCAGGGACGGCCGGCCGGAGTCGTTCGTGCCGGGCTGGCTGCGGGTGCCGGCGAGACTGCGCGGAGCGGCCCCCGGCGCCTTCCGGATGCTCGCGCGGCGCTTCGGCCGCGCCCAGGGGTCAGCGGCCCCTGATGGCGCGCGGTGACGCTTTCAGCGGCCCAGGCTCAGCCGCTCCTGATGGTGGCGGCGGCCCCGTCTCAGCCGCTCCTGAGGGCGCGTAGTGACTCCTTCAGTGACCCCATCGTGGCCAGGACGGCGGTCGGTTCGTAGCCGCAGTGCGCCATGCAGTTGTCGCACCGGGGGTCGCGGCCCCGGCCGTAGGCCGACCAGTCGGTTTTCTCGATCAGCTCGCGGTAGGTCCGCGCGTACCCGTCCGCCATCAGGTAGCACGGACGCTGCCAGCCGAACAGCGAGTACGACGGGATGGCCCAGGCGGTGCACGGGAGCTCGACCCGGCCCTCCAGGAAGTCCAGGAACAGCGGCGAGTGGTTGAACCGCCAGCGCCGCCGTCTCCCACCGGAGAAGGCCTCGCGGAACAGCGCACGCGTCTCCCGCACCCCCATGAACTGGTCCTGGACGGGCGCCTTCTCGTAGGCGTAGGCGGGGGAGATCATCATCTGGTCGACGGCGAGCTCGTCGTTGAGGTAGTCGAGCACCTCGATGACGGTCTGCGGGCTGTCGGTGGAGAAGAACGTCGTGTTGGTGGTGACACGGAAACCGCGCCGCTGGCACTCGCGCACGGCGGCGACGGCCTCGTCGAAGACTCCCTCCTTGCACACCGAGGCGTCGTGGCGCTCGCGCACGCCGTCGATGTGCACGGTCCAGGTGAAGTACCGCGAGGGTTTGAACTCGTCGATCTTCTTGGGGATCAGCAGCGCGTTCGTGCACAGGAACACGTACTTCTTCATGTCGATGAGACGGCGGACCATCTCGCCGATCTGCGGGTGCATGAGCGGCTCCCCGCCGGCGATGGACACCATGGGGGCGCCGCACTCCTGGATGGCGGCGACGGCCTGCTCCACCGGCATGCGCCGCTTCAGCACGTCGGCCGGATGCTGGATCTTGCCGCAGCCGGCGCATTTGAGATTGCACGCGAACAGCGGCTCCAGCTCGACCAGGAGCGGGAACTTGGTTCGTCCCCGGAGTCGCTGGCCGAGGATGTAGCTGCTGATACGCAGCCCTTGCCGGACCGGGATCGTCATGACAGCGCTTCCTTGGGTAGCGAGAACCGTACGGTCTCTTGGGCGATCACCCGCTCCTCGACGGTCACTTCGCCGAGCCCGCGCAGGGCGGCGACGATGTCGTCGACGAGGCGGGGAGGGGCGGAGGCGCCGGCGCTGAGCCCGATCGTGCGGGCGCCGGCGAGCCAGTCGAGGGCGATGCCGCCCTGGTCGTCCACCAGGTGGGCCGGGGAGTGGCGGGCGGCGACCTCCACCAGGCGCAGGGAGTTGGAGGAGTTGACGGACCCGACGACGAGGACGACGTCGGATTCCTCGGCTATCGCGTGGACGGCTCGCTGGCGGTTGGTCGTCGCGTAGCAGATGTCGTTCCGCTTCGGCTCCAGGGCGTCGGGGAAACGGCGGCGGATGGCGGCGGCGATCTCCGCCGCCTCGTCCTCCGCGAGGGTCGTCTGCATGAGGTAGGACACCGGCCGGTCGGCCGGCAGGGCCGCCACGTCGTTCACCGTCTGCACGAGCACGCCAGATTCGCCGCTTTCGCCGAGCGTGCCCTCGGCCTCCTCGTGGCCCGCGTGGCCGATGAGGGCCACCAGGCGTCCCTCCGAGGCGAACCGGCGTGCCTCCGCGTGCACCTTGGAGACCAGCGGGCAGGTCGCGTCGATCACCCGCAGCCCTCGGCGGGCCGCCTCCTCGCGGACCTTCGGCGACACCCCGTGCGCGGAGAAGACGGTCACCGCCCCGGCCGGCACCTCGTCGAGTTCGTCGACGAACACCGCTCCGCGCCGGCCCAGATCCTCCACCACGTGCAGGTTGTGCACGATCTGCTTGCGGACGTAGACGGGCGGGCCGTGCCGCTCCAGCGCGAGTTCGACGATCTCGATGGCACGTTCCACCCCGGCGCAGAATGAGCGCGGCTCGGCCAGCAGGACGGTTCGCGGCCCGGCCGCCGCCGCCCAGCGCACCAGGACGGGGCCCACGACACTGAGCGTGCGACGCGCGGCGACTCCACGGGCGAGCGTCGCGGGGCTCAGCAGCGGCGCCTCGGGCGTGTCGACGATGACCCGCACGGCGGCCAGCGGCCGTCCCCCGGCGGCATGGGCCAGCGGGCCGGTCTCCATGTCCACGGCGTACGCGCCCGCCGCGGCGAGGCGGTGCCGCTCCGCTCCGCTGACCACGTGATCGGCGGTGACCAGCGGACCCACCTTGGCGGGCAGGCCGGCGCGGGCCAGCTCGCCCGCGAGGAGCGGAGCGGTAGGGCAGGGATGGACGCGCCCCCCGAACCTGACCTCGCTCGCCACCAGGACGTCGCCGGGCCGCAGGCTCCTGTCGACGGCGCCGCCGAAGCCGGCCACGGCCACCGGCCCCCGCCCGCCCAGGCCGGCGGCGGCGCGGGCCGCCCGGCGCGGGCCGACCCCGGTGACGACCACCCTGGTGCCGTCGAGGCGAGCCGGCAGGCCGCGCCTGATCGCGCGGGCCTCGATCCCGAGCCCCGCGCAGATCAGCAGCCCTGTCATGAGGGCTCCAGGCCGGGGCGCAGGTAACGACCCAGGGCGCTGATCGGGAAGACGAGCCGGTAGAGGTGGTAGTTGATGTAGAAGTCGCCGGGGAAACCCGTGCCCGTGAAGTACGGTTCGTCCCAGGTGCCGTCCGTCCGCTGCCGCTCGACCAGCCAGCGCACCCCCTTTTCCACCGCCGGTGAGCGCTCGCCTGCGGCGAGCAGGGCCAGCAGCGCCCAGGCGGTCTGCGAGGCGGTCGAGGCGCCGCGGCCGATCCAGGCGGGGTCGCGGTAGGAACGCAGGTCCTCGCCCCAGCCGCCGTCACCGTTCTGGTGCCGCTCCAGCCAGACGACGGCGCGGCGTACCGAAGAATGTCCCGGCCGGACGCCCGCGGCGACGAGGGCGGGCACGACGGCCCCGGTGCCGTAGATGTGGTTCGCGCCCCAGCGGCCGAACCACGATCCGTCCTTCTCCTGCGCCTTCAGCAGCCAGATCACGGCCCTGCGCAGGACGGGGGAGCGGGGCCGCTCCTTGGCCAGGGCTTCGACGACGTGCGCGGTGACGTCGGCCGACGGTGGGTCGATCACCGCGCCGAAGTCGCAGAAGGGCAGCTTGGTGCAGAGCGCGCGGTCGTTGTCGGCGTCGAAGGCCGCGAAGCCGCCGTCGCCGCAGGCCATGCCGGCCATCCAGCGCACCCCGCGCTCGATCGCCGGTCGTGCGTCGGGGCGGTCGAGCCGGTGCAGCGCGAGCACCACCTCGGCGGTGTCGTCGGTGTCGGGATAGCCGTCGTTGTCGAACTCGAACGCCCAGCCGCCGGGAGGCAGGGCCGGCCTGCGCACCGCCCAGTCTCCGACCGTCCTGACCTCCTCGCGCAGCAGCCAGCCGGCGGCTCCGGCGACGGCCGGGTGATCGGCGGGGGTGCCCGCGTCCAGCAGCGCGTTGACCGCCAGCGCCGTGTCCCACACGGGAGACTGGCACGCCTCCAACCGGCGGCCCTTCTCGTCCCGGACGGTGAACCGGTCGAGCCCTTCGATCGCCTTGCGCATCACCGGGTGGTCCAGGTGGTAGCCGGACAGGTGGAGCGCGATGATCGAGTACACCCACGGCGGCTGGATGCCGCCCCAGGACCCGTCGGCCTCCTGACGTGCGACGACCCAGCCGACGGCGCGTCTGAGCGCGGCCCGCCGGAGGCCCGGCGACGGGCGACGCTCGTAGCGGTGCAACACTCGGTCCAGCGCGCCGAAGGCCGCCTCCCAGCCTCCGCGCGCGGGACGGCGCGGCATCCGGCCGGTCCGCAGCTCGGACAGGTCGAACGGGAGCCCGCGCACCGGCCGGCACGCGGTCACGACGGTCAGGGGCACGATCGTCTGCCTGGCCCAGCAGGCCCAGTCGTAGACGTTGAGCGGGAACCACGAGGGAAGGAACATGATCTCGGGCGGCATGACGGGCAGGTCACGCCACGACCACTCCCCGAACAGGGCCAGCCAGATACGGGTGAACACCCGGCTCGCCTCGATCCCGCCCATGGCCAGGATCTGCCGGGAGGCGGCGCGCATGTGCTCGGCGTCGGGCGGATCACCCGCGAGCCGCAGCGCCGTGTACGCCTCGATCATGGTGGACAGATCCGCGGGCCCTTCGTGGAAGTTGGCCCACGTGCCGTCGGCGCGCTGCTCGGAACGGATCCACCGGGCGGCCTCCGAGGTGTCCCGTTCGGTGCGGATGCCGAGGAACTGCCGCAGCAGCAGGTCCTCTGCGTCCATGGTCACGTTGGTCTGCAGTTCGCCCTTCCACCAGCCCTCCGGGGACCGCAGGCCGATCAGGTGGTCGCGGGCGGCCCGAAGGGCCTTTTCCGCGTTGGTGAGCAGGTCCTGGGGCGTCTCAAGGGCGGTCATGTCAATGATCCCTGGATGCGATGAATTGGGCGATGTGCAGGAATTCGGTGCGCACGTCCGCGGGCAGGTCCGCGTCGGCGAGGCAGCGGGCCGCGGCGTCGAGGCGCCGTTCGGCCTCCGACTCGGCCCACGTCCTGCCGCCTGCCTGCTCGACCAGGCGGGCGGCGTCGTGCAGGTCGGCCTCCGTCAGCGGCCCGGGCCTGGCCAGCAGTTCTGCGAGGCGGTCTCCGGCCTGCGTACGGCCGGTGAGCGCGGCGACCACGGGCAGGCTTTTCTTACGGGTGCGCAGGTCCGACAGCACCGGCTTGCCCGTCACCTCGGGCTTCCCCCAGATGCCGAGCAGGTCGTCGGCCAGTTGGAAGGCCAGGCCCGCCTCGGTGCCGAACGCGGCCAGGCCGGCGGCCAACGGGACGGGGCCCTCCACCGCCGTCACGCCGATCGAGCAGGCGCAGGCGAGCAGCGAGGCGGTCTTGTGCCGCGACATCAGCAGGCACTCCTCCCGCGTCACATCGTCGCGGTCCTGGAACTCCAGATCGAGGGCCTGGCCCGCGATGAGCGAGAGCGTGGCCTGGTCGAGCGTGCGGGCAGCCGCCACGTAGCCGGAGGTCCCCTGTTCCAGCAGGAGCTCCCCGGCCAGGACGAGCAGCGCGTTGCCGCACAGGATCGCCTGGGCGCGGCCGAAGACCGTCCAGGCGGCAGGCCGGTGCCGGCGGACCGGGTCGTCGTCCATGACGTCGTCGTGCAGGAGGGAGAAGGCGTGCACGAGCTCCACCGCGGCCGCGGCGGGAAGGCACCGCTCGACGTCCGCGCCCGCCGCCCTGGCCGACAACACCACGAGCGTGGGCCGCAGCGCCTTGCCGCCCGCGGCGCGCGGCCGTCCATCCCCGTCGGTCCAGCCGAAGTGGTAGCGGGCGACGCGCGCGGAGTGCGGGTCGAGGCGGCCGACGGCCTCACGCAGCACCGGCTCGACGAGCTCGCGCGCAGCCTCCGTCGGCGGCAGTGCCAAAGTCATGAGACCTCCTTCGTCGGCCTCATGTTTGCTTGCTTATTGATGACCTCGGCAAGCTCGCTCATGACCGGCTCTCCTGTTGTCGCATGTGGCCTTTGGCCAGGCGAGCCGCGTGGAGTCCGCTGCGCACGGCACCCTCCATCGTGTCGGGCCAGCCGGTGTCGGTCCAGGCTCCGGCGAGATACAGACCGGGCCATCGGGTCGCGCTCCTCGGGCGGAGCACCCCGCTGCCCGGGGCTTGGCGGAACGTCGCACGCCGTTCCCTGGTGACGAAGAAGTCGGTCATCCTGGCCTCGCGCGCTGCCGGGAACACCGATCGCAACGCCGGGACGAAGCTCTCGCGGATGTCCGCGGTCGGCCGGTCGATCCACGTGTCCGCGACCGACACCGACACCGCCAGGTACTGCCCCTCGCCGAGCCCGGCGACGCGGGTCTTGTCGAACACCCACTGCACGGGCGAGCCGGTGACCGCGACGAACGGCAGCCGCATGACCGGCCGGTCGTAGAGCGCGTGCACGTTGATGATCGGGCTCGCGTCCAGGGCGCTCCACGCATCGCGGCCCGGCGCCGCCGCCGCGGGGACCAGCTTCGCGGCCTGCTCGTGGCGTGTCGCGACGACGACCGCCGACGCGTTGATCCTGGCGCCGTCCACGATGACGGCCGGGCCGGGTTCGATGGCCGTGACCTTCGCCGACAGGCGCACCGTGCCGCCGCGCCCCGCGATGGCGGCCCTGGCGGCGGTGTCGTGCAGCTCGCCGAGCGGGACCAGGGGGATGCCCAGGTCGGCGGCGTCCGGCCGGCCGAGCAGGGCGGTCTTGAACACCTTCACCGCCGGGCCGAGCGCGGCCTCCTCGACCCCCGTGTTCAGGGCCGCGACCGCGAGCAGGTCCCAGAGCGCCTCCCGCACCGGGGTCCGCTGGCCGTGCGCCGCCAGCCAGTTCCCGAACGTCACCGAGTCGAGAGCGGGATCGGCCGGGTCGAGCCTGCTGAGCGCGAGCGAGCCGCGCAGGGCCTGGATCCGGTCGCCCGGCCCGAGCAGGCGGTATCCCGCGAGCGCGGGCACGAAGTGGAGCGGGCCGGGCAGCGCGGCGCGGCGCAGCCGTCCCGACCGGCCGGCCTTGCCGAGCACCCGCACGTCGAACCGGTTCTGCAGGCCGACCAGCGCGGTGCCGCCGAGCCGTTCGAGGAGCCCCCGGTAGGCCGTGCAGCAGCGCAGGAAGACGTGCTGGCCGTTGTCCACCGTCAATCCGCCGCGCTGGAAGGAGTAGGTGGCGCCGCCCAGCCTCGGACGGGCCTCGTACAGCGTCACGGGGCAGCCGGCTTCCGCGAGCGCGATGGCGGTGGTGATGCCGGCCAGGCCGCCGCCGATCACCGCCACCGGTGCGATCGTCATCTCAGCCCTCCCAGGGATGCGGGGTGCCGTCTCACGCTGACGGCAGTCGTCGCAGACCCGCACCGGGCCACGTCATGGTCGTGAGGACCCGCGCCCACGCCCAGAGCAGGCCCACGCGGCGTGGCCGGACGGCACGGTCCAGAATGTCGTAGCGGGCGCTCCTCAGCGCGGCCAGGGTGGCGTGGCCGCCGGCGACGTAACCCGCGACCGCCGTACGGGCGAAGCCGGACAGCGCGGCCACGATCGGCTCCCCCTCGCCCAGCAGCGTCCCGGCCCGTGCGGCCTGCTGGGCCACCACCTTGCGCAATCTCGGTGACGTGGTGGCCGCCGCCAGATGGCTGATCGGGCAGCCCGCCCGGCGAAGATCCTCTTCCGGCAGGTAGACGCGTCCGCGCCGGTAGTCCTCGCCCACGTCCTGGCAGTGCTCGATCACCTGCAAGGCCGAGCACACCCGGTCGGACAGGGCCAGCCGGGGGCCGCTGACCTCGCCGAACACGTACAGGACGAGATGGCCGACCGGGTTGGCCGACAACTCGCAGTAGCCGAGCAGTTCGTCGAAGGTCTCGTAGCGGGTGACCGTCTGGTCACGCCGGTTGGCCTCGATGAGGCGGTGGAACGGCTCGGCGGGAATCGAGCACTCCTGGACGGTTCCGGCCAGCGCGCCGACCGGCCCGAGCCGTGCGGGGCGACCGTCGTACAGCCGGGCCAGGTCGGCCTCGATCTCGTCCAGCAGTCTCAGGCGGTCATCGGGGCGCTCGTCGTCGCCGATGTCGTCGACCGAGCGCGCGAAACCGTACACGGCCATGAGATGGTCGCGGTGCCGGCGTGGCAGCAGCCGCGAGGCCACCGGGAAGTTCTCCCGGCGTGCCTTTTCCGCCAGCTTCCGCGAATGGCAACTTTCTGACCGCACGTCTGGGAAATATCCGCCGCCGGGTAGCGCAAACATGACGGCATTCCATTGCCCGGTTATTGGGCCGGAATTTACTCGCAGATAGAGCCGGAAAACGGCGTTTGAATTCCCGGAGAAAGGGGGAATGCCCGTTATGGAAGCGCGCTTCTCAACCGATCGAGGGTGAGGGCCGCCGGCACACCGTGGTCGCGCAGAGGGCCCACGTCCAGCCCCATGAGCCTGCAGCGGTCCACGAGCGCGGGGAGGGCGTCGAGCGCCGACCGCCAGGAACCAGGAACGGAGACGTGGTCGGAGTCATGGAGAACGACGGTCGCCCCGCCACGCAGCCCGGCCGAGACGCGGGCCAGCACGGAGCCGGGAGTGGCGGCCGCCTCCCAGTCACGGCCCCAAACGGTCCACAACACGGGGCGCAGCCCCCGCAGACGGGCGGCGACCAGCGCTTCGAGACTCAGCGCTCCGTAGGGCGGCCGGTACCACCCCGCGCGCACTCCGCCGACCGCTCTGACCAGGTCGGCGGTCCTGCCGATCTCGGCCGTCAGCCGCCCCGGCGGGGCGATCAGGGCGTTGCCGTGCCGCCAGCCGTGCACGGCGAGCTCGTGCCCCTCGGCCACGATGCGGCGGCCCAGCCACTGGTGGCGTTCGAGCAGCTCGCCGAGGACGAAGAAGGTCGCGTGACAGCCGATCCGCCCCAGCTCGTCCAGGAAACGCGGGGTCGAGTGGGGATGGGGCCCGTCGTCGAAGGTGAGCGCCACATGGCCGCGATAGCCGACGCCGGCCAGAGCGGGCAGCCGCCGCCGGACCTGGGGCAGCCAGGTGGCGGCGGGACCGGTGTGCAGCAGCGCCAGGCATGCGAGCCCGAGCGGCAGCGCGAGGCGGCGGTTCATCGTCCGACGGCCGGTGGTGAGAGGTCCGGGCGGCGGCTGGTCCTCATCCTCAGCGCGCCGATGGGCAGCGCCCATGACAGGACCGCCGCAGAACTGGCCGCCCGGCTCGCGGCCGAGAATGCCGACTCAGAGATCATCGATGTCCTCCAGCTTTTTCCGCTGCGGCTGGGATCGGCGCTGCGCTGCGGGTACCGCTGGATGATCCTGCACGCTCCCTGGCTCTACGACGTCATCTACCAGGTCTTCTTCATCGGCAAACGGACCGTCGGCACCTCGCCGCTCACGGCCCTCGCCGTCCCCCGCCTGCGCAGGCTCGTCGCCGCCCGATCGCCTGACGAGGTCGTCTCGACCTTCCACCTGGCGGCCCAGCTCACGGGACGGCTGCGCGAGCGCGGCGGGTTGCCCTGCCCGAGCACGGTGCTGATCACGGAGTTCGCGGCGCACCGGCTGTGGCTGCACCGAGGAAACGACCGATTTCTGAGCCCGAATCCCGGCAACGTCGAGGAGATCCGGGCCAGGACCCGCCGCTCGGCTCTTCAGTGCGCTCCGGTCGTGCGCCCGGAGTTCGCGCGGATCGTGGCGGATCCCAAGGAGGCGGCCGGCAGCGTCGGCGCGGACCCCGGCGACCGGCTCGTGCTGGTGTCGGGAGGGTCATGGGGGGTCGGGGACGTCATCGCGACCGCGCGCATCCTGGCCGGCTCAGGGCGGTACACGCCGCTCGTCCTGTGCGGGAACAACGCCGAGCTGAGCCGCCGCCTGCGGGCCGCCGGGCTGGGCCCGGGGCTCGGGTGGCGCGACGACGTGCCCGAACTCATGGCGGCCGCCCACGCCCTGGTCGACAACGGCTCCGGCCTGACCTGCCACGAAGCCTTCGCCGCAGGGCTACCTGTTGTCATCCACCGGCCCATCCCCGGCCACGGCCGCGCCGGCGCTCTGGCGATGGCCAGGGCCGGGGTGAGCCTCCACACCGGCACCGCGTCCGCGCTGCTGGAGGCGCTGGACCTCCTGGCGGACGAGCGGTCGCGAAAGCGTCAGGCGGACGCGGCCTTCGCGCTGTTCTCCTCGATGCCGGCCCAGGCGGGTCTCATTTCCGCGCGGAAGGGGGGACACTCGGCGCCTCGATGAGCGGCGAGCGGGCCAGCACGACGACGCCGTAGACCAGGAGCCCGGCGCCCGCGACCTCGAACACCAGCCATGGGCCGGTGCGGATCGGCTCGCCGAACATCATCGCGCCGTACAGGATGCCCGCGATGGGGTCGCTGATGGTCAACGCCGGCTGGGCGACGACGAGGCTGCCGCTGTGCAGGGCGTTCTGCAGGAGGAACAGGCTGCCCAGGCCCGCGGCCACCATCGCATACAGCGGCCAGGACGTCGGCAGCGCGCCCGGATCCTCCGCCAGCAGCGTCGTGCACTTCTTGATGAGCGTGGCCGTGAAGGCGAAGCCGATGCCCGCGGCCACGCCCAGCGTGGCCGAACGCATGGGCCCACTGGTCAGGGCCCCCACCGCCACCAGCACGGCGATCGTCGCCAAGGTCACGACGGCGGCGACGATCCATGCGAGCATGTCCGGTGACCACCGCCCCGGGCCGGGAACGGCCGCGGCGAGGAACATCGTCAGGCCGGCCGACAACGCGCCGATCGCCAGCCACGACCGCTTGTCCAGGAAAATGCCGAACGCCCGGGACATGATGATCATGGTGAACGGGAGCTCGATCACCAGAGCCGGCTGGACCAGGGCGATGCCGCCCCTCGACAGCGCGGCCGCCTGGAAGGCGAAACCCCCGATCAGCGCCACGATCCCCCACCGCCACAGCGGGTCACCGATGAGCGCCCAGATCAGGCCGAGCCGCAGTCCCAGATCCGGCGACACCGATCGTGCCGCCCGCCGCTGCAGAACCGACGAACAGGCGTTGCACAGCGCGGCGAGCACCGCCAGCAGCCCCGCAGTGATCAACGCAACCACGCTCGGCGCCGCCCGCGATCCTTGCTCTCCACGATGGAGGTCCAGCGCCGGCACCGGATCTCCTTGACCATGCCCTATCGGCCTCTTCCACGCCTGGCCTGGGCGAGGGCACGCACCGCGACCATGGACTTCTCCCTCGTCGTCAGCGACATCCTGGCGGCCAGCGCCCGGCCGGGATCGGCGGCGATGCGGTCGAGCAGGCACCGGTAGATGCCGGCCATGGTCGCCGTGCAGGCGGCGCTGCGCGCGTCCAGCATGGGCAGCAGGCGCATCCCGGTGGCGAACCAGTCGCGCGCCCGGTCCGCCTCGAACCGGACGAGAGCGGCCAGGCGCTCGGGCGGTGAGTTGAACCGGCCGTCCGCGTCGAGATCCAGGGTGCAGCCGAACCGTTCGAGGTCCTGGGCGGGCAGGTAGACTCGTCCTGACAGGCGGTCCTCTCGCAGGTCGCGCAGGATGTTGGTGATCTGCAGGGCCACGCCGAGCGCGTCGGCGAGCGGCGTGGCCGCCTCGACGTCGTCGGTGCCGAACACGCCCAGCGACAGCCGTCCGACCGATCCGGCGACGCACCGGCAGTAGCCGACCAGGTCCTCGAAGGTCGTGTAGGTCGTGCCGCGCACGTCGGCGGCGCAGCCGTCGACGAGATCGGCGAACGCCCCGAGCGGGATCAGGTAGCGGCGGGCGGCTTCCATCAGCGCCACCACCACGAGGTCGTCTCGCGCGGGGGCCGTTTCGCCGAGCAGCCCGCGCACCGAGGACAGGCGCTCCAACCGCTGCTCGGCGGGGCCGTCGCCGTCGGCGATGTCGTCGATCCTGCGGGCCAGGGCGTAGACGGCGCTCAGCGCCCGCCGCTTCTGGACGGGCAGCAACCGCAGACCGTACGAGAAGTTGCGGGCCTGACTGCGCATGATCTGCTCGCAGTGCCGGTACGCGTCATTGACGCCCACCGCCCGGCCCCCGTCACGCGAAAAGGCGCTCGCGGCTCGGGCGAACATCATGGCCGCGACGGCCGTTTGCGTGTTTTCCCCCAAGACATGAGTGATGGCTGTCCGTTATGTCGCGGAAATAAACCCGAACATCGGCCCGCTGGGTGGCTGTCGACCATTGTCGGATTAACAATTTACGCGCGGATGAACGATTCGTCCGTGAGAAAATTCCGGCTGCTCCGGGTCACTGTTGTGGCGTGGCGGTGGCAGGCTCGGCGAACTCGGAGACCAGGGGCACCAGCCGCTGCAGCTCCTCCAGATGGGCGGCGCTCAGCAGCGCGAGCTTCCCCTCACCCGCCTCGGTGAGCGTCAGGCGGACGACCCGGCGGTCCCTGCCCCCGCCGCGGTTGCGCACGACCAGGCCAAGCTGCTCCACCCGATCGATCAGTTGGACGGCGCTGTGATGCCGGGTGCACAGGTATCCGGCCAGTTCGCCGATGGTCGGCCCCCGTGAGTCCGCGTGGCCCCGGATGGCCAGCAACACCTGGTGCTGGGTGGCCGTCAGCCCCACTGCCGCCGACTGCTCCTCGCTCCAGCGCAGGAACCGGCGCAGGCCGGCCCGGAAGGCCAGCAGTTTCGTGTACTCGCGATCGGTGACGGACGGTGACCCCATGTGAACCAATCTCCTGACATGATATTATCACAGTATGATATATCGGTGAGAAGGTGAGAGACATGGCCGGCCAAGCCATGAGCATGCACCCCGATATCGCGGAGTTGCGGGAGAAGTACGAGCTCGCAGCCGAGTCGCCGACCGGTAAGGCGGTCGCCGGGCTCACGTTCCTGACAGGGCTCTATCTCGCGATCTCTCCGTGGGTCGTCGGGTTCAACAGATTCACGACCCTGACCGTGAACAACCTGGTCGTCGGCATCGCCCTGGCGATGCTCGCGCTCGGGTTCGCCTCGGCCTACGGTCACACACACGGCATTGCCTGGGTCGCTCCGGTGATCGGCATCTGGACGATCATCTCTGTCTGGGTGGTCAGCGGCCACGTCGCCACTGCGGCGACGATCTGGAGCAACGTGGTGACCGGCGTCATCGCCCTGCTCCTCGGTCTGGGGGCGGCCTCCGCCGTCAGAGCCTGGGGCCGGTAGTTCATCGGGGCAATGCCCCTAGGGCGGAGGCCGGGTCACCCGGCTTCCGCCACGAAACCTTCAGGGCGGCCCGGTGCGCGCCCCGCGGGTGCGGTGATGGCTGTCCTGCGAGGCGTTCAGTGCCGTGGCGGTGTTGACGACGCAGACGTGGCTGAAAGCCTGCGGGAAGTTGCCGACCTGGCGCCGGTTGGCGGTGTCGTACTCCTCCGCGAGCAGGCCGACGTCGTTGCGCAGGCCGAGCAGCCGGTCGAACAGACGCCGCGCCCGCTCGTGACGCCCTGTCAGGGCCAGGGCGTCGGCCAGCCAGAATGAGCAGGCCAGAAAGGTGCCCTCGCCGCCCGCCAGACCGTCGACGTCCTCGTCCGGCCGGTAGCGCAGCACGAGGCCGTCGTGCACGAGTTCGCGCTGGATGGCCTCGACGGTGCCGCCCACGCGCGGATCATCGGCGGGCAGGAAACCGAGGCGGGGGATGAGCAGCAGGGCGGCGTCCAGGTTGGTGGAGCCGTAGAACTGGGTGAAGGTGTTGCGGCCGGAGTCGTAGCCGTGGGCGCAGACGTCGTCGTGGATCTCCTCCCGCAGGGCGCGCCATCGGTCGGCGGGGCCGCCGAGGCCGAAGCGGTCGATGGCCCGGATCATGCGGTCGGCGGCCACCCAGGCGAGGATCTTGGAGTGGACGAAGTGGCGGCGCGGGCCGCGGCTCTCCCACAGCCCGTTGTCGGGCCGGTGCCAGGCGCCTTCGAGGTAGTTCATCAGCGCGTTCTGCAGGTCCCACGCGTGGTCGTCCACGGCCAGGCCGCACTGGCGGGCGATGTGCAGACAGTCCAGGATTTCGCCGTAGACGTCGAGCTGGAACTGGGCGCAGGCGGCGTTGCCGATGCGGACGGGCCTGGAGTCCTCGTATCCGCCCAGCCAGCCGGGGCTCCACTCGGGGATACGACGGCTGCCCTCGACGGTGTACATGATCTGCAGGTCGGCGGGGTGACCGGCCACGGCGCGCAGCAGCCATTCCCGCCAGGCCCTGGCTTCGGCGTCGTACCCGGCCGACATCAGGGCCTCCAGGGTGAAGCTGGCATCGCGCAACCAGCAGTAGCGGTAGTCCCAGTTGCGGGGCCCGCCGAGCCGCTCGGGCAGGGACGCGGTCGGCGCCGCGACGATGCCGCCGGTGGGGGCGTAGGTGAGCGCCTTGAGGGTGAGCAGGCTGCTCCGCACGGCCTGCTCGTCGTCGCCCCGGTACCGGCAGCGCCGGCTCCACTCGTGCCAGGATCGTTCGGTGTCCGCCAGCGCGTCCATGGCGTCCACGGGGTCGGGCCGGGGCAGCCAGGACTGCTGCCAGGTCAGCACGAACGGCACCCGCTCGCCTTCTCCCACGGTGAAGCGCGCGGTGGTGCGGTGGGCCTCCTCGTCGGGGTGCAGTTCGACGGGGGTGCGCAGCCAGGTGGCGTCGCTGCCGGCCACGGCGGCGAGCTGGCCCCCGTCATGGCGCAGCCTGGGGACGGTGCGGCCGTAGTCGAAGCGCAGCATCAGCTCCATGCGCATCTCGACCCTGCCGCGCACACCCTCGACGATCCGCACGACGTCGGGCGCCTCGCCACGGGGCGGCATGAACTCCACCACCCGCACACTGCCGTCGTCGCAGTGCCAGGTCGTCTCCAGGATGAGCGTGTCCTCGCGGTACCGGCGCGAGGCGCCGCGCCGGGCGTTGACGGGCGCCAGCAGCCAGCGGCCGGCGCGGGGGCTGTCCAGCAGGGCGGCGAAGCAGGAAGGGGAGTCGAAGCGGGGCACGCACAGCCAGTCGATCGACCCGTCACGCCGGACCAGCGCGGCGGTGTGCATGTCGCCGATCAGGGCGTAGTCCTCGATCCGCATGAGTGCTCATCCGTTCTCGCCTCACATGCCGCAGACGATGACCCATACCCCGGATCCATGGTGCCGAACGGAAAGCCCGCACGGCACCGCGCCGTGCCAGTCGATTAGCGATTTCTATCGCACAACACTTGCCAAAAGGAATCTGTTAGCGAGGCTATCTAAGTCGCTGGGCCCAAAGCTCCAGTTCGAGTCACGAAAAAATGGCCTATATCCGGACATGCGGCATTATCTAAAAGCGGAGTCCGAAATTTGGGTGAAACATCCTCGCCGCCGGCGGCGGATGCCCGGATGGCCGCAGGGACAAGGTCACAGGACGGCTGCGGAGCGGGAAGGCCGTCGGTGAGGAAAGACAGGCGTCCCGTTCTTCGCGGAACGTGCGCTTGCCCTTATCGTGATGGTGCAGCGCCTTTTTGTCCCATGCGAAACCCACTGGTCCTTCCTGTCGCCGCGGCGGCCGGCGCGGGGGAGGGAACCCTGCGTGCTTGAGGAAGGTGTCCGCAGTGCTTGTCAACGCGGTCCACAACGGTGACGACGACCATCCTGTGGCCGAAGGCGCGGCGGACGTGGACGACTCGGCCTGGCTCGTGGAGGAGGCGTCCCTGGTCCTGATGGAGGTCACGCTCGACGCCGTGGCCCAGATGGACAATCTGTCCCTGGCGGCCCTGCGGCACCTGCTCGCGGTGGACCGCCACGGCCCGCTGAACCTCAGCGGCCTCGCCTCCCACCTGGGCATGTCCCTGTCGGCCACGGGCCGCATGGTGGACCGGCTGGTCGCATCGGGCCTGCTGGCGCGGTTCACGGCCACGCACAGCAGGCGCGAGATCAGGATCGAGGTGACCCCGCGCGGGCTGGAGGTGCTGGAACAGCTGCGTTCGGCGCGCAGACGGCGCATCGGCGCGGCCCTGCGCAACCTGGCGCCCGAGGACCGCCACATCCTAACCAGCCTGCTGCAGCAGCTCACCGCCGCGGCCTACCCGCACGAGGACAACCGCTTCTGAAGACGGCGGTGAGGCGTGATGCGCCAGGTCAGGAGTCGAAGAGATCGAGCAGGGCCGTGCCGCGCGCGGTCCGGTGGACGTAGATCTCCCTGCCGTCGCGCCGCCGGGTGACCAGCCCCGCCGATTCGAGGCGGTTGCAGTGGTAGGTGATCACGCTGGGGTGGCATTTGATGCGCCTGGCCAGGACGCCCATCGACAGCGGCTGGTCGACGCCGGTCAGGATGGCCGCCCGCGCGTCGCCGAAGACGAAGCCGAGCTGCTCCTCGGTGCTCTTCCGCCTGGGCACCGTCAGGTGCGGCGGAGAGTAGCCGATCCACACGACCTCAGGGCCGTCGAAGCGGGCGACGAACGCGTCCGACCCGGCGAGCATGGGCATCAGCACCAGGCCCTTGGACTCGATGGAGAACTCGTCGGGCCCGAAATTGCGGACGCTGAACGTGCCCTCGTGGAAGGCGCAGTCGGCGTGCAGGTCATTGAGCACGACGTCGAGTGCCCCTCGGGCGCCGGCCATCTCGACCCGCTCGACCTCGCGATCGAACGTCGCGCGTGCCTGCTGCCACTCCGGATGCATGGCCGACCACACCTGCTCCATGAGGTCGGCGAAGCCGTGCAGCCAACGGCGGGGGTCTTTCATCGCCGGCTGCCAGTGGGGCGGCGGGTGCCCGTCGGTCATGGAGTCCAGCTCCACCTGTAACGCGTCGGGCGGTTGGTCGCGGAGCATTTCGAGCTGCGTGGCGACGTCCAGATCCCGGCGGAAGTCCCCGGGGAACACGACATCGGGCAGTACGGCGTTGCCGGGTACCGCGAGCGAATCCACCACCGTTTCGTCAGGCTCCGCCGCGGCGGAGCGCACCAGTTGCCGCCAGCGCTTGGGGGTTTTCGCGTCCTGGCCCGCCAGCGCGTCGCTGATCAGCGTGAGCATGGACAATCCTGGGACCATCGTCACGGCAACAGGCAACCGATCATGCCGCTCGTTGATCATGCGCGTGCGCATAGGTGCGTCTTCTTCCTTTCATGCTTCAGATCGGTCCACTCGACGGCCGTCGTCCGCGTCATCTGATGTGGCTGGCGCGCAGATGTTCGCGTACGGCGGGGGTCAGCACCGGACCGGTACGTTCCGCCATGAGCGTCATGTGGTAGGCGACGAGCGCCAGGTCGCTGTCGGGCTCGGCGAGCACGGCCAGGCAGGAGCCTTCGCCGATCGACATGGTGGTCAGCACCATGCCGTTCCCCATCTCGACGACGCTCTGGACGACCTCACCGCCATCGAGGACCCTGCACGCGGCCACCGACAGGCCGACCAGCCCGGCGGTGATCGCGGCCAGATGGTCGGCCCGGTGGGCGGGGAAGGACGAGGACGCCGCCAACGGCAGGCCGTCGTAGGAGAAGACGACAGCGTGGGCGATGCCTGGAACCATGCCGACGAATTCGCTGAGCAGCCAGTCGACCTCGTATGCCATGAAGCTCAGGTCGTTCACGTGCCCTGTCCCCTGGTGTTCGGGTCGGAAGCGGCCCGGCCCGTGCTGAGGTCGTCGCGAGCGGACTTGTAGCCCTGCTGGAAGCTGGACAGGCGGCTGCGTACCCGGTCCGCCGAGACGGGCGGCATCGGCATCGGCGTGGCCTCCTCGGGCGGGGGCGCCGTGGTGGCCGAGCCGGGCACCAGGTTGGCCTTGGGCACCCGCTTGGGCAGCCCGGTCGCGGTCACGCCGTCGCCCACCGGCTCGGCGGCGGCCTTGGCCGCGTTCCATCCGGCGTCGGCCGAGCCCCAACTGGCTCCCTGCTCGAACCACGCCGACTCGATCGAGGCGTAGATCGGCAGATATTCGTCCGAGGTCGCCTTGGTGGCAGGGATGGGACCGGTGGCCGCCGACGTCGTGTCGGGAAAGTCATAACCGGCCGGCATCGGCGGGGGTTCGTCGCGGACGCCCAGGTTGGGGCGCCTGGGGAGGAAGGCGTCGTCGCTGGGCTGGTGCCGGTTCCTCGACGGCATCCACGTGTCGGCTGTGCCGTACGAGCCGGCTCCCGCGACCTGCGGTACGGACGGCCAGTCGCCGGACTCCGCCGGCCGTCCGCCCGCGACCTGCGGCACGGACGGCCAGTCGCCGGACTCCGCCGGCCGTTCCGTCTGCGCGAGCCAGGCGCCGGACGCGTTGGAGGGGTAAGAAGGATGCCCGGGAGCCATCTGGAACGGGCCCCACTGCGGCGGGTTGGGCATGGCCCCGGACGGGCCGTCGGGATAGCCGGGCGGCGGCTGCGTCCCGAGCAGCGCCTCGGGCATCAGGACCATCGCGGTGAGCCCACCAGATTCGTGCGGGCGCAACTGCACCCGGATGCCGTGCCGGTGTGCCAGGCGCGCGACCACGAACAGGCCCATGCGCCGGGAGACCGACACGTCCACGCTGGGGGCCTCCATGAGGCGCTCGTTGGCCCCGGTCAGTTCATCGGGGGTCATGCCGATGCCGGAGTCGCTGATGGCCAGCATCACGCCGCCGCCGTCGATCCTGCTGCCCGACAGCGTCACCTGGGTTTCCCTGGGCGAGAACGACAACGCGTTCTCCACCAACTCGGCCAGCAGGTGGATGACGTCGTTGACGGACGGTCCCGAGACCGAGACGCCGTCGGGCACCCGGAGGACGACCCGCTCGTAGTTCTCAACTTCGGACAGCGAGGCGCGGGCGACGTCCACGAGCTTGACGGGCTTGCTCCAGCGGCGGGGCGGTTCCTGGCCTGCCAGGACCAGCAGGTTCTCGCTGTTGCGCCGCATGCGGGTGGCCAGGTGGTCGAGCTTGAACAGGTTGCTGAGCCGCTGCTCGTCCTGTTCGCCCTGCTCCAGCCCGTCGATGAGGGTGATCTGCCGCTCCACCAGCGTCTGGCTGCGCCGCGACAGGTTCACGAACATCGCGTTGACGTTGCTGCGCAGGCGGGCCTCCTCGCCCGCCAGCCGTACCGCCTCGCGGTGGACCTCGTCGAAGGCCCGCGCCACTTCGCCGATCTCGTCCTTGGAGGAGATGGCGATCGGCGGCACCTGTACGGCGTTCGTGTCGACCTCGCTGGTGCGCAACTGCCGCACGAGCTCGGGAAGATTCTGGCTGGCGATCATGAGCGCGTCCCTGCGCAACCGCCGCAGCGGGCGGACGAGCGAGCGGGCCATGACCGCGGTGACGGCGAGGACCAGGAGCAGCAGCACGGCCAGGACGATGACGTTGAGCGTGGCCGCGGACCGGTCACTGGACTGAATGTCGGCGCTTCTGGTGCCGACCTGCTCCAACAGTGACCGCTGCACGGTGTGCAATCGATTGACCGTGTCGCTGATGGCGTCGAACCACAGGGCGACGTCGTTGGTGGTCGAGGTGTCCAGGCGCTGGAGGGGCAGGCCGACACTGGTGATGAAGACGGCTCTGTTGAGGTAGAACTCGCCCCGGCCGACCGACACGCTGGTGACCGTGTTGTCGTGGAACTGACGCTGCGCCAGCGTGGCGACGGCGCGGAACGCGGCGCGTTCGCTCTCGCGGTTGGAGCGCGCGTCGAGGAACGCCTGGTACTCGGCCTCTTCGAACTTCCCCCTGGCGAGCGCGATCGTCAACAGGCCCCGCAGCTTGGCGGCCTCCTCTTCCGAGCGGGCGACGGCCCGCAGCGCCGCGCTGGTGGAGATGAGCTGCTCGTCCGTCGAGCCCTGCGCCACCTCGTCATACAGCTGCAGCATCTCCGCGATGACTTCGGAATACTTCTCCATCGTCGGGAGCGGCGGCAGTTGCGCCTTCTGCCCGGACACGGTGTCCCGCAGCGAGGCGAGCTGGGTCAGCCTGGTGCGGACGATGGACAGCTTCCTGCGGCCGAGATCGGACAGCGAGTCCTCGGCCGCCGCGGCCGCCGCGTTCGTGCGCTGCACGCTGGAATCGACGATCCTGCGCTGGTCCGCGACCCGCTCCAACTGCGCCGTCGCTCTGTCGGCGGCGACGTAGTGCGCGGACAGGTCACGCTCCAGTGCCATCTCGCGGGACAGCTCGCCGAGCTGGGCCACCAAGGAGCCCACGTTGCTGATGCGCTGATTCTGCTCGGCGCTGCTGATCGATATGCCGACCCGCAACGCGCCCAGGATCACGGCGACCAGGGTGGGAATGGCGATAAGCGTGATGAGGCGGGTTCGCACCCGCCAGTTTCGCAGCGCTATCGGGTTCCCGTGGGTAGGAACCTGTTCCGCTGGCTTCTCGTCGGCCACGAAGCGTTCCTGCAGAACAGGACCACTGGCACGACCACTTTGGGTCATCTTTGTCCTTACCGATGGCAAACATCCCCCTACGGATCGCTTTGGGAGATGCCGGCCGCGTCTCTGAGTGAACGCGGGCAAGCTCCGGCGTAATTCGATCACAAACCTCATTAGTAGGCCAACGCGACGAAGGGGATTGGGCAAATCAACCTTTGCAATTCTCTCCAATCATCACGCAGAGTCACCACAACATCCATCTTCCGGTCATCGGATCATTTGGCGGCGTGTCCGCCGTTCAGCCTGGTGACACGATTCATTTGCAGAGAAATCCAAGAGAACGTCATCCGGTGCGCTTCAGCATCGATCTCGCCTTCGGTAATCTTCACGCTCGTGCCCTGGTGCCGATCACCGGAGGCGTCCTGTGTAAGGAGAACCCCAAATGACCAGCAAAGTGCGCCGTCGCACCCTCGTGCTCGGCGTTACGGCCACTCTGTTATTGACCGGCTGCGGCGGAAACGGTGAGCCCACGAGCTCATCGGGCGGCAATGGCCTGGAGAAGACCACCATCAAGGTCGGCGCCATGCCGGTTCCCGACCCCGTCTCCCTCCACATCGCCATCGCCAAGGGCTTTTTCAAGGCAGAGGGCCTGACGGTCGAGCCGGTCGCCATCACCGGCGGCGCGGTGGCCGGTCCGCAGATCAAGAGCGGTCAGCTCGACATCACCCAGAACAACTACGTCTCGACCCTCTTGGCGGTGAGCAAGGGGGAGAAGTTCAAGCTGGTCGCCGACATGTACCAGGCGGCGCCCAACACCTTCACCATCATGGTCCCGAAGGATTCGCCGATCCAGACGGTCGCGGATCTCAAGGGCAAGACCGTCCTGGTCAACAACTTCAGGAACATCGCCACGCTCGCCGTCACGACGCAGCTCAAGGTGGCCGGCCTCACGGAGAAGGACGTCAAGTTCGCCGAGAAGCCGTTCCCCGAGATGGGCAACGCGCTCCAGGCCGGACAGGCCGACGCCGCCTGGATCACCGAGCCGTTCATCACCGCCAACCAGAGCAAGCTGGGCTTCCGCAAGATCGCCGACACCATGACGGGGCAGACCGAGGACCTGCCGATCGCGGGCTGGATGGCCTCCGACGAGTGGGTCCAGAAGAATCCGAAGACGCTGGCCGCCTTCCAGCGGGCCATCGCCAAGGCGCAGGAGCTCGTGTCGAACGACCGCAAGGAACTCGAGGCGATGCTGCCCAAGTACACGAAGATCGATGCGAAGACCGCTTCGGTCATCACCCTGGGCACCTTCCCGACCTCGCTGAGCGCCAGCCGACTGCAAAAAGTGGCCGACCTCATGCTTGAGTACAAGTACCTCGAAACCCCGATCGACGTGAAGTCGGTCATCGCGACGCCGTCGGACGGATGAACCGTCCATTCCGCAGTGTCGCGGGCGTCGTGGGGTTCCTCGCCGTGGGAGAGCTGGTGATCCGGTTCGGGCTGGGCGACGGCCTGGTCTTTCCTGCGCCCTCCGTCGTCCTGCTGGAGGCCGCGAAGCTGGCGGTCGACGAAGAGTTCCTGCTGGGAGCGCTCACGACGCTCACGAACTGGGCGCTCGGCCTGCTGGCAGCGGTGGCGGTGGCGGTCCCGGCAGGCGTTCTGCTCGGCGCGCTGGCCCCGGTGGAGCGCGCCGTCCGGCCCGTCCTGGAGTTCCTGCGGCCCATTCCCTCGGTCGCGGTCATCCCGCTGGCGATCCTGCTGATCCCGGTGGATGAGCTGATGAAGGTCGGCGTCATCGTGTACGCGGCCGTCTGGCCGATCCTGTTCAACACGTTGTACGGCATGCACGACGTCGACCCGCTGGCGAAGGAATCGCTGCGCAGCTTCGGATTCGGGCCGCTGGCCGTGCTCGGAAGGGTGAGCCTGCCCAGTGCCGCGCCTTTCGTCGCGACCGGCGTCCGGATCGCCATGGGGATCGCGCTGATCATCGCCGTCAGCGCCGAGCTGCTCGCCGGTGGTGCCGCGGGTCTGGGCGTCTTCGTCATCGAGGCGGGCAACGGCAACAGGACCGACCTCGTCATGGCGGCCACGCTGTGGGCCGGCATGTTCGGCCTGCTGGCCAACGCGTCGCTGCGGGCGGCCGAGCGCCGCCTGTTCACCTGGCATCAGATGCGGACGGGTGCGGCGCTGACGTGAGATCACCAGCCGGGATCTGGACGATCCCCCCTGTCCTCCTCGTGTGGGAGCTCCTCACGCGGTGGCTCGAGGACACCGACTTCCCGCCGCCCACGACCATCGTCGCCCGCATGCACGAGCTGTGGTTCTCCGGCCCGGCCGCACGGCTGTTCCTCACCGACGACGCCGTGGACAACATCGTGCCCAGCATGGGACGCATGTTCTCCGGCTGGCTCCTGGCCGCGTTCATCGGAGTGGTGGCCGGTGTGATGCTGGGACGCTCGCGGGTCGCGGCCGACTACGTGGACGCGCTGATCGAGTTCGGCCGTTCCGTTCCGCCGCCGCTGCTGCTGCCGCTGTTCCTGGTGTTGTTCCAGGCCGGCCTGGCGATGCAGCTCGCCGCGATCGTGTGCGGCGTGGTCTGGCCCGTGCTGCTCAACTCGATCGACGGAGCCAGAAACGTCGACCGCACCTATACCGAGACCGCCACCGTCTTCGGGCTGTCCAGGGCGCAGCGACTGCGCAGGATCGTCATCCCCGCCGCCTCGCCCAAGATCTTCGCGGGCCTGCGGCTGAGCCTGTCCCTCGCGCTCATCCTCATGGTGATCTCCGAGGTGTTCGGCAGCACGGACGGCATCGGCTACCAGTTGCTGCAGGCGCAGCGGAGCTTCGACACGCCCGGCGTCTGGGCGACGATCGCCCTGCTCGGCATGCTCGGTTACATCGTCAACTCGTTCTTCGTGCTCGCGGAGCGCCGGCTGCTGATCTGGCACAGGCAGGCGAACCGCACGCCATGACCTCTGGAAAAGGACATATGTCGTCATCCGAGAGCCTCCTGTGGGAGGCGGTTTCCGGGATCTCCCGTTTCGCTGCCCTCTTGACCATGGCGGAGCTCGGCGTGGCCGACCAGCTCGCGGACGGGCCGCTCGACACCGAGGAGCTCGCCACCAGGTGCGGGGCGCACGCCCCCTCGCTCCGCCGGGTCCTGCGCGAGCTGGCGAGCGTCGGAGTCGTCCGTCCGGCCGGCGCCGACGGGTACGAGCTCACCGAGGAGGGCTCGGTGCTCCGCTCGGACGTCCCCGGCTCGATCCGCTCCTCCATACGCATGCTCGGCGAGGAGAGCTTCTGGTACGCCATGGGCAAGCTGCCCGAGACGGTACGCGAAGGCCGTTCGGCGTTCGTCGCCAGGTACGGCGAGCTCTACGAGCACCTGGGCCGCCATTCCGAGGTCAGCCGCCTCTTCGACGACTACATGACCGCCAGGGCCGAGACGTTCACGCGGAATCTGGTCACGCGCTACGACTTCACCGGCGTCGGCACCATGGTGGACGTCGCCGGGGGCAAGGGCTCGATCCTGGCCACGATCCTGCGTGCCAACCCCGGCATGCGGGGCGTCCTGCTCGACCTCGACCACGTGGTGGCCCACGCCAAGGAGCTCCTGGCGGCGGAGGGCCTGGCCGAGCGGTGCGAGACGGTGGCGGGGAACTTCTTCGACTCGGTGCCCGAGGGCGGCGACGCCTACCTCCTGGCCAGCATCCTGCACAACTGGGGCAAGGACGACGCCGTGCGGATCCTGCGCAACGTCCGGCAGGCCTTGAAGCCCGGCGGGCGCGTGCTGGTCCTGGAGGTGGTCCTGCCCGACGACGCGCAGCCGCATCTGGCCAACGATCTGGACCTGCGGATGCTGGCCATCTTCAACGGCGGCTCGGAGCGGAGCCGGGAGGAGTACGCGGAGCTCTTCTCCCTGGCCGATCTGGAACTGGAGGGAGTCACGGAGCTGGGCGCGGGAGCGTGCCTGCTGCAGGCCAAGCCCGTCTGACCCGCTCCCTTCGGCAGGCTGGCAATCCGCTGGAGAGGTTCACCGGCTTCCACCGCGGCGACCTCAGCTGATTCCACGTCGACGTCTACCGTCATTCCCCACTGAACAGCGGCTCGCCGTTGAGCGGGGACGACGGCAGGGCGGGGCTCCTTATCCGAGCAGTGGCTCGATGGATTCCCACGCGGGAGGCGCCGGCCACTCGTCCGCCAGGTCGGCGCCCTCCAGGCCGATGACCGCGCAGGCCAGCAGGTGCTCGCCGGGCGGCAGCTCACCCATCAGCGTGGGGATCGTGGTGCGCGGGGCGAAGACGTTGGTGCCGGGCAGGGCCGTGACGACGGCTCCTTCTCGCCGGCCGGACAGGTCCTCGATCACGCACAGGCCGTGCGGCGAGTCGAGCCTGGCCCGGCCGGGACCGGTGTCGACCCGCGTGGCGGGCCGGTCCCGATCGACCGCGAAGGCGCCCTCGGCCGTGCGCAGCGCCCGCCCGGTCGTGATCCGGTGCACCCGCACGTGCCATGGGGGCAACGCCACCAGCCAGGTCTCGATCTCCACGTCGTCCCAGGGGGTCCAGCGCGCGTGCAGCACACCGTCGGAGGCGGAGAGGTGTTCCGGCAGTTCGCACGGCCGCCAGTGCGAACCGTCCTCGCTGAGCGCCAGCGTGCTGTCGAAAGCACCCTGTTCGAGGCCCAGCGTCCCGGCGGGCACGCTGAAGCCGAAACGCGTGGAGTAGGCGAACTTGGCGTACTTGGCCGCGCCGTGCCGCATCTTCGGGCTGCGCTGCCCCGCGCTCAGTAGCACCACGTGCCGTCCCTCCTCGCAGCGCATCAGCGCCACGCCGGCCTCCGGCTGGGTGCTGACCTCGGGCAGCGGGGGCGCGTCGGCCTCCTTGGCGGCCCAGAACGGATGCTCCGCGGGCAGGGCGAGCGGCAGGAACGCCTTCATGGCCCAGTACGGCGAGCCGGGCGCGTTGTACTGCTCGGCCAGGTGCGGCTGGGGGTAGCCGTAGCCGATGGTGAGCAGCCCGGAGGTGTCGCGGATCGGACGGCGGGCCCAGCCGCGCAGGTTGCGCAGCAGGTGCCCCTTGGCCACCTCCCACGGCAGCGCCTCGACCCCGGCGAAGGCCAGCGCCCCCCAGAACGCCGACTGCGCGAAGCGGTAGGTCAGGCTCCTGCCGAACGGGACGGCGACCCCCTCGCTGGTGAACCAGTGCTGGAAGTCGTGGGCGAAGGCCGCGGCCCGCTCGCGGAAGCGCCCGGCCCTGGCCTGGTCGTCGCCGAGCGCCGCGTAGATGAGGCCGTAGTAGTGCATGGCGAACGGGATGTAGTAGTCGCGCTGCCACGTGGGCCCGTCGGAGTACCATCCGCGTCCGAGGTCGAACTGCTCCAGCCGGTCGAGCCTGGCCGTGTTGGCGTCGTGGTCGTGGGCGACTCCGACGCGGTCGAGACCGAGCCCCACCATGACCGGGAAGAACATCCAGTTGTTGTTGTTCGGCTCCACGGTGACGGCGTGCCGCAGCCAGGCGGCCACCGTGTCGCGCTGCCGGCCGGTCAGCGGGTCCCAGATCTGCTCGGGGGCCAGGGCGAGCGTCAGGCCGATGGCGGCGGTCTCGACCAGTCGCTGGTTGCGGTCGAAGACCGCGCCCCAGTAGTCGGGGTGGTCGGGGTCGGTTCCGGCGGCGAGCCCGGCGCGCCAGAGTTCCCAGTGGTCGAACGCGCCGCCGCCGGCCGCCAGCGGCGCCAGCCCCCACAGCGGGCGCGCGTACGATTCCAGTTCTGAGGCCGCCTGGTCGTAGTGCGCCGTGTTGACCCCCAGCCGCAGCCGCCCCCCGTCGGGGTCGAACCGGGAGATCAGCGGCGCGACCAGGTCGAGGACCTGACGTCCCAGGTCGTCTCTGTCGTTGCCAGGCCGTCCTGCGCGGTCGTCAGTGTCCACGGGCTCCCTCTCATCGGCTGGGAAAGCGCTTTCAGGGGACAGAGTCGCCGCCGCGGCCCGCGCTTGTCAACAGCCCGGCGGCGCGGGCCCCGTCAGGTCACCTGGTGACTTCCCTGGTCACCCGGGGTGGCGCGGTGCTGTCGCGGACGTGCAATTCCATCGACAGGTACACCGGCTCCCCGTCGTGCTTGCCGGCCATGAGGCTCTCCAGCGTCTCGGCCGCCTGCCTGCCGAGTTGCCCCCGGGGCACCGACACCGTGGTCAGGCTCGTGTGGGCGACGTGGTCGAGCGCGATGTCGTCGAACCCGACCACCGACAACTCCTCGGGAACCCGCACCCCGAGCTCGCGCAGCCGGGTCACCGCACCCAGGGCGACCAGGTCGTTGTAGGTGGTGAGCGCGGTGGCGCCGGTGCCGGCCACCTCGGCGGCGGCCTTGTACCCGTGGCGGCTGGTGGACCCGCACGGCAGGATCGTGACGGAGATGCCGAACGCCTTGGCCGCCTCCAGCGCCCTGATCCGCTCGGAGTTCGCCCAGGACACCTCGGGCCCGCTCAGGTAGGCGACCCGGCGGTGGCCGAGCTGCGCCAGGTGGCCGCAGATCAGCATCATCCCGCCGAAGAAGTCGGCGGAGACGGCGGGGGCGGCCAGGCCGGGGACGATCCGGTCGAGCAGGACGAGCGGATGGTCCCGCGCGGTCAGGACGACCAGGTCGGCGCGCTCCATGCGGGAGGAGCAGAGCAGCACCCCGTCGCAGCTCCGCATCAGGTCCTCGACCAGGTCGTGCTCGATCGAGGGATCCTCGTCGGTCTCCATGACCATGACGCGTCGCCCGTGGGAGCGGGCGACGGACGAGACGGCCTTGAGCACGTCGGGAAAGTAGGGGTTGGCCAGGTTGGGGACCAGCACACCGATGGTGCCCCACTCCCCGCGGGCCAGCCCCTGCGCCGCGGCGTTGGGCCGGTAGCCCAACTGCGTGACCGCGTCGTGGACCCGCGCCGCCAGCGAGGGGTCGACCTTGGCCGTCCCGTTGAGCACGCGGGAGACCGTCGAGGCCGACACCCCCGCCGCCGCCCCGACGTCGCTGATCGTCACCCGGGTCTGGCGGCCCTGCCGTGCGTTGCGCACCTGCTCCTCCTACCCCCGTGGAGCGCCCGTCAGCCGAGCAGCCCGCGCAGATGATCCAGATCTCTTCTCACGGCCGCCACCGGGTCGGCCGACGGGTAGTGGACGTGCAGCGACAGCGGTCCGGCGTAGCCGCGTTCGCGCAGCCCGGAGACGACCTCCGCCCAGCGGACCACGCCCCCGTCCGCGAACGGTTGCCACTCGCACACCCACCCGTCCGCGTCCGAGCGCCACACGGCGTTCTTCACTCCGATGCAGGCCATCCGATCGCCCAGCAGATCGGCGTTGAGCGCCCATGCCTCGCTGCCCTCCTTGGCCTGGTTGCCGGGATCGGCGTAGAAGCCCACGTCGTTCAGTTCGCCTGCGAGGGCGAGTGCGAGCGAGGCGGATGGATGGATCGTACCGTGATGGAGCTGGAGCACCAGCCGTACGCCGTGGCGGGCGGCCAGGCCGGCCAGGCGGGCCAGCGCGGCCCTGGACTCCGCCAACTGGCGGTCGTAGCCGGCGGCGGGGTCGTAGCGGTAGAAGCCCGCCCGCATGAGGGGGACGCCGCTCTCGCCGCAGGCCGCGATGATCCGTTCGGCGTCCGCGCCGACGTCGAGCAGGTCGGTGGTGACGACGTCGAGGGTGAGCCCGCGGCGCGCGAGCTCCGCGGCGGCGACGGCGATGCCGCCGGGATCGGCGGGGCTGACCGTCTGCCCCTCGCGTACGAGGAGGTCCGCCCCTTCCGCTCCCACAGAGGCGACGGCGTCGGCCAGCCGGGTGGCGTCGATGGGGCCGAAGGGCTTGGTGAAGGCGAGCAGGCGCACATGTACTCCTGAATGAGAAAGCGCTTGTAGATCTTGGTGAGAGGTGTCGGCGGCCGAGGTCGGTTCATGACCCTCCCGGAACGATACTTCCTGGTAAATCTGCTTATGTCGGGTGGTGGAGGGCCGTGCGGACCGGCGGCAGGCAGGTCCTCACGTCTGAGCATTGATCTGAAAACGCTTTCTCACAAGCCTTGAATCGGATTATGAGCGGGGTTACTCTCGACCCACCCCCGGGCAAGCGCTTACCCGCTCCTCCGTCTCTTCGGGAGGGCTCCATGAACCCCCATCGGCCTGGCACCCTGATCACCGCAGCCGTGGCATCGCTGCTCGTGGCGGCGTGCGGCACATCGAGCAACAGTGACCGTGGCGGCAGAGGTTCGCAGATCACGCTGCAGATCTGGGACTTCTCCGCCGAACAGGTGAACTTCCACAAGGACGTCGGCGCGCAGTTCACCAAGGAACATCCCAACATCAAGATCGAGTGGCGCTCGATCACCCAGGCCGACTACATGAAGACCCTGCCCCTGGCCTTCCAGAGCAACCAGGCGCCTGACATGTTCTACTGGAACGCGACCGGCCTGTCCGAACTGCTCGACCAGAAGTGGATCGCCCCGCTCAACCCGAACGGGACCGTCCCCGCCGACTTCGCCAAGCGCTGGCCGGACGGGTCCTTCCTGGACGGCATCAACACGCAGGACGGGAAGACCTACGGGTTCCCGTTCTCGGAGAACCTGTACTGGGGCTCCGGCTACATGTTCCTCAACAAGCAGGTCTTCCAGCAGGCCGGGCTGGACATCAACAACCCGCCCAAGACCTGGACCGACCTCAGGAACGCCTGCGCGCAGATCACGTCCAAGACCGAGGCCGAGTGCATCGCCGCCCCCACCAAGGGCGAGGACATGCAGCGGCTCTGGTACGGGCTGATCAGCAGCGTCTCGACGGACGAGTTCTTCGACTACAAGACGGGCAAGTTCAACCTGACCGACCCCGAGCAGGTGAAGACCTTCGGCTTCATGCAGGAGCTCAAGAAGGCCGGATACCTGGCGCCGGGCACCAACGACAAGAACTTCTCCCGCCAGCAGTTCGCCGCCGGGCAGGCCGGCATCTACTTCGACGGCACCTGGATGCTGAGCGTGTTCAACAGCCAGGGCTTCGGCAGCGACAAGTACGTGGTGGCGCCGCGCGTCGACCCGGACGGGGGCCCGACCGGCGCGGGCGGCCGCCAGCACGACGGCAACAAGTACTGGGTCAGCTCGCAGACCAAGAACCCCGATGCCATGTGGACGTTCATCCAGTGGATGACCGACCCGAACGGCTACTTCGTCAAGCAGTACTACAAGAACGCCTTCGGCACGCTGGCCTACGTCGACAACCAGAAGACGGTCACCGACCCGGTCCTCAAGCAGATCATGCAGATCGGCGCGAAGCCGGGCTACCGGGTCCAGCTCCCGGAGCCGTTGCTCAAGTGCCCCGACCTCGCCAAGTCCAAGGCGTACGTCAAGGCGCTGGGCAAGACCCCCGACGGGGAATGGGAGGCCATGAGCGAGGCGCTGGTCAGCGGCCAGCCGCTGGCGTCCGTGGGCGCCGCCATCGTCAAGCAACGGCAGACCGCCCTGGAGGAAGAGCTCAAAAAGGAGGCGGCCGGCGGCCTGAAGGTGTCCATGGACTGCTACACCTTCCCCGACTGGGAGCACACCAAGGACTACACACCGGACATGTACAAGAACTGATCAGACCGGACGGACCCCATGACAACCACCGCCCCCGCCCCCGGCAGGGAGAAGGTGACGGACAGGGAGCGGTCTCCCGCCGAACGTGTACCCGAACGGGTCGATCACTCCCGCGAGCGCGTCCGCGGCCTCGACCGGGTCTGGCTGCTCGTCTTCCTCGCCCCCTTCCTCCTGCTCTACCTGGGCTTCACCATCTGGCCGCTGGCCGCGACGATCTACTACTCCTTCTTCGACTGGTCGGGCATCGGCCCGGTCGAACCCTTCGTCGGGGTGCGCAACTACGGCTCGATCCTGGTCGACCCGCTGTTCTGGGTCTCGGTCGGCAACACGCTGATCTTCGCCCTGCTGACGACCGTGATCAAGCTCCCGCTCTCGCTGCTGGCGGCGATCGTGCTCACCCGCAAGTGGCTGCGCGGCAAGCGGTTCTTCCGGACCACGTTCTTCGCGCCGCTCATCATCCCCGTCGCCATGGCGGGGCTGATCTTCACCTACCTGCTCAACCCGTCCAACGGCGCGCTGAACGCGATCCTGCGCGACCTCGGCCTGGTCGACCAGGGGTTCGACGTGTTCGCCAACCGGTGGAGCGCGCTGCTCGTGATCGTGCTCGTCTCCGTCTGGCAGATCTTCGGGCAGTACATGATCTACTGGGTCGCGGCGCTGCAGAACGTGCCGGAGGAGGTCTACGAGGCGGCCGACATCGACGGCGCGAACGAGTGGAAGAAGCTCACCCGCATCACGCTGCCGATGATCAGGCCGGTCGCCGTGATCATCACCCTGCTCGGCCTCGTGAACGCCATGCACGTCTTCGGCCTGGTCGTCACGCTCACCGCGGGCGGGCCCGGCACCAGCACCTACGTGGTTTCCTACTACATCTACCAGAACGCCTTCGGCTCGGTTCCGTTCGCCTACGGCTACGCCTCGGCCGCGGCGCTGCTGTTCTCCGTCATCGCCTTCGTCGTGGTCTCGGCCCAGGGCATCGCGGTCCGCCGGGCGCAGCGGCTCAGGAAGGAGTACGGCGTCTGATGGCGACGATCACTCAGGGCGCCAAACGCAGCCGCGCCGTGCGGGCCAACCTCATCGCCCTGCCGATCCTGCTGGTCATCGGGCTCGTGTGGGTCTATCCGTTCCTGTGGACGATCTCGGCCGCGTTCAAGACCCAGACCGGGATGTTCACCAGCGGCGCGAGCCTCGTGCCCGACCAGTGGAACTTCGACAACTTCGTCCGGGCCTGGGTCAACGCCGGGTTCTCCGGATACTTCTTCAACACGGTGCTCTACTCGGCCGCCTCGACCCTCGTCGAGCTGATCAAGGCGGCGCTGTGCGGCTACGTGCTGGCCAGGTACGACTTCCCCGGCCGCACCCTGCTCTACCGGATGATCGTGGGGACCCTGTTCATCCCGGTCGCCTCGATCATCGTCCCGCAGTTCGTGCTGATCGAGAACCTCGGCCTGCTGAACACCCGGGCCGGGGTCATCCTGGCCATGTCCGGCGGCGCCGGCGCGCTCTACGTGCTGCTGTTCGTCGGGTTCTTCTCCAGCGTCCCGTCCGACCTGTTCGAGGCGGCCAAGCTCGACGGGGCCGGCTTCCTCAAGACGTTCCAGCTCATCCTCCCGCTGGCCAAACCGGTCATCGCGGTGGTGGTCATCTTCCAGTTCATCAGCAGCTGGAACGAGTTCAACATCCCGCTGGTGTTCACACTCGGCCAGCCCGACCTGCAGAACCTCGCCGTCGGGATGCTGTCCTTCCAGGGCGAGCACGCCACCGACTGGACCGGGTTCGCCGCGGGGATGACGATCTCGTTCCTGCCGATGCTGATGATCTTCCTGTTCTTCCAGAACTACTTCACGCGCGGCCTGGCCGGCGCCACGAAGGGGTGACACTTCGCTTGAAGATCACCGATGGTGATCCCTCCACGGTCGGGCACGGCGCCTTCGCCTACACCTGGGACCTCGTGGGCGACCCCGCGGGGGCCGAGCGCATCGCCGGCCTCGGCGTGAGCACGGTGACGCTGCAGGCCGCCTACCACTCGGTCCGGGCCGTCACCCCGTGGCATCCGCGCCACCGCATCGTGCACGCCGACCACGCCGCGGCCTACTTCCGGCTGCGGCCCGAGCGCTGGCGGGGGCGGCTGCGGCCGCACCCGCCGAACTGGGCCGTCCCCCACGAGGACAGGTTCGGCGCGGCGCTGGCCGCCCTGACAGCGGCAGGGCTGCGGGCCGAGGCCTGGCTGGTGCTCACGCACTCCTCGGTGCTGGGCCGCCAGGCGCCCGACCTGACGGTGCGCAACGCCTACGGCGAGTCCTACCCCTACGCGCTCTGCCCCGCCCAGCCCGCCGTCCACGACTACGCGCTCACCCTCGTGCGCGAGGTCTGCGAGCAGTACGACGTGCCCGCGCTGATGCTGGAGGCGTGCGGCTGGCTGGGCGCCGAGCACGCCAGCCACCACGAGAAGACCTCCGGCGCCTCCCTGTCCGCCTGCGGCAGGGCGCTGCTGTCCCTCTGCCTGTGCCCGGCCTGCCGGGCCGGGCTGGCCGGGCGCGGCCTGGACGTCGACGAACTGGCCCGCGACGTGCGCGCCGCCGTGGACGGGGAGCTCCAGCGGGGCGTCCCGGCAGGGACGAGTCTGGACGACGCGCTCGGCCGCGAACGCGCCAGGGCCCTGTACGATCACCGAGGCCAGGTCATCGCCGGCCTGGTCCGCGCCGTCGCCGAGCCGGCCGGCGGCCGCGAGCTGCTGCTCATGGCCACCGACGACCCGCAGGTCACCGGCCCCGACGTGGGGATCGACCTGGCCTCCTTCGACGCGCCGGTCGACGCGTTCGTGCTCAAGTGCTGGGGCCAGGAGGAGGCGGCCCTGGCCCAGGTGAAGGCGGCGGCGGGCCGTACCGGGGTCCCCCTCGTCGCCAATCTGACCGTGCTGGAGGACGGGCACGCCCGGATCCCGGAACTGGCCGCCGACCTCGTCGCCGAGGGCGTGCGGCACCTGCGTTACTACCATGCCGGACTCGGCTCGCCCGCCCGCCTGGGCAGCGTGCGGGCGGCGGCTCGTTTGAAGGAGAGGCAATGCTGAACGGCCTGTACGTGATGGATCAGAACCGCTTCGACGACGTCTACGGCCCGCAGGCCAGGGCCGCGATCGAGCGGCACCTGGCCATCTCATCGCCCCCGCTCACCGTCGACAGGATCACCCCCGACATGCTGGCCGACCTCGACGTGCTGGTGACCGGCTGGGGGGCGCCCAAACTGGACGCCGACCTACTCGCCGCCGCGCCCAAGCTCTCGCTGGTGCTGTACGGCGCGGGCTCCATCAAGAACATGGTCACCCCGGAGATGTGGGCCAGGGGAGTGCGGGTCACCTCGGCGGCCACCGCCAACGCCGAGCCTGTCGCCGAGTTCGCGCTCTCGCAGATCCTGTACGCGCTCAAGCACGGCTGGCGCTACGTGCTGGCCGCGCGCGCCGCCGCCGCCACCGCCCCGCGCGGGCACGAGATCGGGGCCTACGACGCGACGGTCGGGCTGGTCTCGCTCGGCGCCACGGGCCGGGCCACGGCGCGGCTGCTCGCCCATCACCACCTCGACGTGCAGGCCCACGACCCGTACGCCGACCCCGCGCAGGCCGAGGAGCTCGGCGTTCGCCTCGTCGGCCTGGAGGAGCTGTTCGCCACCTCCGACGTGGTCAGCCTGCACTCTCCGCTCACCCCGGAAACGCACCGCCTGGTCGGCGCGAAACTGCTGGAGTCGATGAAGACCGACGCCACCCTGATCAACACCGCGCGCGGCGGCCTCGTCGACGAGACCGCGCTCGTGGACGTGCTCGGCCGGCGGACCGACCTGTTCGCCGTCCTCGACGTCACCGACCCGGAACCGCCCGTCGCGGGGTCGCCGCTGTTCACGATGCCCAACATCGTCGTCACCCCGCACGTGGCGGGCAGCCTGGGCCACGAGCGGCGCCGCCACGGGCAGGCGATGGCCGAAGAGCTCGCGCGTTACGTCGCGGGGGAGCCGCTGCTGTACGAGCTCGCCGAGTCCGCTCTGGCGAGGAGGGCGTGAAAAAGCTCACCCTGGTGCTGCTGCCCCCGCACGATCCTGACACCGACGGCTGGCGGGATCGGCTGGAGCGGGCGGTGCCGGAGCTCGTCGTGCGCCGGCCGCGGACCCGGCAGGAGGCGGCGCACGCGCTGGAGGAGGCCGACGCCGCCTACGGCACGCTCCCCGCCGACCTGCTGGAGCACGCCGGGCGGCTGCGCTGGCTGCAGGCTCCGCAGGCCGGGCCGCCTCCGGGGTTCTACCATCCGGCCTTGGTCGCGCACCCCGTGCGGGTCACCAACATGCGTGACACCTACACCGACCACGTGGCCGCGCACACGCTGGCGCTCGTGCTCGCGCTGGCCAGGGGCCTGCCCAGGTACGTCCGCGACCAGGCGGGCGCGCGCTGGGAGCCCGACTGGGACCCCGGCTCGGTGCTCTCCCTGGGCGAGGCCGGCGCCCTGGTGGTGGGGGTGGGCGCGGTCGGGGCCGAGGTCGGCAGGCTGCTGGCGGCCTTCGGCACCCGGGTGGTGGGCGTGGACGCCCGGCGCGGCGGCCCCGTGCCCGGCTTCGCCGAGGTGCTGCCCGCCGACGCCCTCGACCGGCTGCTTCCCGAAGCGGACCTGGTCATCCTGACGGTTCCGCACACCCCCGCCACCGAGGGCCTGCTGGACGCGCGGAGGCTGGCGCTGGCCAAGCCGGGGGCCTACGTCGTCAACATCGGCCGAGGGCCCACCGTCCGGCTCGACGCCCTGGCCGCCGCCCTGGCCGAGGGGCGGCTGGCCGGGGCGGCCCTGGACGTCTTCGAGACCGAACCGCTGCCCGCCGATCACCCGCTCTGGGGGCGTCCCGACGTGCTCATCACCCCGCACGTCGCGGGCGTCGGGCCGCACGCCGAGGAGCGGCGCTTCGCCGTGTTGCTGGAGAACGCCCGGCGCTTCGTGGGCGGGCAAGAACTGATCAATCTGGTGGACAAGTCGGAATGGTACTGAGCATGAGCGAACTCTCGGATCGGGATGCCCGCCACGTGAACCGGATAGCACACGTCGAGACCTTCACCGTCGCCCTGCCCTCGCTACGCGACTTCTCCGTCGCGGGCGGAGCCGTCGTCCAGGGCGGCCGCCCGGCCATCAGGGTCCTGGTGAAGGTCACGGCCGACGACGGCGCCACCGGGTGGGGCGAGGCCACCCCGATCCCCTCCTGGACGTACGAAACCACCGAGTCCATCGTCTCCACCATCGAGGGATACCTGGCCCCGGCGGCCGTCGGCCGTCCCCTGTGGGACCTCGACGGGCTCTGCCGCACCTTCGACCGCACCATCAGCAAGGGTTTCTCGATCGGCATGCCGCTGGCCCGCGCGGCGGTCGACGTGGCCTGCCACGACGCCTTCGCCCGCAGCCTGGACCTGCCCCTGGGCGAATTGTGGGGCCGGCGCCGGCGCGACACCATCGACCTGGCCTGGATCGTGGCCACCGAATCGGCGGAGGTGGCCGCCGACTCCGTGGCCGAGGGCCGTGCGCACGGCTACCGCCACGTCAAGGTCAAGCTCGGCCTGCACACCGAGGACGAGGACGTCGCCATCGTGACCGCCGTGCGCGCCGCCGCCCCCGACGCCGTGCTCTGGGTGGACGCCAACCAGGGCTACACGGCCGCCGCCGCGCTCAGGGTGGCCGGGCGCCTGGCCGACCTGGACGTCGCCGTCTTCGAGCAGCCGCTGCCGTCCAACGACGTCGCCGGCCTGCGCCGCCTGCGTGACGCCAGCCCCATCCCGGTCGCCGTGGACGAGAGCCTGCGCCACCCGAGCGACCTGGCGACGTTCGTCCGGCTCGACGCCATCGACGTCGCCGTCGCCAAGGTGCAGCGCTGCGGCGGCCTGACCCTGGCCCTGCGCCAGTGCCAGCTAGCCGAGGACTGCGGCCTGGCGATCATGGGCTCGGGGCTCACCGAGTCCGACGTCGGACTGGCTGCCTCGCTGCACCTGTTCGCCGCGTTCGGCGTGGACACGCCGGTCGACCTCAACGGCCGGCAGTTCATCACCAGCCCCTACACCACGGATCCGGTCATCACCGTCGCCGACGGCGTCGCCCACGTGCCCACCGGCCCCGGCCTGGGGATCGGCGTGGACGAGGACGCGGTCCGCGCACTGGCTCTCTGAGCGGCCGGAGTATCAGGACCGGGCGACCTCGGCCCTGCGCTGCCGGAGGAACGCGCGCGTCTCCTCGATGAAGTCCCGCCGCCTCCTGGCGCAGCCGCAGCCGGTGGAGAAACTTGACGAAGACACCCAAGGAGGTGTTGGCCCTGCCCGTCTGAGGCTCCTCGCCTTGATCAAGCACCGGTCAGCTAGGGTCACGGCTGAGCGGGGGCGTATGGTGCAAGACCGTCGCCGAACGGTGTCTTGCCCGGAGAACCATCCCACCATTGAATGGGGACTTATGTTGCTCCGCAGCCCCAGGTCCCACAAGGGCCCCCGCTCCACCGAGATCCTGATCGGGATCGGGTTCTTCGTGGCGATCGCCGCGTGCGCGATCACCGCACTGCTGGTCCCGGCCGCCCAACTCGAGACGCGGTTCGCCGTCATGGGGGTGGTCGGCTGCCTGTACGCCGTGGTCGCGGCCGACCTGTGGGCCGCCGCGGTGATGGGCGTCCTGACCTGGATGCTGGCCACCGGCTTCCTCGTTCACCCCGCCGGCGAGCTCACCGTGACCGGCGGCTCCGACGCGATCCGCCTCATCGCCATCGTGGGCATCTCCCTGGCCGGCGGGCTCTACGGCATCTCCCGCCGCCGCCGCGCGGACTAGTCGTCGTCGGGTTCATCCGAGGCTTCCTCAAGAAGCCCATGAAGCCCGAGGGCGTCCGCGGCGGTCATCGCCGCACCGGCTGACCGAAACGAGGCGAGCGGCCGTCACCCGAAGGGTGGCGGCCGCTCAAGGTTCTCCGGACCGGCCGTCATCCGGGCCGGCGCTCGGTGGTGACGGGTGCGGGGAGCAGTTTGCCGAACGGGACGGCGCGCAGGACCCGGAGGCGTTCGGCGGCGCGGGGGTGGCCGTGGTCGGCGGCGAGCCGGTAGTAGAACCTGGCGATGTCCTGCTTGGCCGGGCCCTCCTGCTCGTAGGCCTGGCCATAGTCGAAGGACAGGTTCGCCGCGAACTCGATCGGACGCCGATTGACCGCGAAGGCTTCGGCGTCAGGGTGACGTCGCCGGTGTGCGGCGTGGATCCAGTAGCGGGCCGCCGCGGAGTCGCCGGTCAGCACGTTGATGATCGCCAGACGGAAGGCTGCCTCGGCGTCGCCGTCGCCCGCCAGGCGGACCAGGCGCGCGGTGGTTCTGTTGGTGCGCCGCTCGGCCTCGTCGGCGGGTGTCGTGTAGAGGTCGAAGGAACCGGTGGCGTGTTCGTTCCTGGCGGCGCGCCAGCGGACCTGCCACCGCTCCACGGTGCCGAGGGCGTCCGTGGGCAGGCCGGTCTGCTCGGCGTGGCGATGACAGACCATCACGAACGAGGCGACCAGCTCCCAGTCGGGCAGGCGTTTCCGCTTGCCGTTGAGGATGTCGCTGAGGGTGCTCTCAGGCAGTTCCTTGGGGATGCCCGGCGCGCGCGACAACCGTTGCATCCGGGAATAGCTCGGCTGGCCGGCCGATTCCCGCAGCTCAATGAGCGCAGCTATGAAGGGGGAAGGGGATCCTGCCCTGAGAGTGTCAGTCATCGTCCTTGGGGGAGTCGCTCGCTAATCAACCAATGGCGACATATTTTCAGAAAAATTCTCGCGGTCCACGACAAATCCCAGATTCCATCTCATCCGGTTGCTGTGGTCACTTCAGATGATCTTTAGCTCATCAGCCCCAGGAGCAGCGCCGGGCGTCGATGTGGGGGCCTACCAGCGCTTATAGCCGCCTCTTTCCGGATAAATCCGGATGAAGCCGGACGATGTCGGAAGGTTGCGGAAGTTTACGTCCCGGCGGTTCATTTCCGGTCTTGTTCGGTCCCGTCCGAGCACGTTTGGACCGCTGGCTGACGGCCCTGCCAAAGACGCATGGTTGGGCACATTCATCGCCGCTCTTCGGGAGGCCATCGCCCCATGCCGTTACTCACGGCCCGTCCGTCAAGCATCGTGTACCGCGCCGACGCTGCCTGCCTGGCAGACGAGCACCTGCTGGTCACGCTCTTGACGACCTGGGTGCTCGCGACGGGACGCACACCGCCCGCCCTGCGCCCCGGCGACCTCACCCCCGAAGAGCTCATCGACTTCTGGGCCGACGACCGGATCTGAAAGAAGAGGACCCATGTTCACCACGCACCAACTGCTCACGCTCACCCTCACGATCATGATCGCCGCGATCACCTGCGCGCTCGTCCTGGCCACCGGCGCGGAGTGGCCGTACGCACTGCTCAGCGGCGGCGGCGCGGGCGGAGCGACACTGGCGGCCCTGCCCAAGCTGCTGAACAGGCGCGACTCGTGACAGCGAGCGGCCCCGGGCCACTGGACCCGGGGCGCCCGGAATCAGGAGGTGCGGAACGTGGTCAGGACGGCGGCGTGGTCGGAGGACCAGGCGTTGCCGCGGTGGTTGGGAACGGCCGTCGGCGTGCCCTCGACCAGGGCCTTGGAGTCGGTCACGTGGAGCGGGCCCGCGTAGTAGACGAAGTCGATCCGGTCCTGCGGCTCGGGCTCGCCCTTGTGCGGGTCGTAGCCGTAGCCGCCGGTGAACACCGGATAGATCGGCGACCAGGTGATGCCCGGCGAGGTCACCGGGTTCGGGTGCGCCACCCGGTAGGAGTCGCGCAGCCCGGCCTGCGTGGGCAGCACCGAGGTCGGCCACGGGACCGTGGTGTAGCCGCACCGGCTCGTGGCCTTGGTCCAGTCCAGGTGGGAGGGGGCGTTGAAGTCGCCCGTCAGCAGCACCGGCGTGCGCCGCGCCGCGGCCAGGTCCGGACGCATCTCCTGCAGCACGGCCTTGATCTGGGGCGTGCGGCCGGAGCGCTCCTCCTTGGCGAGCAGCTCTTCCTGCGTCAGCTTGCCGAAGCACGCGTCGTACGGGCCGTACGGGTTGTAGCCAAGGTGGACGTTCCACACCACGACCTCCCGGCGCTCGTCGAGCCGCACCCGGACCTTCGTCGCCACCGACAGCGGGCCGCTGTCCACATGCGCCTTGCGCTCGACGATCGGGTACCGGCTGATCACGCCGAGGTCGGTGCCCGCCTGGTGGTAGTCCCAGCCGAGCGACTCCGCCAGCTCGCGGGTGGAGACGGCATTGGTCTCCTGGAGGCCAACGACGTCCACGTCGGACTGAAGCAGGAACCGCAACTCCTTCTCCCTGCCGCCGTCGACCTGGCTGCCGCTGTGCCACAGGTTGAAGCTCATCGTCTTGAGTTCTGGCACCAGGTCGTGGCCGGGCCGCCGGACCTCGACGCCGATCGTGGCCGTGCTGGTCTCGGCGCGCGCGTTGCGGGCCTCGACGCGCAGGGGCGCGGGGCGCAGCGAGTCGGTCACGTGTGGTGTCCCGGTGACCTCGCCGTCGGCCGACACGTTGATCCACTTCGGCCCGTCGACCTTGCGGAAGGTGAGCCCGTCGGTGTCCCCGCGGACCAGACCCCCCACCTTCGCCTGGTACGGCGCGAGGGCGCGGGCGTTGCGCAGGTCGAAGGCGTCGGCGATGAAGTGCAGCGGCGCGTCGCTGATGACGCGTACCTTCACCGGCGTGGCGAGCCACTGGTAGCCGTCCTTCGCCAGGGCGAAGACGACGTAGTCACCGGGCTCCAGCCCGTCGGTCGGCAGCGTGGCCTCACCGCTTCCGCCGGTGATGTAGGTCCATCGCACCGACGGGCCGACGTACTTCTCCTCCACCGGGCCGTCACCGGGGTCGGTGTAGAGGCCGAGCCAATTGGTGGGGTCGGGGCGCGGGGTGCTGTAGGACAGCTTGATCGGCTCGCCGCCGCGCACCGTCGCTGAGGCGACGCTCAGCGTGCCGTCCGGCGCGGCGGACGCCCACGCCGGGATCACGCTGGTGAGCAGGACGAACATCGCTATGACGAGCGACTTGAGCCAACGCATCCGCGCCTCCTTGACCGACCTCGTGCAGCCTGGACGGGATTGGTGACGAACATGTGTACGGATCGTGGCAACTCGCTGGCGGCCGAGGGAAACCCCTGGGTTAAGCAACATGGGTTGACTAAGCTGAAATTAGTCAACTATGGTTGCTTGCAACGATCCGCTGACCATAGAGGGCTGTGATGACGACAGACAGGCAGGTCGTGCTCGATGTCGAGGGCCTGCGCATGCGCTACGGCACGACCGACGTCCTGCGCGACGTGGGCCGTGCTCGGCCTGATCCTGGCGCCGATCGTGCTGCGCGGGATGGCGCGCAGGGAGTCGGGCTCCAGCGTGGCCGCGCGCCGCGAGAAGGCCCTCCAGCGCATCGGATGACCTGACCCGCCAGGCGCCGCTCAGAAGTCGGAGACGAACAGGGTCTCCTCACCGGACATGATGGCGCCGAACGGATAGCCCTCGGTGAGGAAGTCGTGCAGGAACTCCGACAGGCTGACGCCGAAGTCGGAGAATTCGAGGTCGCGGCCCTTGTGGAGCATGATGGTCCAGGCGTCGGGGTCGTCGGTGGCGGCGAGCCAGTAGCCGGTGTCGCCGTTGTCGGTGATCAGGCAGGGATAGAGCAGGCCGGGAATCGCGGCGTCGTCCAGGTGCTCGTGCTCGTGCTCCCACACGGTGCCGTCGGCCATCGCGTGCACCGTGGCGATCAGCTCGGCCTCCCTGCCGAGCAGGCTGGCGCCATCGGCGCCGAGCGGGTGCTGCAGCCACAGGAATTCGTGGAAACGACCCGGCGGCACCTGGTCGCACAGCCGCTTGTAGTCGGCAGGCAATCGGTGGCCCAGCTCGGCCTCTATCGCGTTCCAGTCGATCGTCCAGAACGAAGGGCGCGGCAGACTGGGGGTCAGGAGCGCGAGGACCTCGTCGATCATGCCGGCTGACAGTACCCGACAATTACCACAATCGCCGATTAATTTGCGCGAAGTCACGAAGACACCGGCGGCCGGCGGGTCGTATCGTCCAAGGACCTGATCGCCGGAGGGTGCTCGTGGACGATTCGACGGGGGACAGCCGCGCGCGGCGGATCGTGGCCGGGAAAGCGGACGAGCTGCCGGGCTGGCTGCTCGACGGCATGTTCCGCCTGCGCCACACGGTGTTCTACGAACGTCTGCGCTGGGACGTCCACAGCCTCCACGGACGGGAACACGATTTCTACGACGACTGCGACCCGGTCTACGTGATCAGTTACGACCGCCGGGAGGTCACGGGCTGCGTCCGGTTGTTGCCCACCGACGGTCCCTACATGCTGCGCGACGTCTTTCCCGAGACGTTGCGCGGCGGCCAGGCTCCCCGCGATCCGGCCGTCTGGGAGGCCAGCCGCCTGGCCACCGGCCACGCCTGGTCCCGTGCCACGACCGCGGGTTTCGGGTCCCTGGCACGCGCGCTGGTCTGGGAGGTCTTCCGCTGGGTCGATCGGCACGGCGACACGGTGGTCGCGGTCTCCAGCGTGGCCGTGGAACGCAACCTGAAGGCCATGGGCGTACCCACCCGGCGCCTCGGCGACGGCGGAGTCACGCGGGTGGGAACGCTGCTCTGCTCCGCCTACACCATGTCCACCAGGCAATTCCTGGCGAACGCCGGTTCGGCGCCGGATGGGTGAGTGGCGGACTAGGCCGGGACCAGCGTCGTCCTGCTCTCGGCGTTGCGCTCGACCGCGGCGCGGCTGTAGAGCAGCGGCGCGTAGCCGTCGAGGAGGTCGTCGTAGTGGGGGCTGGCGGGGTCGCCCGACTGGCCCGGCGTGTTGGTGAAGCGGGAGGCGTCCCAGTTGCCGACGTCCAGGACCATCTTGAACGTCGCCGCCGTCGTCGACCGGTAGGCAGGCGGGCTGTACTGCGAGGCGTCGACCGTGTACGGCGAGCCGCCGCGCGGGAAGGGCCCGACGTTCGCGCCGAGCGGGTGGGTGAACAGGACGTGGTGCAGTCCGCCCCACCGCCAGGCCCCGGGGTCGGCGCCCAGCTTGGCGCGCACCTCGGCGTAGGCGGCCTTGAGCGTGTCGAGCAGCAGTTCGTCCCTGACCTTCGTCCCGTCGGGGCCGAACCACAACTCGGGCGCTTCCACCGCCTCCATGAGCAGCATCACGTCGGAGCGCGGGACGTTCGCGGCGAGCTCGGGAGGCAGCACCTTGGCCAGGAACCCCGGCGTCAGGTGGCCGGTGAACCACGGCTCGAACAGCGCCGCCCCGGCCGAGCCCGCGCTCACGGTGCCGTCGTAGCCCCGCAGCAGCTCCAGCGCCCGCCGGGTGTCGGGATCGTCGCTGGTCAGGTTCTTCAGCACGGCCAGCACCCGCCGGGCGGGGATGGACACCTGGTCGCCCTGCAGCCGCATCGCGTCGTCGAGCGAATGCCGGGGATCGGCGGAGAGCACCTCGTCGATCCGCTGCTTGCGGTAGGGCGCCTCCCATTCGAAGCCCACCCGCGGCGTGGGCGGCAGGTTGAACTCGTTGGCCGAGGCCACGAACCCCTGCCGCGGATCGCGCACCCGTGGCAGGCGGGAGCCGTCCAGGAAACCGCGCCATTCGTAGCGGCCGTCACCGGGCACCGGCAGCAGCCCGTCGTAGCCGGACCGCAGGGGCGCCATCCCGCCCGGCACCCAGCCGACGGTTCCCGAGGTGTCGGCGTACACCTGGTTCTCCGGCGGGCCACCCCAGGTGCGCATGACGTCGGCGAACTGGGAGAAGTTGCGCGCCTTCATGTACCGCAGGCTCCCGAAGTACGGGGAGTTGCCGGGCTCCGTCCAGGTGGTGCGCAGCGCGAAGGCGAGGTTGCGGGCCGCGTCGATCTTGATCACCGGTCCGTGCCTGGTGAACGTCAGCTCGACCTCGCGCGGGGCCTGCCCGGCGACCGGCACGCTCTCCTTGACCGTGGTGAACGGCTCCCAGCCGTCGCCGTAGCGGTACCTGCCCCGGTCATCGGGGTCGAGCCGGTAGACGTAGAGGTCCTCCTGGTCCACGCTGAACACCGTCAGCCCGAACGCCGCCTTGCCGTTGTGCCCCATGGAGATGCCGGGCAGCGCGGGCTCGCCCGCCCCGATGACGTCGAGGCCGGGCGCGGACAGGTGGGTGACGTAACGCAGTGACGGCGCGGCCACCGACCGGTGCGGGTCGGCCGCCAGGATGGGCCGCCCCGTACTCGTGCGGTGCGGCGCGACCGCCCACGCGTTGCTGCCCTCGGCGGCCGGCGTCTGCGGCGGCACCGTGCGTACCCGGCCGTTCTGGAAACTCACCCTGGTTCTGGCCAGTTGGTAGGTGTTCAGCACGTTGGGCGGCACGGAGCAGGGGTCGAGGCCGTCGGGAACCTTCGTGGTCCACTCGGGCTGGTGCTTGACCAGCGCCTTGGCCGCCTCGATCCCCGCCTCGCAGACCACGATCGACCGGGCGACCTCGGCGTAGAGGTTCACCGCGAGCCCGTTGCTGCGGATCCTGACGACGTCCTCCGGCTTCCAGCGCGACGGCCGGTAGCCCAGCGTGCGGAACTCCTGCGGCAACCGCGCGGGGTCCAGCGCGTCGATGTAGGCGTTGATGCCCTCGGTGAACTTGGTGGCGGCGCGGCGGGCGTCGGGGCCGTAGGCGTCCCACTCCTTGCGCATGTCGCCTCGGTAGAGGAACAGGCGGGTGGCGCGGTCCTGCTCCACGTAGGAGGGGCCGAGGACTTCGGACAACTGCCCGAGCCCGCGCCTGCGCCACAGGTCGATCTGGAACAGCCGGTCCCTGGCCGCGTTGAAACCCTGGGCGAGGAACAGGTCGTCGGTGTCGCGGGCGTACAAGTGCGGCACGCCCCATCGGTCGATCACCTGCTCGACGGGGGCGCGTAGCCCCGGGACGACGAGCTTGTCTCCCGCCTGCGGCGGCGGGGTCTGAAGTGTGGCCAATAACATTCCGGTCGCCAACACCCCGTGCGACGCTTTCATGATCCTCCTCGTCGAAGGCGGGCCCCCTTGTGGCGAGGAGATCACTCGGCGTTGAACCGGTCAACCCTTGAGTGACCGGCGGCACGACGTGTACGAAGCGTTATGAGATGCGGGCGGCCGCGGCGCTATCCTGGAGCTGAGTCCGGCACACTGTTCCTGTGCCGGACTCAGCCCAAGACGGCCGGCCGCGACGTCGCCGGAGCCTGCTGATCGGGTGATCTTCCACCGGTCGGGGTGCTTCGGCAGCGGCCGGGCCATTGCGTCCGTCCGAGCACCGTGGCCACCTCCCGCTGACGCGGAAACGGCCGGACCGGCAGCGTTCTGTCCCCAATGTCGATCACCCGGCAGATCACCGGTTCCTAACGCTTGCTCCAGATCGAAGCGATGATGCCGTTCTCGGCGCTCAGAATCTGCGGGGTGTAGCCCAGCGCCTTCATCTGAGTGGCCTTGACCGTGTAGGTCACCTGCGACAGGTTCAGGTACTCCTTCAGGCCGGTCGAGCTGCCCTTGCTCCACACGGTGGTGTAGAGCTTGCCGGGCTCGACGGCCATGGCGATCGGACGCAGACCCTCCTTGGCCTTCGCCAGGAGTTCCGTGCCGCGCTGCTCCACGGTCTGGCCAAGGGTCACCTTGACGGACGCCGCGGCGCCGCTGGCCACCCAGACGGCCGCGTAGATCGGCCGCTCCGCCGTGCCGTACACGTCCAGCGATGCGACGCTGTAGCCGGCGGCGGTGAGCTCGGTGTTGACCTTGGCGAAGGTCTCCTTGGTCATGCTGAGCTGCGACTTGGCCAGCTGCGTGGTCTTCTCGAAGACCACGGCGAAGATCGCCTGCGGGCCCGTGCCGGTGCCGCTGATCAGCTTGGGCTGGAAGCCCAGCTTGGCCTGCTCCTGGATACGGGTGGGCAGGTCCGTGACCGACAGGCCCTGCAGCAGGTTCACCTTACTGGTGGCGTCCTTGACCCACGTCGTGAGGTACTGCGGGTTGGCCGCGTTGGTCACGTTCAGGGACGACGGGACGTAGCCCTTGCCCAGCAGGTCCTTGGCACGCTGCAGCAGCGCGGTCCCGCTGAGCGCGTCAAGGGAGAGCCAGTCCAGCGGCAGGTTCTGGGCGATCTGGGTGGTCTTGGTGGGCTGCGCGGCCATCGCAGGGGATGAGAGGGCGAGCAGCGGCACCGTGGCAGCCGCCAGAGCCGCGGTCAGGGCGACGGCTTTCTTCGTGCTCCGCATGTTCCTCCTAGGGAAGTAAAGGGCGTCCCAATAACGGACAAGACGCGACCATAACAGAGCATGAGGGATAAGCAACCTTGCGTTACCGCGATCGTGACAAGGCTGTGTCAAAGCTCCCGACTCATGAGGGCTACTCACCTTCTGCGGACGTCTCGGACGCTCTCACGCCCGTGGAATTACGTATGCTCCAGTGCGGCGCCCGGGTGCCGAACACGCGGAGCGAGGCTTCCGTGCGGCTGGTCGCGCCGAGCTTGGCGTAGATGTGCTCCAGGTGCTTCTCGACCGTGCGAGAGCTGATCCGCAGCACGTGGGCGGCCTGCGCGCTGGTGCGGCCGTTGGCGACCAGCCAGAGCACATCACGCTCCCGTGAGGTGAGACCGGCGTCCGTGATGGCCGGCGGAGCCGCGGAGTCCGTCTCCGACAGCAGCAGCGCGGTGCTGGTGTGGTGGTCGAACGCGCTCACGGTCAGATGCCGGGAGCCGCGCGAGACCCGGTAAGGACGCCCCGGCTCGGAGCGCTCCACGATGGACGCGCGGCGCTGCGCGGCCAGCCAGGAGGCCAGGTCGTCGGGGAGGGTGTCGCCCTCCCGGCCCGACCTGCGGAAGTAGGTGTCGAGCAGCAAGCGCGCCGACCTGTTCATGATCCGGACCTTGGCCAGCGGGCCCAGCAGGATCACGCCGTAGGAGGTGTCGTCGATGGCGTCGAGCGCGGCCAGGGCGGAGTCGAACCAGTAGTGCGCCTCCGAGGTGGCCAGCAGGTTGGCCAGGTAGGGCCTGGCCAGGAGGAGGAGTTGCCGCTCCGCGTGGGTGAAGTCGGGCAGCCCGCGGTTGAACACCAGGATGTTCATCACGCCGAGATCTGAGGTCAGCAGGCAGGCCATCTGGTGATGGATGCCGAGCGGCCGGTAGAAGTCCTGGTAGATGCCCAGCCGGCGCAGCTCGCGCCGGCTGACGACGTCGCTCGTCCTGACCGAGTCGCCGTCGCCGGTGCGCAGGAAGTAACGCAACAGCGGATGCTCGGGCAGATGCCGGCTGAAGGCCTGCTCGAACTCGGCGGTCTCCCACGAGTCGGGGTCGGCGAGCTGCTCGCTGCGGCCCGTGGCGGGGTCGATGGCCTGGAAGGCGATGATGTCGCTCGGGACGAGCTTGGCCACGATGGCGATGAGCTGCTCGCGGACGTCGCCGGACGGGTTTTGTCCGGTTTCACGAATTGCGCGGAGGAGCTGTTGGACCTGGTTTTCGCGGATCCGAACCACAGGCCCACATTAGACAAGTGGATCTTCGGTTTCTTCTACGTAATTCTACGAATCCTGGCCCCAATTCTTGGCAGACATACTGTGCGAAGATCCTGCGGAATAATCCTTTGTGTCCGTATTCGGCGTGCCAGCCAGGAGGCAACCGGATGGCGAATACCGGAGTCACGCAAGGGCGGCCGATCCGCTTCGCGGCCCTCGCCCCGGCGCGGTCGCCGGCCCCGCCTGGTTCGCCACGTTCGACCGTGCCAGGTGAGGAGTCGTAGATGGGTGTGGAACTCCGAGTTCTGGGCCCGTTGCAGGTGCGGGTTCCCGGGATGCGGGTCGACGGAGGCCCGCTCAAGCAGCGGCTCCTGCTGGCGATGCTGCTGTGCCGGGCGAACAACGTGGTGTCCAAAACAACGCTGGCGGCCGACCTTTGGGACGAACTTCCGCCCGCCAGCGCACGCAAGAATATTCAGGTCTACGTCTCGCAACTGAGAAAGGTGCTCGGCGACCGAATCCAAAACGCGGGTTATGGTTATGCCCTTTCCGTGCAGGCCGACGAACTCGACCTGTTCAGATTCGACAGCCTGGTGCTCGCCGGCCATAAATGCGCGCGGGCAGGCCGGGTTGCAGCCGCGGCCAAACTCCTGTCGGAGGCGGTGTCCCTGCGCACGGCCGAGCCGCTCGCGGACCTGCTGCAGAACTCCTGGGCGGCGGCGGAGTCCGAACGGCTCGAACGGCGGGTGGTGACCGCCTACGAGGACTGGGCCGACCTCGCGATCGAACTCGGGCAGTACGAGAGCGTACTGACCGGCGTCGACGACGTTCTGGTCAGACATCCGCACCGCGACCGCGTCCGCGCCGCCAAGATGGCGGCCCTGGCCGGTGCGGGGCGCGCCCAGGAGGCGCTGTCCTGCTACGAGGAGCACCGCCAGAAGCTCGCCCACGACCTCGGCCTGGATCCCAGCCCCGCACTGCGCGCCGTCTACGACAAGATCCTCTACCAGAGCTTGGGCCCGGCGAAGCCGGCGCGGGCGGACAACCGCACGCTCGACCCGGTCTACCTCCCGCCGAAGAACGCGGACTTCGTCGGCCGCGCCGCCGAGACCCAGGCGCTCGCGGCCTTTCTGGACAGCCGTTCCTCCTCGGCCGGCCCGGCCGTCATCACCGGGCCCATCGGCATCGGAAAGACGGCGCTCGCCGTTCACGTCGCGCACATGATGCGCGACCTCTTCCCCGACGGGATCGTGGTCGTCAAACTGCACGACGCCGCCTCCCACCCGCTGCCCGCCTCCGAGGTGCTGCGGCAACTGCTGCACGCCGTCGGGCTGGAGGAGTGCGAGAACGTGGACAGCGCCATCGCGCTGTGGCGGTCGTGGCTGGCCCAGCAGCGCATCCTCGTCATCGTCGACGACGCCCCCGACGAGGCGAGCGTCAGGTACCTGCTGCCCAGCTTCGGGGCCAGCAGGGTCCTGGTCACCAGCAGGATGCGGCTGAGCACGCTCGACTCCGTCATGCGCCTGGAACTGGCCGTCCTGTCCCCGCAGGAGGGCCTTGAGCTGCTGGGCCGGATCATCGGGCTGCACCGGGTGATGCGGGATCTCGACGGAGCCGAGCGGCTGCTGCGTGCCTGCGCCCTGCACCCGCTGGCCATCCGCGCCGCCGCCGCGCGCCTGGTGGCCCTTCCCTACCTGTCCTGCGACCGGCTCGCCGCCCGCCTGGAGGCGGCGCCGGAGTTCGATGACTTCGACATCGGGGACATCTCCGTCGGCACGCTCTATTCGAGTGGATTGCTGAGGCTTCCTCCCGCCTGGAGAGAGGCCGTCAGGGGGCTGGCGGCCCTTCCCGGCCGCACGTTCACCCTCGACGCGGTCGGCTCGCACACCGACGTGTTCGAGGCGCTCATCGAGGCGAACATCGTCACCTGCCCGTCAGGAGACGTGGGCGCGCATTCGGTAATGTTCTCGATGGCGCCCCTGGTCCAGCGGTACGCCCTGCTGCTGCGCGAGACCTAGTCGGAGCCGGCGCGGTTGCGCAGGGTGCGGCCGACGATGCCGGCGCCTTCGAGGATCATCCGCGCGAGCGGCCCCGGAGGGTTCCGCGCCGCCAGGTAGTCGTGCGCCGCCCGGACGGTCTCCGGCTCGGCGACGAACCTGGGGAAGCAGCCGAGCGCGAAGGTCTGGGCCGCGTCCGGCTCCCATTCACGGTAGATCCGGCCGACCGCCGCGAAGTAACGTTCCCGATAGGGGGCCAGGAGTTCGGGGCGGTGCGCGTCCTGGAAGCCGTCGACGGTGTGACGCAGCACGTCGCCGGCCAGGGCCCCGCTCACGATCGCCGCCCACGTGGCCGCCTTGGCCTCGGCGGTGGGCACGGCCGCGCGGCACCTGGCCGCCCAATACGTTCCTGTCGCGGTGGGATCGCGGCGCGATTCTTCCGCGATGTCCGCCTCGCCGAGACGCCCGCCGCCGACCAGGGCGCAGAGCAGCCTCCAGCGCAGGTCCGCGTCCACCGCGAGCCCGTCGGGCACGGCGGCGCCGCTCCAGATCCCGTGGAGACGTTCCAGGTCCAAGGGCCTGATCGCGACCGAGGTCAGGGCCCTGACGTAGACGAGTTGCCGGTCGCTTCCCGGCTCCGCCACGGCCAGGGCGGCGTGCAGGGCGTCCGCGAGCCGGGCCAGGCACCGCCGGCGCCACGTGGGGCCCTCGTACATCACCGCCGCGTTGCGGGCCTGGGTCAGCAACGCCTCCAGCACGGCGACGTCCAGGCCCGCGCCCGGCGCGGCGCTGTTCATGCCCGCTTCCGCGCCCAGGCCGGAGACGACCAGGCTGACGTAGTCGCGGGCGCGCAGTTCGCCGTCGCGGGTCATGTCCCAGGCGGCCGACCAGCACAGAACGCTCGGCAACGGGTCCTCGAAGGCGTTGACGCCACCGCCGAGCAGCGTGGCCAGGGAGCCCTCGTCCAGGCGGATCTTGGCGTAGCCGAGGTCGTCGTCGTTGAGCAGCACCAGGTCGGGCCGCTCGACGCCCACCAGCTCCGGCACCGCCGTACGGGCTCCCGACACCTCCAGCTCCACCCGTCGTGTCCGTCTGAGCACGCCGTCCCGCGCCGTGTACAGGCCGATGGCGATCCGGTGCGCGCGCAGAGCAGGCCACTCGGGACGGGCCTCCTGGAGCACCGCGAACTCGCTGAACCTGCCCTCCAGGACGGCGAAGTCCGGGCGCAGCGTGTTGACGCCCGCGGTCTCCAGCCACTGCCTCGACCAGGCGGACAGGTCGCGCCCGCTCGTCCGCTCCAAGGCGCCGAGCAGGTCGGGCAGGGAGGTGTTGCGCCACTTGTGGGCCTCGAAGTAGTCGCGCACCGCGGCCAGGAAGTTCTCCTGCCCCACGTACGCGGCCAGCTGCTTGAGCACGCTGGCGCCCTTGGCGTAGGTGATGCCGTCGAAGTTGACCTCGACGGCGCGCACGTCGGGGATGTCGGCGGCGACCGGGTGCGTGCCGGGCATCTGGTCCTGGGTGTAGGCCCAGGTCTTGCGCACCTTGGCGAAGGTGGTCCACGCGCCCCTGCCCCAGCGGGTGGCCTCCGCCAGGCACAACACGCTCGCGTAGGTGGCGAACGACTCGTTCAGCCACAGGTCGCCCCACCAGCGCATGGTGACCAGGTCGCCGAACCACATGTGCGCCAGTTCGTGCAGGATCACCTCGGCGCGGCGCTCGACGTCGGCGTCGGTGACGCGCGAGCGGAAGAGCAGACCCTCCTGGAGGGTGACGCATCCGGCGTTCTCCATCGCCCCGGCGTTGAACTCGGGCACGAAGAGCTGGTCGTACTTGCCGAACGGGTACCAGATGCCGAAGATCTTGTGGAAGAAGTCGAAGCCCTGCCGGGTGAGCTCGAAGACGTCGCCCGCGTCCAGGTGCCCGGCGAGCGAGGCGCGGCAGTAGAGGCCGAGCGGGATGCCGGCGTGCTCCGACCTGACTTCGTGGTAGGGCCCCGCGCACAGGGCGGTGACGTAGGTGGAGATGGCCGGGGTGGGCGGGAAGTGCCAGCGGCCGTCGCCGACGTCGTCGGGCGCGGCGTTGGAGACGACCTTCCAGTCCTTCGGCGCGCGCACGGTCAGTTCGAAGGGGGCTTTGAGGTCGGGCTGGTCGAAGCAGGCGTACACGCGGTGCGCGTCGGCCGTCTGGAACTTGGTGTAGAGGTACACCTCGCCGTCCAGTGGGTCGACGAAGCGGTGCAGGCCCTCTCCCGTGCGCGAGTAGGCGCAGGTGGCCTCGATGCGTAACTCGTTGTCGTCCGCGATGCCGGGGAGGGGGAGGCGGCCCTTCGCCGGGTCATATGCCGAAATATCAAGGTCTGCGCCGTTGAGCGTAGCCTTGTGGATCTCCGCCCCGTGAAGGTCGATGAAGACCGTCGCGCCGGGCCGGAACCCGGAGAACCGGACCGTGGTGACGCTGCGGAAACGGGTTTCGCCAAGGCGCAGATCGAGCTCCACCGCGTACGACGCGACCCTCAGCGACCCGGCCCGCTCCCGCGCCTCCTGCCTGGTCAGGTTACCGGCCATGCTGCCCGCCGCCTCCCGCGAGGAACGTCACCACGTCGACCGTCGTCTCGGGCGCGTGACGGGCGCGGATCATCCGGACGGCCGCCCGCGTGACCGGCCCGGCGCCGGACTCCAGCCACCTCCAGTCGCCGTCCGGATTGGCTTCGAGAAAGACCGGCTCCTGCGCGCGGACCAGGAAGTCGAAGGCCGCGTAGACCAGCCCCCACTCGCGGGCCAACGCCAGCGTGGCGGCCCTGACCGCCGGCGGTGCCTCGACGAGACGGGCGCGCACGCCGGCCGTGTCGCGCCACGGGTCGGCGGGCGCGCGCTTGTCCACCTGGTAGGCGACCAGCTCTCCGGCCAGGTGGTACACCCGCAGCTCGCGGTCGTGCTCGACGTACTCCTGGAGCAGGACGGGGGCGTCGAGCCGGTGCCCCGCCCTGACGAGGTCCGCCCGCTCCCGGACGTCGGCGAAGATCCCGTTCAGTATCCCGGGCGGCGACTCGACGAAGTGCCGGTCGAGGCTCTTGAGCACGACCTTGGCGCCCGCCAGCGCCGAGGCGTCGGCCAGGCAGGTGGTGATGAGGGTGCGTGGCGTGGCGATGCCCAGCCGGGTGGCCGTGGCCAGCTGCTCGGCCGCGCCAGGGCCGCTCGACCCGATCAGGGTCGCCGACACGCAGGCGAGCTGCCGGGGGAGGGCCGACCACGACTCCCGCCGCCAGTGGGTCCGAACCGCCGAGTGCCGGCCCGCCAGCGCCTCCCCGCCGAAGTGCCGTATCCAGGTCACGGTGGGCCTGAACAGGGCGGCTCCCAGGCGCACGGTGCCCGCGGCGAGATCCACGCTCAGCTCCAGCGCCTCCAGATCGTCGGCGTCGAGGCGGACCACCGGGATCCCGACCTGGCGCAGGGTGTGCTGGAGCGCGCCGAGCTCCAGGTCGGCCGACCTGCTGAGCAGCAGCACCGCGGCGGTCGGGCGGGCGTCGGGGGAGCTCGGTGGCGCCGCGCGCACGACGGGCGCGCGCGGGCGCAGATCGAGCTGGAATCTTCGCGCCTCATCGAGCTGGCCGACGAGCGGGATGCTCATCGCCGCTGCGCCAGGAGCTCTTCGGCCAGGGCCAGGGCGCGCAGCGCGGCGTCGTCCACCGGCCCGTCGGCGTGCGCCGCGATGCGCTCGATCACCGTACGGGCCTGCGTGGCGGCCGTGTCCCGGCCGCCGCGCACCCGGAGCAGCAGTTCGAGCCCCAGCGCCGCCTGGGTGGCCAGCAGGGACAGCAGCTCGATGTCGGCGAGCTGGCCCCGGCCGCCGACGCCGCTGTCCAGCACCTCCAGCACGCCGATGCACCGGCCGTGCCGGATGAGCGGCGCGGCCATGATGCTGGAGGGCAGGAACCCCGTGGAGGAGGCGGCGTCCTTGGCGAAGGCCGGGTTCTTGGACACGTCGTCGACCATCATGGGCTGACCGCTGATCGCGACCCAGCCGACGATCCCCGTCCCGGCGGGGAAACGGCTGCCGAGCAGATGTTCCTCGCCTTCTCCCGCGACCGCCTCGAAGATCAGGTCACCGCTCGTCTCCTCCACCACGAAGATCGACGAGGCTGCCGCGGCGAACACGTGCCGCGCCACCTCCACGATCGACTGCAGCAGTTTGGGCTCGGACATGTCGGTGTCGCGGCCGTGCAAGGGGATCTCGCTTGACATGTGCACCTCCTGTCATAGGGCGGCCAGCCTGGCTCTGGCCGACCGGGCGGGCAGTTCGGCCCCCTTGCCGGCGTAGTCGGCCGTGGCGCGTTCCGCCGCCGCGCGGGCCTCGGCGGTCATCCCCAGGATCTGGTAGGCGTGGGAGAGCTCGATCAGGACGTCTCCCAGCAGGCAGGGATCGTCGGTCATGGCCAGCAGGTCCCCGGCCTGCGCCGCCCGCGTGACGGCCTGCGCGCGAGGGCCGGTGAGCGCGGTGCACCGGGCGCCGAAGGCCGCCATGATGAGTTTCGCGCGTACGTGTCCGGCCGCGCCCGCTTCGAGCTGCCGGAACCGCTCGACGGCCGCCTCCTGCCTGCCCTGGGCCATGAGGCCGCGTGCCGCGTAGACGTCCAGGACGACCGCCGTGTCGGCCATGCCCGCGGCGCGCAGCGCACCCGCCGCGCGGTCGAAGCACGCCACCGCCTGCGCGTTGCGGCCGTCCAGCCAGTCCAGCAGGCCCGCGACCTGGTCGACGGTGATGATGGCCCGTTCCATGCGCAGGTCTGCGGCGTGCCGCCTGGCCACCTCCACCAGGGCGCGGGCCGCTCCGGTGTCCCCGGACAGAGCGGTGAGGCGGGCCCGGGTGAGCAGCACGGGAACGAGCATGCTGCGGTCGGCGGCGAACCGCTCACCGAGGTGGGCGCAGAGCTCCAGCCCCGCGTCGAGGTGGGTCGGCGACCACTGCGCCAGCTCGCACAGGGCGACCAGCAGCCGATCCTGCTCGTAGGCGTCGCCGGCGGCCCTGGCCAGTTCCAGCCCTTCACGCAGCGACCGCTCGGCCAGCCCGTACTCGGCGCGGCTCAGGTGGCGCAGGCCGCGCAGGTAGCACGCCCGGCCTCGGCCCAGCTCCCCGCCGGTGCCGTCGTCCGCGGGCTCCGCCGTCTCGTCGAAGTCGGTGTCGGCGAGCACGGCGACGATGCCACGCTGCGCCGCGCAGGTCAGCGTGTCGGCCTCGGCGGCCTCGGCGGCGTCGAGGGCCGCCAGCCCTCTGCCCGGCTCGCCAAGACCTACCGCGATGTCGCAGATCAGCACGGCCAGCCTGTCGTGTTCCCGCCGGCCCGCCGGCAGCAGCTCCTGCCCGCGCTCCAGGAGCATGATGGCGGCGTGCAGGTCCTTTCTGCCCAGGACGCGGGCGCCCGCCTCGATCAACGCCAGTGCCGCCCTGGTGGCCAGACCGGGCAGCGCCGGATCGTCGGGCCGCAGCTCCTTCCTGAAGACGTAGGCCGCCTCCAGGTGATCGACCAGGTCGGAGCTCTCGTGGAGGGGGTGCAGGTCCGCCAGGGTGAGATGCCAGGCCGCCCGATCCGCCTTGCTGGTCAGCGCGTACGCGGTGTCGCGGAAGAGCGTCTGGGCGAAACGGTACGCGCCGGGCGCGCCGGCCCGGCTGATCAGCCGCGAACGCAGCAGCCGGCGCAGCCGGGACTCGATCATCTCGCCGGCTTCCTCGTCGTCGAGCAGCGGCCGCAGGTCGTCCCTGGTGAAGGCCAGGCCCACGGTCGCGGCCCGCTCCAGCAGGTCGCGCTCGCCCCTGCCGAGTTGGTCGAGGCGGGCGGACAACACCGAGCGCACCGTCATCGGCACGGAAGTGGCCGAGTCCGTCAGGTCCCCGGTCGCCAGGACCATCTCGGCGAACAGCGGGTTGCCCGCGCAGACGGTCAGGGCCCGCTGGGACAGCTCGTCCGCGCCGTGCGCGGTCACCTCGCCGGTCGAGACCATCCTGGGCACGAGGGCGGCCACCAACTGGGCGCATTCCGCTTCGTCCAGGGGTTCGAGCTCCAGGGTCGTGCTGCAGGGCAGGCCGCCGCCCCAGCCGGCCCGCAGCTCCAGGAGGTCGGGACGGGCCAGGCACAGGAGCAGCACGGGCACGTCGGCCAGCCAGGCGGCGACGTCGTTGATCAGGCCGAGCAGGCCGGGCTGCGCCCATTGCAGGTTCTCCCAGACGACCACGAGCGGACGCTCGGTGGCCAGCGCCTCGAACAGCAGGCGAACCGCGTAGGAGACCTCCTCCACGCTGACGGGCTCGGCCGGCTGCGTGAGCATCGCCGACAGGCCGCGCACCACGCGCTCCTCCTGCTCCAGGCCGGCGACCGCGGCCCGCCAGTCGTCTCCGAGCGATTCGAGCATCTCGGCGATCGGACGGAAGGCGGCGGCCCGCCCGTAGGAGCGGCAGACGCCGCCGATGACCCGGACGTCCGGGCCGCAGTTGGTCTGGACGAACTCCCGCACCAGGCGTGACTTGCCGAGCCCGGCCGCGCCCAGCACGGTCGCGATGCAGCAGCGGCCCGCCAGCACCCGCCGGTAGATCCCCGCGAGCTGCGCGAGCTCGCCTTCCCTGCCGATGAAGTCGACGAGTTCGGCCTGGTACTCGGGATCCTCCCGTTCGAGCGAGATCAGCCGGTAGGCCTGGGTCACCCCGCTCTTGCCCTTCAGCGTCAGCGGTGTCGTCGGCTCCACGCTGGCGTACGGCCTGGCCATGGCGGCCACGTTCACATCCAGCAGGATCTCGCCCGCCGCGGCGGCCCCCTGGAGGCGGGCCGCGGTGTTGACCACGTCGCCGATGACCCGCGGATCGACGTTCCCCGAAGAGATCACGACCGCCTCGCCGGCCGCGATCCCGCCGTGGATGTCCAGCTCGATGCCCCACGAGGGGCCGGGTTCCGCGCCGAGCCCGCGCACCGCCGTGCGGATGGCCTCGGCCGCCCGCACGGCGCGAACCGCGTCGTCCTCGTGTGACACCGACGCGCCGAACACGGCCATCACGGCGTCTCCGATGAACTTCTCCACGGCGCCGCCGTACTCGCCGATCGTGGCCGTGCATCGGCTGTAGTAACGGTCGAGCACCCGGTGGAGCAGTTCGGGGTCCAGCCTTTCCGCCAGCGCGGTGGAGCCCACCAGGTCGACGAAGAGGATCACGACGTTCCGCCGGACGGGCCGGGCAGGCGGATCCTTCATGCGATCTTGACCTCGTGTCCTTCCACTTCGGGCGCGACCGTGTCCAGCCGGGCCTTGATCGAGTTCAGCACGGAGACCTCGGCCTCGGTCAGCGTGGCGAACACCGCTCGCTGCGCGTCCGACAGCAGGTCGATCGGGTGGCCCATGCTCCGCAGGGCGTCCAGGGCGTCGAAGGACATCGTCACTCCCCGATCTCGGCGATCCCGAGTTCGTTCAGCACCAGCCCGCAGCAGTCCACCTCGTAGACGTCCTCGCCGCTGATGCCCTTGGGGTGCACGGTCGGGGGCGCCTCGAAGGTGGCCAGGTCCAGCGGCTCGGGGTCGTCGTCGAACCAGACCCGCGCGCCGTCGGTGATGAGGTCCAGGTGGATGTCGGCGTAGTGCAGGCCCCGGTCCGGGCGCTGGTTGTGCTGGCCGAAGCCGATGTGCACGCCGACCCGGCGTTCGTTGATGTGGGAGTTCATCGGGATGAAGCGGGGGATGCCGTCATTGGTGCCGAAGCCGAGCTCGCCGACCTGGTGCGCATGGGGGCGGTCGAAGCACAGCTCCAGCAGCCTGCGCGAGGTCGGGTCGGTGCAGTCGAAGGAGACCGCCTTGCTGTCGACGATCTCCACCCGCGCCGGGTGATCGGCCAGCCGGGCGTCGTGGGCGGTGGTGACGTTGGCGTTGAAGGCGCCGTCGGCGACGAGCAGCCCGTTGATCGACCCGGGATAGGTGGCGATCTCGCCGGCCGGCAGGAGGAACGTCCCGCCGTCGCGGCGGGCTCCCCGGTTGCTGATCCACTCGTAGGCGTCGTTGTTCAGCGTGATCTCCAGGTCGGTGCCGCCGTCGGCGGTTACGCGCAGCCTGGTCGACTTCAGCATGCGTTCCAGCAGGTAGGCGTTGCGATGGGCCAGGGTCTCCGAGGACCTGTTGAACGCGTAGGCGAAGAACTCGTCGCTGGCGCTGATGACCCGGCACAGCGTGCAGCGCGAGCGGGGGTAGCGCTCCAGCACCGCCTCGAAGTGCCGTCCGTGCGACATGGTGGACTTCTCCAGGACGATCACCATGAACCGGCCGGGGAAGCTGTCCGGCTGCGGCACCACGGCGGCGAGCCGGGAACGGAACGTGGGGTCTTCGAGCGGCCTCATGCCGATCGACGTCACCGGGATCCCCCGGCTGCGCAGGGCGACGATCAGTTGAGCCGCGGGGTCGCGGCTGTCGGGCGTGTAGGCGATCAACGCGGCGTCACCCGGGCTGATCGCCAAGTAGTCATCCAGCAGGGCGTCAAGGCCCTTGTCGATCTCCGCCTGGGTGATCTGCGCCAGCATGCGTCTCCTCGCTCCTCTCATCACGGTGAAAGATGGGGGAGGCGATGCCTCGCCTCCCTCACCCGATGTCTCAGTAGTCGATGTCCCGCGGCTGGGCCGTCTCGTAGCTGATCTTCCAGGCGACGTCGGCGGCCTCGTGTGCGAGGACGTCCTGGGTCTCGTACTTGGTGATGAGGTCGGGCTCAGAGTCCCGGAGTTCCTGCATGGCGGCGGCCAGGTTCGCGGCGGCGGCGCTGACCTTGGCGCGGGCGGCTGCCTTCTGTGCGTCGGACATGGGTTCTCCTTCTGCCGGTGATCCGGTTGCCTTGCGAGGCCCAGTGAATTCCGAAGGGTTTAAGGAATGGAATACGCCCCCTTAAGCAGCTATATGTGCTGCTTGAAGGGCATATGTGTGCCCGTCTGACTCGCTGCTGCTGGCGTCCTATCAGGCGATATACCGGGTGTTAACCGGCTATGTACCGACGATCTTGACCCAACCCCGGCAAAGCTTGACGATCGGTGAATAGTGATTGTCTTCGGAGGAGTGGGGTCGGAAAATCGGATGAGCTCTCCGCCAGTACGCCTGACCTGGTTTCTCGGCGACCGAACCCCCGACGACATCACTGTGCCGGCCGACGGCTTCGACCCCGTGACACCGCAGTGGGCGTGGGGCGGGGCCACCGGCTCTGGCGTGCGGGTCTGCGTGATGGACAGCGGGGTCGATCCCGAGCACCCGCTGGTGGGCGAGGTGCAGGCCGCCTACGAGATCAGCGAAGGAGAGGTGGTCAAGGCCCCGTCCAGGGACCTGCACGGCCACGGGACCGCCTGCGCGAGCATCGTGCGCAGGCTGGCCCCCGAATGTGAGATCCACAGCCTGCGCATCCTGGACAACACCGGCGCGACCACGGGCCGGATGCTGCTCGACGCGCTGCACTGGGCGGTGACGCAGGATTTCCACGTCATCAACCTCAGCCTCTCCACCGCCAAAGAGCAGTTTCGCGCCCCGCTGCAGGAGCTCGCCGATCTGGCCTATTTCCACCGGGTGCTGATCGTCGCCTCGGCGCACAACATCCGGATCGAGAGTTTCCCCTGGCGCTTTTCCTCGGCCATCTCCGTCGGCAGCCACAAACAGGACGATCCAGATCTGTTCCTGTACAACCCCGAACCCCCCGTCGAGTTCTTCGCGCCGGGCCAGGCGGTGCCGGTCGCCTCTCCAGGCGGAGGCGTCACCAGGAACACCGGCAACAGCTTCGCCACGCCGCACATCACCGGCCGGTGCGCGCTCATCCTGAGCAAACATCCGCACCTGACCCCCTTCCAGGTGAAGAGCGTGCTGTATCTGACCGCCGCGAACGTGCTGGCCGTCTCATGAGCCGCCGCGGCTATCTCCGCAGCCCCCACGTGGCCGGCGATCTGCTCGCCTTCGCCAGTGGCGAGGAGCTCTGGCTGGCCCCGGCGGAAGGCGGCACCGCGTGGCGGTTCCCGCCCGGAGGCGGCGGCGCCCAGCCGCGCCTGTCACCCGACGGGTCGTCGCTGGCCTGGGTCGGCGGGCAGGAGGTCTGGGTGGCCCACGCCGACGGCTCCGCGCCCCGGCGGCTGACGTACTGGGGGGACCCGCACGTCCGCCTGCACGGCTGGTTCGGCGACGGCGGCGCGCTGCTGGCCTCCTCGGCGACGGGGCAGCCTGATCCCCGGAGCCTGTGGGCGCACCGGATCCCCCTCGGGGACGGGCCGCCGGGGCGGCTGCCGTACGGGCCTGCGGGCTCCATCGCGTGCGGCGAGACGATCACCGCGCTGATCGGCGACCAGGCGCTCGCCGATCCGGCCAAGTGGAAACGGTACCGAGGCGGCGGGACGGGCCGGCTGTGGATCTCCCTGGAGAACGGCCCCTTCCAGCGGATCCTGGCCGGCCACCCCGGCGCGATCGCCTCCGTCATGCTGGTGGACGAGCGGGTCGCGTTCATCTCCGACCACGAGGGCTGCGGCAACCTCTACTCGTGTCTCCCCGACGGCGCCGACCTGCGCCGGCACACCGACCACACCCGCTTCTACGCCCGCGCGGCCACCTCCGACGGCACCAGGATCGTCTACCAGCACGCCGGCGACATCTGGCTGCTGGAGAGCCTGAACGACGTCAGCCGCCCGATCGCCGTCGACCTCCCGGGCAGCACCCGACGCCCCAGGACGATCACGACCAGGGACGGAATCGACGACGTCGCACTCGACAGAACCGGGGACGCCTGTCTCGTGGAGATCGCGGAAACCGTGCACCGGGTGGACCTCCGAGGCCGCGCGACCCCGCTCGCCGACGGGGCCAGGCTGGCCAGGTTCGCCGGCGACGACGCCGTCTGGGTGACCAGGCAGGACGGGCTCGACGTCCTGGTGGCCGACGGGCGTCCGCGCTGCGCCCCCGGCGAACTCGGCAGGATCAGCGAGGTCGTGACGGCCCCGGACGGGCGCAGCGTCGCCGTCGCGTCGGCTCACGGCCGGCTCACCCTGGTGGAGATCGGCTCGGGAGCGCATACACGGGTCACCTCGATCGTGGGGGCCATCGGCTCCGTCGCCTACTCGCCGGACTCCCGCTGGCTGACCTGGTCGGAGGTGCACCGGCATCGGGGCTCCCGCGTCAGGCTGGCCAGGCTCGGCGCCGCCGTGGAGCAGGTCTTCGACGTCACGGACGGCAGTCGCTACGACCTCGACCCGTGCTTCACACCCGACGGTCGCTTCCTCGCCCTGCTGTCGTTCAGGGACTTCCGGCCCGTCTACGACCAGCAGGTGCTGGGGCTGAGCTTCCCCCTGGGGTGCCGCCCCTACCTGGTGCCCCTGGACGGCGGCACCCCCTCACCGTTCGCGGGCTGGGGACGTTCGCACACACCGGTCGCGGAAACGGGCGCGCCGGGACCGCTCATCCAGGTTCCGGTCCCCGAAGCGATCTACACCTGCCTCCGCCCGGTCGCCGACGGCCTGGTATGGCTGCGGACAGGCATCGGCGACCGGGCGGGGCCGACACTGGAGAGGTTCAGCCTGACCAGCCACGACACCAGCGAGCTGGCCACGGACGTCCGGGCGTTCGCCGTCAGCGGGGACGGCCTGCGGCTGGCCACCCGCGACAGGACGTCCGTCGAGGTGCTGAGCCTGCGTTCCGGCGCCGATCCCGTACGACCTGACCTGTCGGGGATCGAGGCGAAGGTCGATCAGGGGACACGCCGGCGGTGGGCGCTGGAACAGGCCCGCCGGATCGTGCCCGAGGAGTACTGGGCCGAGGGGATGGCCGGCCTCGACTGGGACGCGGTCGTGGCCGCCTACGAGCCGCTGGTCGAGCGGCTGGCCGGGCCGTCCGACTTCAGCGACCTGCTGTGGGAGGTCAACGGCGAACTCGGCTGCTCGCACGCCTACGTCAGGCCCGCCACGCGCGGCCGTCCTGGCCGGGCGGCGTGGCTCGGCGCGGACCTGACCGTGGACGGCGCCGGGCAGTGGCGCGTCTCGGACATCCTGCCCGGCGACCCCGGCGGCGCGCGCTCCCCGCTGGACGCTCCCGGCCTGGGCGTCTCGGTCGGCGACGTCATCACCACCGTGGACGGCACCCCCGTCGATCCCGCACGCGGCCCGCTCGCGCTCCTGGCGGGCAAGGCCGGCCGGGCCGTGCGCATCACGCTGGGCAGCGGGGCAGCAATCGAGGTCTTCCCCCTGGCCGAGGAGTTCCCGCTGCGCTACCGGCGCTGGCTCGCCCGGCAGCGGGCCGTCGTCGCCGAACTGAGCGGCGGGCGCGCGGGCTACCTGCACGTGCCGGACACCGAGCCGGAAGGCTGGGCCGACCTGCACCGCGACCTGTTGGCGCAGCTCGACCACGAGGCACTGATCGTCGACCTGCGGGGCAACCGCGGCGGCCACGCCTCCCCGCTGCTGCTCGACCGGCTGCGCCGCAGGATCCTGGCCTGGGACCGGCCGCGCCACACCGCCCATGTGAGCTATCCGCCGCAGGCGCCGCGCGGCCCGCTGGTCGCCCTCGCCGATCACCGCACCTTCTCCGACGGCGACCTGACGACCGCCGCCATCCGCCTGCTCGGGCTCGGCCCCGTCGTGGGCACCCGGACCTGGGGCGGCGTGATCGGCCTCGACCGGTTCCACCGCCTCGTCGACGGAACCGAGATCAGCGTGCCGTCACGGCCCTTCTGGTTCGAGGAGTGGGGCCTGAGCCTGGAGAACAGGGGCGTCGAGCCCGACGTGGAGGTCGTGATCTCACCCGATGACTGGGCCAAGGACGCCGACCCCCAGCTCGACGTCGCGGTCCGCCTGTGCGTGGACGCGCTGAACCGGAGGCACGATGGCTGAGGCCGCGACCAAGACGCTCAACAGGAACTTCGTGGCCTACTGGACGGCGGTCGGCACCTCGCAGCTCGGCTCGGCGGTCAACCTGGTCGTCGTCCCGCTGGTCGCGGTCGTCACGCTGCGCGCCGGGCCGGTCGAGATGGCCTGGCTGGCCGTCATGGGGACGCTGCCCGTCCTGGTGATCCGGATTCCGGCGGCCATGTTCGCCGACAGGCTGACGAACCGCGTGCCGTACATGATCGGCTGCAATCTGGCGCAGGCCGCCATCGTGGGCGCGATCCCGCTGCTGTGGTGGCTGGACGCGCTCACCATGCCGCTGCTCCTGGGACTCCAGGCGCTGGCCTCGGCCGCCCTGGGCGTCTACGCCTCGCTCTCGACGCCGGTCGTGGTGCAGATCGTCCCGAAAGAGCGGCTCGTCGACGCCAACGGCAAGCTCAACACGACCCGGAGCGTGGCCGACATCAGCGGATCGGCCATCAGCGGCGGGCTGCTGGCCATCCTGGCGGTGCCGCTCGTCCTGCTCGTGGACTGCGTGTCGTTCCTGCTGTCCGCGCTGCTCCTGCGGCGGATCACGCTCGCGCCGCGCGAGCAGGCCGAACCGGGAACCAGGCCGAAGCACGACCTCGGGGCGCTCGCCAGGTTCCTGGCCCCCCGCTCCGGCCTGCAGGCCCTGGTCCTGGTGTCGCTGGTCCAGGGGGTCGTCGAGACCATCCTTGTGCTCTACCTCGTGCACGATCTGCGGATCGCCCCCTCCCTGATCAGCGTGCTCATCTCCCTGGGTGCCGTCGGCGGCGTCTGCGGCGGGCTGGCCGTCGGCTTCCTGCTGGAACACGTCGGGCCCGCGTACACCATGACGCTGAGCGCCCTCGTCATGATCGTGTCCATGGCGGGCCTGCCGTTCGCAGGCCCCGGTCTGACGGGTGTCGCGGCCGTCGTCCTGTACCAGCTCACGTGCAGCTTCGCCGGAACGGTCCTGGTCTCCACGGTCTTCGGAACCCTTCAGGGCGAGGCCCCCGGCGACCGGGTGGCGCAGGTGATGGCGATGGCCAGCACCTGCCTGCAGATCGGCGGGCTGGCGGGGGCGGGGCTCGGCGGACTGCTGAGCGGCTGGTTCAGCCTGCGGGCCATGATGGGCATCGCGGCGGTGGCGATGCTGGCCGGGCTGCTGGTGCAGATCACTCGCTGGCTCTTGGGAAGGGGCTGACATCATGGGCTGGACGGCCGATCTCGTACCCGCCTATCTCGCGCACACCAGGAACCTGGCGAGCTCCGTGCGCTTCGCGCTGGTCACGCGGGCGCTGCTGGGGAACCTGCCCGACCGGCCCTGTGAGGTCATGGACGCGGGCGGAGGGCACGCCGTCCAGGCGATCATGCTCGCCCGCGCCGGCCACCGCGTCACCGTCGTCGACCCCGACCCGCTCATGATCGACGAGGCCCGCGCGAACCTGGCCGGCCAGGACGCCGCCGTCCGCGACCGGGTCAGGCTCGTCCATGGCCATGTGGACGACGCGGCAGGCGAGTTCGACGTGGTCTGCTGTCACAGCGTGCTGGCCTACGTCGAGGACCCCCAGCCGATGCTGACGCGGCTGGTCGCGCTCACCCGGCCCGGCGGCCTGCTGTCCATCCTGGCGCTGAACGGGGACGCCATCGCCATGCGCAGCGGCCTGAGCGGCGACTGGGCGGAGGCGCTGGCGAGCCTGCGCGCCGGGCGGCAGGTCGGCGCGCGGTACCTGTCCTCGCGCCCCGACACGGTCGGCGACCTCGGCGGCCGGCTGGCCGCGCTCGGCGCGCAGGTCAGGACCTGGCACGGCGTCCGCGTGTTCACCGACCACATCGACGACGACGTGAGCGGCGCCGAACTGGCCGACGTCGTCGAACTGGAATGGCAGGCCGGCCTGCGCGATCCCTACCGAGGGGTGGCCCGGCTGTTCCATCTCATCGCCGAACGCGACGCCTGAGCTCTCATGGGGCGAACGACAGCAGCACCTTGCTCGACCCGCTCGCGTCGGCCGCCTGCTTGAACGCCGCCGTCGCGTCCTCCAGCCCGAAGACCGAGGTGATGATGGGGGAGAACCGCCAGGGTTCGGCTTCCATGATCTCCAGCGCCTCCGGCATCTCGTGGTAGAAGCGGCTGGAGCCGGCCAGGGTCAGCTCCCTGGTGACGGCGAGGTGCAGCGGCGCCGTCACGCCGCCGGCCGGCAGGTGCCCGACGTTGACGAGGGTCCCGCCGGGGCGCAGCGCCGTCAGGGCGGCGACCAGGCCAGCGGGTGAGCCCGAGGACTCCACGGCGACGTCCGCGGCCGGGACGGGCGCGCCGGAGCCCACGCGGACCGTGTGCGTGGCCCCCACCCGCATCGCCTGCGCGAGCGGCTCGTCGAAGACGTCGGTGACGGTGATCGTGGCGGCCCCGGCCGCGCCCGCCATGGCGACGCTCAGCAGGCCGATGGGGCCCGCGCCGACGACGAGGACGTCGGCGCCCTCGACGCGGCGGCCGGTCTGCCGTACGCGCCGCAGCCCGTGCAGCACCACCGAGGCCGGCTCGGCCAGCGCCGCCGTCTTCATGTCGAGCCCGCCGGGGATCGGCACCAGGCGGTTCGCGGGCACGACGAGGCGTTCTGCGAAGCCGCCGTCGGTGTGCGGGACGCGGGCGGCGCTGCCGAGGTAGCGCAGGTCGTCGCAGAGGTTCTGCTCCCCGCGCAGGCAGTGGTCGCAGCCGCCGCACACCTGGGCCGGATGCACGGCCACACGGCGGTCGGCCGGCGGCCCAGAACCGTCGGCGGCCGGCTCGGCGACCACGCCGACCACCTCGTGCCCCAGCACCATGGGCGCGCTCACAACGAAGTCGCCGACCCGGCCGCTGCGCCAGTAGTGCAGGTCGGAGCCGCAGATGCCGCCGTAGACGACCTCGACGACGGCCTCGTTCTGGGCCGGCGCCGCCAGGGGCCGCGTCTCGACCGCCATCGTCTCCGGCCCGGACACGACGAGCGCTCTGGTGTCCACTCAGATCACCGCCGTCAGAAACGCCATAGCCACCACCACACGATAAGGCCCGCCGCCGCCGCGACGACGGCGGCGATCGACACGCCGATCAGGATCTTCCCGGCGACGGGGGGCGGACGCCGCCGGAACCACTTCTTCCTGCCACCGCCGTCGTCCTCGGGGGCGGCCATCCGGCCGAAGGCGTCCTCAGGGGTGGCCATCCGGTCGAGGCCGTTCTGGACGTCGTCGGCCGTGGGCGTTCCGATCAGGCCCTGCTCCCGCATCGCGCCGGCCGCCGCCGCCCGCAGCAGGGCCGAGGCCGTTCCCGGCGCGCTCTCCACCACCATGGCGAGCAGGAAGGTCTGGGGCGGGCGGTCCAGGTTCGGCAGGATCTCCTCGATGTCGGCCGAGGTGAGCTGCCGGCGGTAGCTCATCCAGAACATGTCCCGGTGGGCGCGGACGCGCTCCGCAGCGTGGCAGATGGAATCGATCGTCTCGATGAGGTAGCGGTGCCGCGTCAGCGCGTGCTTGACGGCCTCCATGCCGCGCGGATCCTCGGGCAGGGCGCGGCGGTCCAGTTCCTGGAGGGCGATGCTCAGCACGTTGCGGTTGCGGGACTCGACGGTGATGTGGCACAACTCGTCCTCCGACATGGGAGCGAGGACCGTCTGCAGGTGCTCGGGGCCGCGCAGGTTCGCCAGGAGCAGCCGGCCGGACGGGGCGCTACGCGACTGGATCTTGCCCAGCGCGGCCACCAGCGCCGGCGGCAGGCTGAGCTCGGGGTCCAGATCGAGCAGCATGTCCTCGACGTCGGACGCGCGCATCCGCTCGGTGTACAGCAGCCGCAGCACCTGCTCGTAGAAGGTCCGCACGGCGACGAAAGCGGCCGGCCGGTTCGGCGGGTGAATCGGGTTGGCCCTGATGAAGGCGCGACAGGCCTTGCGATCCCGGTCCGTCACGCGGGCGGGCGCCCGCCGCGCCAGTTGCGCGATCAGGGTGCCGAGCCGCTGGTCGTCGCCGTTCGCGATGCTCTCAAGGCACTCCCGCAGCAGGTCCTGGACCGACATCGGGGTCTGCCGCGCGACTTGGACGGGACGGCCGCCGCGCAGCATGGACGCCGCTGCGGTGCGATGGGAGACGTTCTCGAAGTCACGCGGCTCGGTCAAGGTGGCGAGCCCTCTCATCAGCTCGCAGAGGTCCTCGCCCTGGTAGCGTGCCAGCTCCTGTTCGTATAACTGCGCCTGCGGCGGGTACTCCGCGGGCGCGTCCTCCCAGGGCAGCTCCCACGTTTTGCGGGTGGGCGGCACGTCGGAGAACGACAGGCGGATCCGGTGTATGGAGGCGCTGTTGGTCCAGGTGGAGACCGCCAGCGTGGCGCGGAACCCGTACGGGAGCAGCGCCGCCACCGCGTCCAGGAAGTCCAGCCGCTGCTCCATGGGCAGATGGTCCGCCCCCACCACGCACACGGGCCGTCCGGTGAGCAGCAGCGCCGCCGCCCGCCGTGCCGTGGCGTTCACCTCGCGGGCCAGACGGCGTTCGTCGTAGGGCGCGGGGGAGAGCTGGAAGGGCGCCTCGCCGGAGAAGTTCTCCTCCAGCAGCGCCTCGAACAGGGCCCGGTACGACACCGGCTCGGCGACGGCGTCCGCCCAGCGGGCGCAGACGTAGTACGTCATCGCGTACGGGCGCTGGAAACCGTCCTGGGACTCCGGCTCGACCTGGAAGGACAACCCCAGCCACGGCTCGGCGTCGGGGCCGGCGGCGAAGTGGCTGGTCGCCACCCGGGGCAGCGCCTTGGGCTCCATCGTGCCCGAGGTGAACGCCTTGAGCCACGTGCCGAACTCGCCGCTGGTGATCGCGCCCGTGCTGCAGCCGACCACGCCGTAGTCGTCCAGGCTCTCCGGCGTCTTGCCGAGGATCGCCCAGTGGGCGGTCAGCCGTCCCATCGTCTGCTCCTCATCGCGCCGGGCCGGATCATGCTGCCGAGCCAGATCACGGGCTCCATGACGTTCAGGGGACGCACGGCCCCGCGGATCGTCAGCCCGCCGCCCGCGTTGTCGATGACGTTCAGGAAGTCGTCCGGGTCGAAACGGCCGTGGTCCTCGTCGATGAACACGCCCACGGAGGACGTCACGAAGTACCTGATGCGGTCGGCGTGGAAGAACGCCTCGATCAGGTCGACGATCATCTCGGCGTTGTGGTCCTGGGCATCGCGGCACAGCAGCCGGAAGAAGTCGCGCACCCGGTCTTCAGGCACACGGGGGATGCGCAGGTCGTCGCGGGGGTCCCGCTCCGTGTACCCCCGTTCCATCGCGGTTCTCAGCACCTTCGGGTCGTCGAACTTGGTGACGCAGACCGCGATGTAGTGGGGCAGTTTGCCGTCCTCGTACTCGTCGCCGGTCAGCATCCGCCCGGCGACCTCGTGCAGCGCGGCGTCCAGGTGCTTGAAGGCGTCGCCGACCCTGGCCTCCCGGTCAGGGTCGAACATGTAGATCAGGCCGCGGCTCTGGACCAGGCTGTCGACCAGGGTCTTCTTGTCGATGTTCGACTCGGGCTCGGCGAACAGGTCACCGCGCAGGTCCAGGAAGTCGAGCTTGACCTTCGGCGCCTTGGCCGTGCGCGTCGCCCACGGCCACCACCACCGTCTGCGCGGCGCCGGCGCCGGGCCGAGGATCAGCCAGCTGTAGTGGGTCAGCGCCTCGGTCGGGGCCGGGAACGTACGCGCCTGCAGCAGCGTGTTGCGCAGCTTCGCCAGCTCCGTCCTGGACACCGCGTTCTCCCCGATGAGCCGCCAGCCGGAGTCGCGGGCCTTGTTCAGCGCGACGCTCAGTGCCGCGAGGAAGGCGGTCTTGCCGCTGCCCGAGGCCCCCCACATCGCGATGTCGGGCTCGCGGTCGCGCTCGCCGTCGCCGGGGGTGGAGTCACTGTCGGCCACCGAGGTCCTCATTCTGGGAGACGAAGGGAAGGGAGAGCGCGCCGGCGGACGGCGTCACCAGGCCGAGCCGGATCGCGAGTTCCTCCGCGTTGACCGCGTCCACCTGGAACAGCGCCGCCGAGCCGAGCCGATGCCAGGGGGAGGAGCGGGTCGCGGGCGGGCTGTCGCAGATGGCCGCGCTCCTCAGGCCGTGCCGCTGTTCCAGCTCGCGCAGCAGGTCCAGCCAGTGGTACCGCCAGGGGCAGGGCGGAACGCGGTCGAGAGCGGATCCCGGAGGCGGATGCGGGGGCCGCGCCCCGATGGTGAGCAGCGCCGCCCGCGTGCCGCCCGGCTCCGGGAGCAGCCGCTTGCGCACCTCCGCCAGCACGTCTTCGAGCTGGGCGGCGTTCGGGTACGTCGGCTCAGTGGGCCGCAGGGACTCGAGCGCGGCCCGCGCCTGTGCCGTGGAGGCCGACCAGGCGGCCAGAGTCGGCCGGGATCTGTCCGCGTGCCTGGTGCCGAACACGTGGGTGCCGTACCCCACGACGGACACCTGGAGCTGCTGGGGGTCGGGAACGCGCTCGGCGAGCAGGTCGATGACGTAGCCGGCCCAGTGGGAGCGCGCCTCGAACTCCTTCGCCGTCCCCGAGGTCTCTATGGCGCACACCAGGTGGGCGGGCCGGGGCGCGGAGCGCAGCCGGGCAGGCAGCGCGGCCACCACGTCCGCCCACGCACGCGTGTCAGGCCGCAGGCCGGGGATCTCGGGGAAGCGGACGACGCCGGGGCGCTCCAGCACCGCCCGCAGCAGGTGCCGTCCCGGCGAGAGCGGCGCGTGGTCGACGGACACCAGCCCGGACGGCTGCAGCGGCCCCGACCAGGCGGAGATCGCCAGCAGCAGGCCGCCCGTGTCGGTGCAGGTGACGGTCACATGGGCGTCCTCGCCCGGCTTCGCGCCGGAGGCGAAGAGCGGCCGTCCCGCCAGTTCGAGCCGGCCGTCGGCGCGTTCCCTGGCCACGACCAGGTCGTACGCGTGACGCAGGGGCGTGCCCGCGATCACCTCGGCGAGCAGGTCCCCGACCTTGACCCCGGACGCCTCGACGACCGGGGCCGCCGGACGGCGCTCCCGCAGCGCGCGCAGCGCCGCCTCCTGCTCGGGGCCGTCGGCGGAGCACGCCACCACCACCGGGTCGCCCTCGTCGGCGGAGATCAGGTCGCCGGCGACCCTGAGCACCGCGTCGAAGACCTCGTCGCCGGAGGAGGTCAGGGTGGACCATTTGGCCGAGGCTCTGCGCGTGTAGTACGGCGTGCCGATCTCGTCGATCCGCACCTCGAAGATCCGTATGCCGGCGGCGTCGATCTCCACGACGTCCAGCCGGTTCCTGAACGAGCCGATCAGATCGGCGAGAGCGCCCCGCAGCCCGCCATCTGCGAAATGGTTCAAAGAATCTCCCCGCCCGTTTTAAGCCTTTATTCGTTATGAATCCTCTTATGCGTAAATAAGGGCAGATTGTCCGATAATTGTGTGATTTTTGGTGGTTTGCGGTTGGCTGTGGGGGAGCCGTCCGTGGCGGGCTGTCGGACACAACTTCCGTGAGTTGCCATCTGTCCTCTTGCGATAAATCAGGATTGCCGGTTGTTTATGGTAGTCAGTGGATTACTCACGGGGTAGGGCGTTCGGCGCCTTGTCCTCTCCTCCCGGAGCCGCGCGTGGTCGGTAGATGGTTGATCGTCTTGTCAGGTGCCCGTGCGGACGTGCTGGAGCAGTGCAAGGGGGAGCGCGCCAGGTTTCACGGCCTCGGCGGCGCCATCCTGACCACGGCCTGCATCGCCGCCATCTCCATGACGTTCGCGCTCGCCTCGGCGCTCAAGGTGTTCGCGCCGCTCGCCGTCGTGATCGGCCTCGTCTGGGGTGTGGCGATCCTGAGCCTGGACCGGTGGCTCGTCACGTCCCTGCCGACACAGGGCGGACGGCGCTTCTGGCTCGCCCTGCCCCGCGTGCTCCTGGCGCTGCTGCTGGGCGCCGTCATCTCCACACCGCTGGTGCTCCAGATCTTCAAGCCCGAGATCGACGCCGAGATCGTCGACATCCAGCAGGAGAGGACCGACGCGTTCATCCGCACGCAGCAGGGCGGCGAGACCGGTCAGCGCATCGCCGAGTTGGAGAAGTCCGCGGCGGCCCTGCAGGCCGTGATCGCCTCCCGCGGTGAGAGCCCGCTCGATCCGGCGGCCGACTCCCGGATCCAGGAACTGACCAAGTCGCGCGATCAGGCGGTCAAGCAGCGGGACAGGTTCTACCAGGAATGGCAGTGCCAGCTCTACGTCGGTCCGCCCAAGTGCGCGAAGAAGGGGCCGGGGCCGCTCGCGGACGCGGCGGAGCAGGCGTACATATCCGCCCGTGACCGGGCGAACGACATCGACGCGCAGATCGCGCAGCGCAGGAAGCAGCTCAGCGTCACCCAGGAGGCCGGAAAGGCGAGCAACCTGGCCCAGGCGGAGCGGGACCTGCGCGGCGTACAGGCAGAACTGGACAAACTGACCAAGCAGCAGGCGGGCCTCAGAGACGGCTTCGCCACCGAGAACCAGGGATCCGACGGCCTCATGCTGCGACTGGAGGCGCTCGGCCGAGTGTCGCAGGACAACGCGACGCTCAACATGGCCAGGCTCCTGCTGTTCCTGTTCATCCTGCTCATCGAGTGCCTGCCCGTGCTCGTCAAGCTGATGCAGCGGCCCGGCAGCTACGACACGATCGTGGCCGTGCTGGAACGGCGCGAGGTCAACGCGGCCATCGACCAGATCCACGACGCCGACAGGCGTCCGCCGCCCCGGTCCGACTGGCGGGACGGCACGACCCGGCCGTACACCGCCGACGAAGCGCGTACCGACGTCCTCTACGACCAGCCCCCGCCCGCCGACCACCACGAGGGCAGAAGCTTCGAGGACGAGGCGCTGCGCGGCCTCAGGGACGACCGCGCCCCCCGGACGGCGGGCCACGACCGGCAGGCCCAGTACGCGGGGATGAACGATGATTGGTGATCACATCGCCGGCCGGTACGTCATCGAGGAGGAACTGGGCAAAGGCGGCATGGGACGGGTCTGGCGCGGCCGGGACCTCAAACTCGGCCGCCTGGTGGCGCTCAAACAGGTGCGCGCCGACGTCGGACGACTTCCCGAGCTGAGGAAGCGGGCCGAACGGGAGGCGCAGGCGCTGGCCCGGATCGACCACCCGGGCATCGTCCGGGTCCTCGACGTGCTCGACCACGACAACGGCCCGTGGATCGTGATGGACCACGTGCGGGGCGTCATGCTCGGCGCGCTCATCAAGCAGGCGCCCCTGTCCGAGCCCGCCGTCGTGCGGATCGCCGCCCAGGCGCTCGACGCGCTCGCCGCCGCGCACGACGTCGGGGTGCTCCACCGCGACGTGAAACCGGACAACATCCTGCTCACCGCCGCCGGCAAGGTCATCCTGGTCGACTTCGGGATCGCCCACATCGAGGGGCACGAACACATCACCACGCTCGGCCAGGTGATCGGCACCCCGGACTTCATCGCCCCGGAACGCCTGCGGGGCGACTCGGTCGGCAAGGCGGCCGACCTGTGGTCGCTGGGCGCCACCCTCTACACGGCCTTGGAAGGGCGTCCACCCTTCCAACGGGGCAACGAGGTGGCCACCAGGTTCGCCATCCTCAACGATCGTCCGGATCCCATGACCCGGACGGGACGGCTCGCGTCGATCATCGATCGGCTGCTCGCCAAGAGTCCGGCGAATCGGATGACGGCGGGTGAGCTGGCGGTGCGGCTGGAGCGGGTCGACGCGGGAGAGCGGTGGAGGCAGCCCCCGCCTTTCCAGGCTCCCCAGGGGAACGGGGCCGGGAGGACGTCGGATTCTTCCGGCGCTTCTGGCAGGGGCGGCGGTGCCTCTGAAGGTAGCGGCGCCTCCAGATTGTGCGGCGGCGCCTCGAAGGGGAACGGCTTCTCTGAAGGGAGCGGCTTTTCCCGGGGGAGCGGCTTCTCTGAAGGGAACGACGTCTCCAGGAAAAATGGTTCTTCCAGGGGAAATGGCGCGGAGTCGGGCGGCAGCGCCCGGTCTGGCGAGGGTGCGGCGGCGCAGCGTGTGCGCCGGGCGCTCGCCGTCGCCGGTCCCGCGGAGAGAGGGTCGATGGTCCTCACGCTGACCGCCGCCGAGGCGGCGGTGCTCCTCGCCGAACGGTGGCAGTTGTTCACGACCGCCGCGGTGGAGGAGATGTGCCGTCAGGCCGCGAAAAGCGCCAAGATCCTGCAGATGCTGCTCCCGCGCCGTGTGGGCTGGCTGCTGGACCAGGTACGCGACCCGAACCTCGTGGCCGAGGTCGTCCTGGCGATGGACCCCCACCACCGCGGACGCGTGCTCGGCAACATGCACGACCGGCATTCCGCGGCCGCCATCGAGGCGATGGCCGCCGTCGACACCCTCCAGACCGGCCTGGCCGTCGCCGCCATGCCGGAGGACCCCGCCGGTCAGGCGCTCGGCCGCCTTCCGCCCGCGACGATCGCCGGGCTGCTCGCGCACTGCTCGCATGCCTCCCGCGACCGGCTGCTGCCGCTGCTGCCGTCCGCGACCCGCGAGGACGTCGAGCGCAGGCTGACCGCCGAGAAGTAGCATCACGCACCCGGGCGACGAAAGAATTTCTACAAGGCATAGAAGATGCCTGAACCGGGCCCGTCCACGCCGCGTACCTCCAGACATGCGTTCCAGGGCGCCGCTGCTGTACATGGCCTGCGTGGTGAGCGCGGGGTTGGTGGTGCTGGTCGCCGCGGTGGGGTTCGGCGGCGCGGGTGCGCAGCCCGCGATCGCCGGACTGCCCACCGCCGGCCCGATCACCGAGTGGGGCCTGCCGCTGGTCAGGTTCTGCTACAACCTGTGCGCGGTGGCCACCGTGGGGACGTTGCTGGCCGCCGCCGTCCTGGCCCCCGCCGGTTCGCCTGAGAAGCCCCGGTGTGTACGGATGGCGCGTCGTTGGGCGCTCGGCTGGGCGGTCGCCGCGGCGCTCAGCTACCCGCTGACGATGTCCAACGTCCTCCCGCTGCCGGTCACGGACCTGCTGGCCGACCCCGGCCTGCTCCGCTACGGCCTGACCATCCCGCAGGCGCGGGCCATGTTGCCGGTGCTGGGCGCGCTCGGCACGGTGGTGCTGGCCACGCGGGTGCCCCGGCTGCCCGGGTGGGTGCCGCTCGCGATCGCCGTGTTCGGGCTCCTGCCCCCGCTGTACGTCGGCCACGCGGCCTCGGCCGCCGATCACGACCTCGCCGTGTCCGCCCTGGTGGCGCACCTGATCGCGGTGTCGGTGTGGGCCGGCGGCCTGGGCGCGGTGGTCGTGCACTTCCGCCGCTCCCGCGATCTGGCGATCGTGCTGTCCAGGTTCAGCACGATCGCTTTGTGCTGCTTCGCGGGCGTGGCCGTGTCCGGTCTGGCGAGCGCCTGGGTGCGGCTGGGTGCCGTGTCCGACCTCTGGCAGAGCGAGTACGGCCAGTTCCTGCTGGCCAAGACGGGCACGCTCGCACTGCTCGGCCTGTTCGGCTGGACCCACCGGCGCCGTACGGTCGCCCGCGTCGCCGATCGCGGCGTGCGCCACGTCTTCGTCCGGCTGGCGGCGGGCGAGATGATCGTGATGATGGTGGCGATGGGGCTGGCCGTCGGCCTGGCCAGGACCCCGCCGCCGGCCGCGGGTGGCGACGACGGCAGGCACGACCGCATGCTGGAGTACGACCTGGCGCCCTTCAGTCCCGGCGCGTTGTTCACCGAACTCCGCCCCGATGCGCTGATCGTGCTGCTGCTGGCGTTGCCCGCCGTCGGCTACCTGGTCGGCCTGCGCAGGGCCGGTTCCTGGCCGCCCGGCCGCACGGCGGCCTGGTACGCGGGGCTGGCGTTGACGGCGCTGGCCCTGGTCGGCGGGGTCGGCGGCTATGCGCGGGCCATGTTGTCGCTCTACGCGCTGCAGCACGTCGTTCTCGCCGTGGTCGCGCCGCTGCTGCTCTGCCTCGGCGCTCCGCTCACCCTCGCCGCGCGGGCGACCACCGCTTCCTCGCAGTACGGCGACGCATGGCTCAAGCCGCGCGGGCTGACGTTTCTCGCGGTCCTACCGCCCGTCTATATGGTGGCATTTCCGCTTTTATATCGAACTGGTTGGCTGCCGTGGTCTTTGTCCAGCCACGCCGGTCATCTGCTGACCGCGTCCCTGTTCTTCGGCGCCGGAGTGCTGATCCTGTGGGTCCTGGTCGGAGCCGACCCGCTGCCGCGCCCGATCTCCCGGCGGGTGCGCCTCGCACTGCTGGCGGGAGTCATGCTGGTGCAGGCGGCCGTGGGCCTCTTCCTGCTGCTCGGCCCGCCGGTCGCGGCCGAATGGTTCTACCTGGTGACCCCGGAGAACGCCCCGGACCTCGTCAGTGACCAGCGGCTGGCGGGGCTTGCGTATCTGCTTGCGCTCGCTCCTCTGGCCGCACTCGCTCCCGGGCTTCTGCGGCCCGCGCGCGCCCTTCTGACCGCATCAGCTTGACGACGCCGAAGACGAACGCCGAGCCCACCACAAGGGGAGGCAGCAGGGCGGACACGATCTCGAACACGGCATCTCCTGGTCTTTCTACTGCATGTAGAAAATATCGTACGCCGTTGGCCTACCGGCCAGGACGGCGGATGGGCAGATAGACGGCGGCGAGGTCGTCGCGCTGCTTCGCCCGGGGCCAGCGTTCACCGGCCGGGTCGCCGGCCTCCGCCGCGCGTACCCGGTCGAAGAGCCGCTCGGGGGCGGCCGAGTCCAGGAGGTCGAGAGCGTCGGAGAACGTGCCGAGGCCGAATTCGACGAACCGGGTGGCGCCATCCGACAGCAGGGCGATCCGCCGCACCCGCGCGGCGGGGAACGTCCCGGTCAGCGCCTCGTATGCGGCTTGCGGGTCGTTCGAGGCGATCGGGTAACCGTCGGGCCGCTTGTTCCGCATGCGCCGCTGGTGTTCGACGTACCGGATGCGCGCGGCCTGGTGCTCCGGCGTCCCGGTGGGCAGGGCGGCCATGGCCTTCCACAGGTCGGCGCCCACCGCGTCGATCCGCCGGTCGCAGACCATGACGATCTCGCCGGCGACGTCGGCGACCAGGGTGGAGTCGCCGAGCACCAAGTACTCGACCTGCTCGGCCGCGTGCCGCAGCATGACGACGGTGCTGGACGGCGTGCCGGGATGAAGCGGGTCGCAGGAGAGCTCGTGCCTCTCGGCGACGGAGCCGATGGCCTGCGCGAGCGCGGTGGTCAGCGGGGTGCGCGGGTCGCGCATGCCGGCCAGGGCCGTGTCGCCGAGCTCGCCGACGTACCACGGAGTGCCGTGGTGACAGCCTGTGGGGAGCTCGGACGGGCCGCCGGCGCCGTCGAGCAGCACGGCGTGGGCGGACGTTCCGAAGGTGACGCCCACGTAGTCCTCGTTCGGCCTGCCGTCGCGGCCGGGGCGGGTGTCGAGGTACAAGCGCGCTCCTTCGGCTGGGCTACCAGGTCACAGGGAGGCACTGTACGCCGTATCGCCCTGGCCGGGATCAGTACCCGTATCCGGTCTGCGTGGTCGACCAGCGCATGCCGCCGATCAGGTGCTCCACGTAGCTCGCATCGCTCACCGTCGCCGTGAGGTCCACGTACGGACGGCTGCTGAAGGGGCGTTCGCGCAGCAACACCCACGTCCGGTACTCGGACAGATCGGCCGGCCCCTCCAAGCCCGCGAACTTCTCCCGCTCTCCCGGCTCCCAGGGCTCATCCGGGTCGTCGAACGCCGAGACCTCGCTCCAACTCGGAACGTTGTGAACGGGGCTGACGGAATGGGACGTCACGATGGTGGCGGCGCGCCGATAGAAGTCCGCCGGGTCGTACCCGGGGGTGCGCCCTCCGCGCTTGAGCCGGTAAAGCTCGTGGAATTCCTCCCCGCGCCGCATGCCCATGACGACGTCCTTGCCCCGTTGGGCGGAGAAGGGGTATCGGTCCCCTCTGCCGTCTCTGGAGGCTTCGTTGCGCAGATACCCGTTCTTCAGCAGGAACCAGGCGTCCACCAGCAAGGCCAAGGGGAAAGCTGCCTCGTCGGAGACAAAGGGGACGTCCGGGTTGATGATGTGGACTCGTGCGCGGAGCGTCGAGCCTTCAACCGCGTGGATGGACACGGTGAAGATGTCAGTCATGAGGGCCTTCCTATGGATTGTGGTGGCGCGCCAAACAGTAGGCATTCCCACCGACAAACCTCAGCGGATCCTCAACAGGTTCTCAACATCTCCCGCCTTACCTTTCTCTCGTCGATCAACATGAGAAGAGAGGAAGACCGTCATGACCACCGCCTTCACTCGCCTCCGTACCGGACTCGCCGCCCTCGCCGTCACCGGTGCCGCCGTCGGCGTTCTGTCGGCCGCTTCCCCGGCGAACGCGGCCACCGCCCAGAGCGTCACCACCGCGGCGGGCACGGCTCCGGGATGTGTGGCGCGCTACGTCGCCAAGCCGGTCGGGACCATCGTGCTGCGCAACAAGTGCGGCAAGACCATGCGCGTCAAGGTCATCGTCAAGCGGGGGCCCGACAGCCCGTGCTGGACGGGTTTCCGGCCGGGCCAGGTGCGGGTCTGGAAGTGGCTCGACTCGACGTTCGCGTCCTACCAGAAGACCGTCACCTGCTGAGGGCCGCCGCGCGCACGCTGATCGGGTAGCCTGGGCGCGTGCATTTGTACTTCCTCTGAGGACGACCGCCTCGGCCGCCTGTGACGTCCCTGCTCATTCCTGTTGAGCGGGTCTCCGGGCGCGGCCGAGCGCATCTGCCGTCGTCTCTCACTTTCCAGGCTCCGCCTCGCCACGCCATGCGCCGAGGCGCGCGCGAGCCTGCTCTCGGAGGAAGTATGTCCACCCCCACTGCTCTACCGGCCCGTGCGCGGGCCCATCTCAACGCCACCGACCTGCACCTGGCCCGTGGTGGCCGTCCGGTTCTGACCGGCGTGGACCTGACGGTCTCTCCCGGCGATCGGCTGGGCGTGGTCGGCGAGAACGGCCGCGGGAAGACCACGCTGCTGCAGGTGCTCGCCGGAAGCCTCGTTCCCGACGCGGGCACGGTGCACCGGGCCGGCACGCTGGGCGTCGCCGACCAGGAGATCCCGGTCGACCTCGGCCGCACGGTCGGCGACCTGATCGACGTCGAACTCGCCCAGGTGCGCGCCGTCCTCGGCGCGTTCGAGTCGGCCGTCCTCGCGCTCACCGAGGAACGCCCGGGTGCCGAACAGGCTTACGCGGACGCGCTCGAAGCCGCGCAGTCCCTCGACGCGTGGGACGCCGACCGCCGCGTCGACATCTCGCTCGCCGCGCTCAACGCGGTGGACGACCGTTCCCGGCCGCTGGCCGACCTGTCCGTCGGGCAGCGTTACCGCGTCAGGCTGGCCTGCCTGCTGGGCGCCGGGCACGACCTGCTGCTGCTGGACGAACCAACCAACCATCTCGACGCCGACGGCCTGGACCACCTGACCGCCCGGCTTCGCGCACATCCCGGCGGGGTGGTGCTGGTCAGCCACGACCGCGCGTTGCTGGCCGACGTCGTCACCACGGTCCTGGACCTCGACCCGACCAGTGACGGGCGTCCCCGGGTCTTCGGCGGCGGATACGCCGGATACCGGGAGGGCAAGCGCGCCGAACGCGAACGCTGGGAGAACGCCTACCGGGATCAGCAGAGCGAGCGGCAGCGGCTCGCGCAGGACCTGTCCGCGGCGCAGAACCGGCTGTCCACGGGGTGGCGGCCGGAGAAGGGAACCGGCAAGCACACGCGCGCGACGCGGGCGCCGTCACTGGTCCGGGCGGTTCACCGCCGGCAGGAGGAACTGGAGGCGCACGTCGTCGACGTGCCCAAGCCGCCGATGCGGTTCCAGATGCCGCCGCTGGAGGCGCCGCCAGGGGTGACGCTCCTGCGGGCGGAGGCCGTCACGGTGCGCGGCAGGATCGACGCGCCTCGTTCGGTGCACCTTCGGGCCGGCGACCGCCTCGTCATCACGGGTCCCAACGGCTCGGGCAAGTCCAGCCTGCTCTCCGTGCTCGCGGGGAAGCTGGCGCCCGATTCGGGGGACGTGCAACGCAAGCGGGGCGCGCGGGTACGCCTGCTCGCGCAGGAGTCGCCGCCGCCGTCGCGGCGACGCGCCTTCGAGGTGTACGACGCCGCCGTGGGCCGCCTCGTCAGCTCGAAGGAGCTCGACGAGGCCGAGGTCCTCGGGCTCACCCAGCTCGGGCTGCTGCCCTCCGGCGCCGCCCACAAGCCGGTGACGGAGCTGTCGGTCGGCCAGCAACGGCGGCTCGACCTGGCCCTCCTGCTGGCGGCACGGCCCCAGGTGGTGCTGCTCGACGAGCCGACCAACCACCTGTCGATGACCCTGGTCGAGGAGCTGACGCAGGCGCTGGCCATGACGGGAGCCGCCGTCGTGCTGGCCACCCACGACAGGCAACTCCTGCGCGACACGGCGACCTGGCCCCGGCTCCACCTCTGAACCCGCCGCGATGCGAACGCGGCGCGGGCCATGACCGGCGCCGCGTTCGCTCCGCCGGTCATGGCGGCGGGAGCTCGGTCCGTGGCTCACTTGCGGTAGACAATCTCCTTGTCGCCGGGAGCCGGGTAGGCCATGATCAGCAACCGCTGGGCGGCCTGCTTCTCGCCCTTCCAGGGGAACCAGGCGTGGTGCACGCGGATCCGGTAGTGCCCCGCGCGGCCGTTGAGCGACAGATCGGGCAGCTCGGTGCCGCTGAGGCTGTCGGAGAGCACGATCTTGCCCGTGGGGCTGTGGTAGCCGACCTCGACGACCTTGTCCCAGCCCTTGGTCTCGACGGGCGGGCGGCGCGCGTAGGTTTCGACGGTGGTGCAGAGGTCGAAGTCGGGGTCCGTGATGACGACCAGGGTGCCGGGTTCCGAGGAGACCAGCCCGTTGCGGGGGTCCAGGTTGGGTTCGTCCTCTTCGCCCTCGTACGTCTGCAGCACCCCGTAGTCGGTCCACTGGGGCTTCTTGATCCGGATCGCCTTGGCCGGCTTGATGCGCGGCCGGTGACGCGGCGTCGCATCGCACACCCGCTGGGCCTCCGCCTGGAGCTCCGCGACCTCCCGGTTCTGCTCGGCCCGCTCGGCCTTGATGACGGCGGCGGCGCTGGGGCAGATGCCGGCGATCGGGTTGGTCAGGGCCTGGCGGGTGGTCTTCCAGCGGGCCAGCTCCCGGACGTCGTTCCTGGTGTACAGGTCGCACATCCGGCGTCCGAAGGCGAGCACGACGGGGTCGGGCGCGGCGGCGGAGAACTGGGGTAAACCGGTGCCCGGGCTGCGCAGAAAGCAGATGAACCTCTTCTCCGGGGTCAGCTCGTGGGGCTCCTCAGGTTCTTCCACCTCCCAGGGTGCGGGCGGCTCACACTCCTCAGCGGTGGTCACGGGGCCGGGGGCCTGGTCCGCCGCCGGGAGGAGGCAGAGCGCGACGGACGAGGCCAGGCCCGCCACGAGCACGCGGTGGCGGACGCGTCGGGCGGGCCGGTCGGCGTACCCGAACAGCAGGACGAGAGCGGAGGCGGTGAGCGCGAGGCCGAACCACAGCGGGGAGATCCCGGCGGAGACGAGCGCGCCGTCCTTGACGAACAGGCTGTGCGGATAGAAGGGCAGCTCCCCGTGGAAGTCGGAACTCGCCTCGATGGACGCGCTCACGACCCCGACGGCGGCCAAGAGGAACAGGGTCAATGCGGTGAACCGCAGCACGGCCTGGGAACGGCGCGTGACGGCGATGAGGATCAGGAGCGCAGGGACGCCGAGGCCCACCAGGAGGTCGAGGACGAACCAGACGACGAGCAGCTCGAAGCTGCTGATCTCCCGCACGGCCTCCCACAGGACGATCTTCGGCCCGAGCCAGAACGGCGTCCCCTGCGAGAGGTTGACGGCGGCGGGGACCAGCGGGAGCACGATCGCCGCCGCGGGCAGCGGCCATCGCCGTGCGGGCGCCCGCACGGGCCGGGGCGCCGGGGGCAGGAGGCTGCCCAGGTCGTGCGCGGATCGGGCAGCCCAGACCATCCAGAAGACCGACAAGGCGTCGAAGAGGTGGTAGAACAGCAGCGTCCAGGGCACCTCGTTCGCGAAGCCGAACGTGAAGAGCTCGCTGGGCCGCAGGAGCGACATGACCACCCCGACCACGCCGATCCGCACGGTCGTCCGGCTCCAGCGCGGATCCCGCGCCTGGGCGGCCAGCAGCGACACCGCCCACGCCGGCCAGATCAGCTCCTGCGCCAACTCCAGGGCGAACCCTGCTTCGTCCAGCTCGAAGCCGACGTTGACGACCAGGTCGTGCACCCCGGCGAGCGCGCCCGTCACGAGGATGAGCAGCCGCAGCCATCGAGGGGTGGTGCCGCGCAGCACGCGGAAGAACAGCCACGCCATGGCCAACTGGATCACAGCGAAGACCGGCACGAACCACCAGGCGAAGACCGGCCCAAGCCACGAGGCGAGCTGGAACGCCAGGACCAAGACGAGCAGGCTGAGCCCGGCCATGACGTAGAGCGCGACCCGCAGCAGGCGGACCTCCCCGCCGTGCCGCGCCGGCGCGCGGCGTTCCGGGCCGCGCAGAATCTGCAAGAGCGCCCATGCCTGCGCCGCCGCGACCAGGACCAGCACGACTATGAGCAGCCCCCACGGCCGGACGTCGTCCCTCGAGAAGCCCTGCCGGTCCACGACGACCGTCCAGATGAGGCTGACCTCGCCGGTGACCTGCGCGACGACGGCGAGGACGACCACGGCGACCAGGTAGACCGCCGCGAGGGCGGCCGCGACGAGGCCGAAACGGTGCCGGCGCATGGGGACACTCCTGGGGGGCGAGGTGAGGAGCGAAGCGCCCAACCTTAACGAGCCGCCGCCACGTCGATCAAACGTCAGTTCGGTAACGAGGGGTGTGGTCAGGCGTCGCGGCGTTTCGTCGTCACCACGGCCACCCCGAGAAGGGCGAGCGCGACGGCCGCGTAGTACGCCAGCGCCCACCATGGGCCGAGCACGGAGGTCGACGGGGCAGGGGCGGGCGGGCCCGTCGGCGCCATGGCGGGATCGGGGGCGCCGATGAGGAACTGCTTGCCGACGTTGAACGGCAACCACCGATGGATCTCGACCCCGGCGCCGGGCACCGCAGGCACCAGGGCCTCGGCGAACATGGCATACCCCAGCAGCAGCGTCAGGGCCGCCGCGGTGTGCCTGACCATCGTGCCGACGGCGACCGCGATCACGGCGGCTACGGCGTAGTACGCGGCCAGGCCCGCCACGTTCCGCCAGTCGGCCCCCGTGTCCAGGGCGAGGTCGGCCTCCGGCGCCATCAGGGCCGAGGCGCCGAGCGCCCCGAACGCGGATACCAGGCCGATCGCCCCGGACACGAGCCCGGCCACGGCCGCCTTGGCGGCGAGCACCGAGCCCCGTCCCGGCGCGGCCAGGAACGTCGCCCTGATGGTCTCGTAGCGGTACTCCGTGGTGACCGAGGCCATCGCCAGCGCCAGGATCGGCGCGATGCCGAGCTGGAACCCGGCCTGGCTGACCCCGACGGTGACCGTAGAAGGATCCTCCGCGGCGCCCGCGACCAGCGCCGCGAACACGACGGGGACGATCACCGCGGCGGCGGCGAGCACCTTGGGCGCGGGGGTGGACAGAAGCTTGATGCGTTCGGCGGCGACGAGGTTCACCGGCCGGCCCCTTCCTGTTCCTGGACGGCCTGGTAGTCCAGCGCGTCGCCGGTCAGCCGCATGAACGCCTCCTCCAGCGACCCGCGCAGGAGGCTCAGTTCGTGCAGCACGACCCCGTTCGCGGCGCACATCTCACCGATGAAGGAACTCTCCGCGCCGGTGACGATCAGCGCGCCGTCCTCGTCGTGGACGGCCGCCCCCTCGCCTTCCAGCAGCGCCCGCAGCCGGGCCGCGTCCGGCGTGCGGACCCGGACGCTGCTCTCGGTCGCACGGGCGACGAACTCCTCCACGCCGCACTGGGCGATCAGCCGCCCGCGTCCGATGACGATCAGGTCCTGCGCGGTGAGCGCCATCTCCGACAGCAGATGACTGGAGACCAGCACGGTACGTCCCTCATCGGCCAGCCGGTGCATGAGCCCCCTGATCCACCGGACGCCCTCCGGGTCGAGCCCGTTGACCGGCTCGTCGAACAGCAGCACCTCGGGATCGCCCAGCAGCGCGCCCGCGATGCCGAGCCGCTGCGCCATGCCCAGCGAGAAGCCGCCCGCGAGCCGGTCGGCGGCGGGGGCGAGCCCGACCGCCTCCAGCACCTCCTCGGCCCGGCCCGCGGGAATGCCGTTGGACCTGGCCAGCCAGCGCAGGTGGGTGCGGGCGGAACGGTTGGGATGCACCCAGGCGGCGTCGAGCAGGGCCCCGACCGTCCGCAGGGGACGGCGAAGGTCCCGGTACCTGCGGCCGGCGATGAGGGCGTGTCCCGCCGTGGGGTTGTCCAGGCCGAGGATCATCCGCATCGTGGTGGATTTTCCCGCGCCGTTCGGGCCGAGGAAGCCGGTGACCCGGCCGGGCGGGACACTGAAGGACAGGCCGTCGACCGCGACCGTGTCCCCGTACGTCTTGGTCAGGCCGACCGCCTCGATCATGATCGGCCCCGCCCGTCGCACGACAGCCGTGTTCTGTTTCGCGCTCGTGTTCTGTGTCGCATGGGACGCACTCTGCCGCCGCTCCGCGTGGGAACGCCTCGGCCAGGAGTCGATGCGGAGGGCTCGCGAGCTGCGACTTTCGTAGGGGGCGGCGTGTCGAACGGACCGCGTCGACGGGTGCTGCCCGCGCATACGCTCGACACGTGGGAAGTACGCCGTTCGAACGCCGCGTGCTCGGCGAGGCCGTCCGCGTCGTCGATCGCGTGGCCCCGTGGGCCGTCGGCCTGACCGTGGCCGTGTTGTCGATCCTTCTGCCGGCCGCCGACCAGGCGTTCGATCCGGTGCGGGCGCTGTTCGCCGTCGCGTGCGGCGCGGCGGCCTGGGCGGGACGCGGGCGGCACTGGCCCCTGATCGTGCTGGGCGCGGCGGCGTGGCTGCTGTTCGGCCAGTGGCACGTCTTCACCGCCGCGACGTACTACGTGGTCACGGCCGCGCCGTGGCGGCGCTTCGTCCCGGCTTACGTGGCGGCCGTGACCGTCCTCGTCGTCGCACGGCACGGCCTGCCGCCGCAGGACATGGGGGCGGTCGGGGCGCACCTCGTCTGGGCGGTCGCGCTGCCCCTCGTCGCGGGCCTGTGGGTGGGCGCGCGCCGTCAGGTGCTCGCCGGGCTGCGCGAGCGCGCCGAGCGGCTGGAACGCGAGCAGGCCGCCAGGGCCGAGCAGGCGCGGGCACAGGAGCGTACGCGGATCGCGCGCGAGATGCACGACGTGGTCGCCCACCGGGTGTCGCTCATGGTGCTGCACGCAGGAGCTCTGGAGGTCAGCGTGCCCGACCAGCGCACGGCCGCCGAGATCGCGAACATCAGGGCGACGGGCCGGGAGGCCCTGGCGAACCTGCGCGAGGTGCTCGGCCTGCTGCGCACCCCCGAGTCCCTCGACGGCCACGCCCCGCCGCCGACGCTCGCCGACCTCGACCGGCTGCTCGGCCAGTCACGCTCCGCCGGGCTGCGCGTACGGCGCACGGACGAGGGCGAGCCCGGGCCGGTGCCGGAGGCCGCGCAGCGCGCCGCGTACCGGGTCGTGCAGGAGGCGCTCACCAACGTGCACAAGCACGTGGGGGAGTGCGACGTCGACGTCGTGCTCCGTCACTCGCCCGGGACGCTGGAGGTGATCGTGGAAAACGGCCCGCCCACGGCCGAGCCCCTCGCCGGGCCCGTTCCCGGGTGCGGCCTGGGGCTGGTCGGGCTGCGTGAGCGGGTCGCCCTGCTCGGCGGCCACTTCCGTACGAGCGCCAAACCCGGCGGCTTCACGGTCACGGCCGGCATCCCCACCCAGCCCGTCAGGGAGAGGGCATGATCAGGGTCCTGGTCGTCGACGACGAGCTCATGGTGCGCTCCTGGCTGCGGATGATCCTGGAGTCGGCCGGTGACATCTCCGTCGTCGCCGAGGCGGGCGACGGGGACGAGGCGGTCGCCACGGCCGCCCGCTGCCGTCCCGACGTCGTGCTCATGGACGTGCGCATGCCCGGCACCGACGGCCTGGCCGCCGCCGCGCGCATCGCGTCCGCGCCCGGCGCGCCGAAGATCGTCATGCTCACGACGTTCGACCTCGACGAGTACGTGCACGAGGCGCTGCAGGCCGGCGCCGTCGGGTTCCTGCTGAAGGACACCCCGCCCGGCGACCTCGCCGCCGCCGTCCGCACGGTCGCCGCCGGGAACGCCATGCTCGCCCCCACCGTGACCAGGCGGCTGATCAGCACGTTCGCCGAGCGGCGCGACACCTCGAAGTCCGAGGTTTCCCGGCGGCTCCTCGACGAGCTGACCGGACGCGAACACGAGGTCGTCCTCGCCGTCGCCCGCGGCCTGTCGAACCGGCAGATCGGGCGCGAGCTGTCCATGACCGAGCCCACCGTCAAGGCGCACGTCAGCCGAGCGCTGGCCAAGCTGCGCCTGGAGAACCGGGTGCAGGCGGCCATCCTCGTGCACGACGCGGGCCTGCTCTGACAGAGTGGCCCGCATGTCCGAAAGTGAGGACCGTTTCTTCGCGGCCGTGACCGCGCGCCGCCTGGTCAGGGTCAGCGTGCGTTCGATCATCCTGGACGGGGACCGTGTGCTGCTGCAACGCCCCTCGGACGCGCCTCCGGGGCGCCACTACGCCTTCATCGGCGGCGAGTACGAGATCGGCGACACCTTCGAGGAGCGGCTGCGCAAGGAGATCGACGAGGAGACCAACGCCCGTCTGATCGACTGGCGCTACCTCTTCGTGGCCGAGAACCGTTTCATTCACAACGGCCACCGCGTCCACGCTCTGGAGCACTACCTGCTGGCCACCATCGACCGCGTCGACGTCGCCAGTCGTGAGGAGCTTCTCGTCCAGGAATGGGTGCCGCTGGCCGACCTGGCCACGACCGACGTGCGTCCGTACGCGGTCCGGGACGTCGTGGCCGCAGGACGCCACCACGAAACCCGGCACCTCCTCATCGACGGCTGGTCTGAGCAGCACTGACATGTCGCCTCCTGGGCGGTCAGCCGGTTGAGGCCGACGCCAGCTCCCTGACGGTCTGCTCGAAACGCCGCGCCTGCTTCGCATCCACGGCGAGGTCGATGGGCTTGCTCTTCTTCCACGCGGTGAGCGGCTCGGCCGGCGGCCGGTCGATGAGCGCGGCGATCGGCGGCACGGCCTTGGCCACGGGCTGGGCGAACAGCGCCGACACCGCCCGTACGACACCACGCAGTGGCTGCTTGAAGGGCTCGTGCAGCGATGTCGCCACGAACACCGGGTTGTAGAGCACGTACTTCACCCGCTCATCGGCGTAGGCCATGCCCAGCAGTTCGCTCGCCTTGGCTCCCTGCATGGTCGCGGTGGCTCCCCGGTAGTTCGCCTCCAACTGGAGGTCGTCCCAGTGGATCCGGCCCCCCTGCCCGGCGCCGCACAGGTTGACGATCACCGGTGCCGGCGCCTTACCCATAGGTTCCCGCAACCCTTCCGCCATGAGCCAGCGGTTAAGAACATAAAGGGCGAATGTGTGCTCGAAACCCTCATCAGTCCTGATCCGCGAGGGGTTGAACCTGAACGCGGCCAGCACCAGGGCGTCGATCGCCGGGTACTCGGCACTGAGCCGTTCCACGAGGTCCCTGGTCTGGTTGACGGAGCTGAGATCCGACCGGACGAAGTGGGCCTGCGGCACCTCCTCGCGCAAACGGCGTCCGCCCGCTTCGCTGCTCCCCACGGCCACGACCTGGTCACCGGCCTGCGCGTAGTGGCGAGCCAGTCCGAGGCCGATACCGCTGGTGCCGCCTGTGATCACGATGGTGCGACCCATAACTTGAGGCCCCCCTTAACTTGAGATTGACCTCAACTTAGCTAGGCTTGCCCGTATGCGCAAGGACGCCGTACAGAACCGCGAGAACCTCCTGCGAGCGGCCCGGGAACTTTTCGCGGACCGAGGGCTCGACGTACCCCTGGAAGAGATCGCGCGGCGGGCCGGGGTGAGCATCGGGACGCTCTACAACCGCTTCCCCACCCGCGACTCCCTCGTGGCGGCGGTCTTCGCCGACCGGGTGGCGACCGTGGCCGAACTGGCAGAGCAGGCGCTGGCGATGGACGACCCGTGGGAGGGATTCGCCGCGTTCCTCACCGGCGTGTGCGAACTGCAGGCGGCCGACCTCGGCTACAACGACCTCGCCGTACGCGGCGCGGCCCTGGAAGGAGACCGAGGGTACGGCCTGATGCGCGAACTCCTCCGGCGTGCCCAGCGCTCCGGGGACGTGCGCGACGACGTCACGCTCACGGACATGGCCTTCGTGGTCTGGGGGGTAGCGGCCACCGTCAAAGCCACGTACCAGGTCTCGCCGGGAGCATGGCGCCGTCACCTGGCCCTGACCCTGGACGGCCTGCGCGCCACCGCCGCCCACCCCCTGCCGGTCCCACCCATGTCCACAACCCAGACCCGGGCCGCGATGCACTCCTGCTGAAGCGCCCTGGCCCAGGGTGCGTCCTCGCTCTGGTCCTGCGCGTCGGCTGTCGAGCGCCGGCGCGCTGCTGGGGTGGGCGAGTTGACAGGGATGGATGACGTCTCCCATCATTCCACTATTCAATTAGAGAAAGGGTGTTGGTGGTGATCGACTTCCACCTCGACCCGGGTTCTGGTGTGGCGACGTATCTGCAACTCGTGCATCAGGTCAAGCACGCCCTGCGACTGGGCGTGCTCGTGCCGGGCGATCAGCTTCCGACCGCCAAGGAGGTCGTCGAGAGGCTCGCGATCAACCCGAACACGGTGCTCAAGGCGTACCGCGAGCTGGAACGCGAGGGTCTGGTCGTCGGCCGTCCCGGGCTGGGCACGTTCGTGCAGCGGTCCCTGGGCGGCGCGTCCCTGTCGGAGCACACCCGGCTGCGTGGCGATCTGGCCCGGTGGGTGCGCGACTGCCGGGCGGCAGGGCTCGACCAAGAAGACATGCAGGCGCTGTTCACCTTGGCGCTCACCGACTCCTTTCGGGAGGAGACCGCATGACGGGGGAACACACCGCACCGATGTCCGCCCACTCGACGACAAGCCCGGCGGTCCTGGAGGCCACGGGGCTCGGTAAGCGCTATCGGGGCACATGGGCGTTACGCGACTGCTCGCTGGCCGTCCCCGCCGGGCGGGTGGTCGCACTCGTCGGGCCCAACGGCGCGGGCAAGTCCACACTGTTGCACCTGGTCGCCGGCCTGATCGCCCCCACCCAAGGGGTGGTGCGGGTTTTCGGCGAGCCGGTCGGGCAGCGGTCGTCGGCCCTGGCCCGGGTGGCGTTCGTGGCCCAGGACAAGCCGCTGTACGACGGGTTCACCGTCGCCGAGATGCTACGTTTCGGCCGCCTGCTCAATCCGCGCTGGGACGACGCCCTGGCCAGGCAGCGGGTGATGGAGCTGGACATTCCGCTGAACCGCAAGGTCGGCAAGCTCTCCGGAGGCCAGCAGGCACAGGTCGCGCTGAGCATCGCCGTGGCCAAGCAGCCGGAGTTGCTGGTCATGGACGAGCCGCTGGCCAACCTCGACCCGCTGGCCCGGCACGACGTCATGCGCTCCCTCATGGCGGCGGTGGCCGAGACCGGGCTGACCGTGGTGCTGTCCTCTCACGTGGTGTCCGACCTGGAGGAGACCTGTGACTGGCTGATCGTGCTCAACCGCGGCAGGGTCCAGGTCAGTGGCGACATAGACGATCTGCTCGCCGCCCACCGGGTGCTGTCCGGCCCGGCCGCACTCGCCGACACGGTCACGGCCCGGATTCCGGTGATCAGCGACAGCCGTACGGAACGGCATGTCACCCTGCTGGTCCGCAACGGTCAGGGAGCACCGACGCTCGACCCGCGCTGGAACGCCCGCGGCGTGAACCTGGAAGAACTGGTGCTGGCCTACCTGCGCCGGCCCGATGCCGCCTCACTGCCCCGCCCGGTCCTCATCGATTCCTGAACTCCAAGGAGACGTAGACGTGTTGTGGCTTACCTGGCGGCAGCATCGCATGCAGGTGCTGGTCACCACGGCGCTGCTGGCCGCCATCGGCGTCACCCTGCTCATCAACGGTCTGGGCGCGGCCGACTTCGCCGCACGGAACACCCAGGCGGCGATTGACTGCGCGTCTGCCCCTGGGACGGACGCGTGCGCCGTCTACACCGGCGGGATGATGGAGTGGATGTGGTCGGTGGGAGAGATCTTCGGCTGGCTTCCGCTGCTGGCCCCGGCGTTGATCGGCGCTTTCTGGGGCGCTCCGTTGCTCGGCCGCGAGTTCGAGCGAGGCACGCACCAACTGGCCTGGACCCAGTCGGTGTCGCGAAGCCGCTGGCTGGCGGCCAAAGTCGGCGGACTCGGCTTCCTGGTGACGCTCGGAGGGCTGGCGCTGGGCGGCGCCGTGAGCGCGTGGCTCGCCGTTTTCGACAGCGCCGAATTCCCCGTCAACTTCCTCAGCCAGAGCTGGTTCCGGCTTGTCGGCATCGTTCCTGCGGCCTGGTGGCTGTTCGCGTTCGTGCTGGGCGTGGCCATGGGTGCCGCGTTCCGCCGGACCGTGCCGGCGATGGCGCTGACCCTGGCGATCTGCGCGGGCCTGTTCTTCGGGCTCCGCACGGTCCAGCCCATGTACGCCAACCCCCAGTTGGCCGTGCAGACCACCGTCGTCAACGACGTCGTTCCGGATGACGTCCTGACACTGAACCTCTACTGGATCGACAGAAACGGTTCGGTGTTAACCGGCCCCGACATGGATCTCGCGCTCGCCCGGCCCTGCGGGACGGACCCGACTGCGGCGAAGTACGACGAGTGCTCTTTCAAGCAGGGTTACCGGCAGGTCACGGTATTCCAGCCGGCGGACAGGTTCTGGCGATTCCAGTGGACCGAGACCGGCATCCTGCTCATCGCCGCGGCCGTCGTGGGCGGCGTCACCGTCCGACGCGCCCTGCGACCGCGCATCTAGCTCACGGCGCCAAGAGGATCTCCTGAGCCGAGGCTGGCGTTGCGGATCGCGCCGGCTTCGCGGGGGCGTAGACGAGGTTGAGCACGCCCGTCTTGAACGTCTCCGAGGAGATCAGCGTCAGCGGGATCACGGCCTCCCCTTCGTCGAACAGCCGCATGCCCTTGCGGACGGCGATCGGGTGCACCAGCAGGTGCAGTTCGTCCACCAGCCCGGCGGCCAGGAGCTGACGGACGACGGAGACCGATCCGCTCATCCCGATGACGCCGTCGCCCGGCTCGTTCTTCAGCGCGTGGACCGCCTCGACGAGGTCGCCGCTGAGCTGCTCGGAGTTGCGCCAGGTGAACGCGAGCCGCCGGTTCGACACGACGATCTTCCTGGCGTCGCCGAGCGCCTTGGCGAAGGGGGCGTCCTCGCCGCCGGCCTGCTCCCGGCCCGGCCAGGCGCCGGCGAAGCTGTCGTAGGTCCTGCGGCCGAACAGCAGCGTCCCGGCCGGCCCGAGGGATGCGTTGACGGCCGCGCCCATCTCCTCGTTGAAGTAGGGGAAGTGCCACTGGTCGGGCGCCTCGACGACGCCGTCGAGCGCGATGAAAAGCTGCGCGACGATCTTCTTCATGCTGACCTCCACCGGAGCGTGGTGCGTGCTTGCCAGGGATAGACGACGCGCCCTGCCAGAACTCATCGGTGGGTCGTGTCGGCATTAGCCTGACATGAAACGTCCGTCCGTACGTGCCCCTGTCGCCCCCAACGGAGAGATCACCTTGTACCTCATGCGCATCGGCGCCCCAGGCGCGGAGAAGCCCGTCGTCCGCGTGGACGAGGCCCACTACATCGACGTCTCCGACGTCACCCCCGACTTCGACGAGCGTTTCTTCGGCTCGGGCCGCATCGCCCTGCTCGCCGACCGGGTCGCCCGCGGCGACGTGCGCGCCTTCGACGGCGAGCGCGTCGGCGCCCCCATCGCCCGCCCCCACCAGATCCTCTGCATCGGCCTGAACTACAGCGACCACGCCGCCGAGACCGGCCAGGCCGTCCCGGACGAGCCCATCCTGTTCACCAAGTCCCCCAACACGCTCATCGGCCCCAACGACGACGTGCGCATCCCGCGTGGCTCGACCAAGACCGACTGGGAGGTCGAGCTGGGCATCGTGATCGGCAGGCGCACCTCCTACCTGGACTCGGTGGAGGAGGCCCGCGACTGCATCGCGGGCTACCTGGTGGTCAACGACGTCAGCGAGCGCGCCTTCCAGATGGAACGGGGCGGCCAGTGGAGCAAGGGCAAGTCGGCCGAGACGTTCAACCCGGCCGGCCCCTGGCTGGTGACCCCGGACGAGATCGCCGACATCACGAACCTGGGCATGTGGCTCGACGTCAACGGCGTACGCCGCCAGACCGGCACCACCAAGACGATGATCTTCGACCCGTACGTGATCGTCCACCACCTGAGCCAGTTCATGGTGCTGGAGCCCGGCGACCTGATCAACACCGGCACCCCGCCGGGCGTCGGCATGGGCCACGACCCCCAGATCTGGCTCCAGCCCGGCGACGTCATGGAGCTGGGCATCGACGGGCTGGGCAGGCAGCGCCAGCGGGTCGTGGGACCCCGATAGTGCGCGCGCTGGTCCTGACCGGCCCGGGCAGGGCCGAGGTCCAGGAGGTCGAGCCGCCCGTCGCCGCGCCGGGACAGGTCGTCGTGGACGTCGAACGCGCCGGCGTGTGCGGCACCGACGTGGAGCTGTTCACCGGCGAGATGAGCTACCTGCACACCGGGCGCTCGTGGTATCCGCTGCGCCCGGGCCACGAGTGGTGCGGGCGCGTCACCGCCGTCGGGGAGGGCGTGGACGCCGTCTGGCTGGGCCGCCGGGTCACCGGCGACACCATGCTCGGCTGCGGGCGGTGCGAGCGCTGCCGTTCCGGACGCCATCACGTGTGCGCCGAGCTGGCCGAGATCGGCATCAGCCTCGGCCGTCCCGGCGCCCTGGCAGAACGGCTCGCCGTCCCCGCGACCGCGCTGCACGCGCTTCCGGACGCCGTGGACCCCACGCTCGGCGCGCTGGTCGAGCCGGGCGCCAACGCGCTGCGCGCCGTCCAGGGCACGGGCCTGGGACGGGGCGAGCGGATGCTGGTCCTGGGCACGGGCACGATCGGCCTACTGGCGGCGCTGTTCGCGCGATCACAGGGGATCGAGGCGCACCTGATGGGCCGCGACCCCGAGGGGCTGCGCCTGGCGCGATCACTGGGTTTCGCGGCCTGGACCCGGCCGGAGCTGCCCGGATTGCCGTGGAATGCGGTGATCGACGCCTCCAACGCCCCCGAACTGCCCGCCCTCGCCCTCGATCTTGTCGAACCCGCAGGCCGCGTCGTCTACATCGGCCTGGCCGCAGCCCCGTCCACCCTCGACACCCGTGATCTCCTGCTCAAGGACGTCACAGCCGTAGGTATTCTGGGAGGTTCCGCAGGGCTGCGAGGAGCAGTCGCCGCCTACGCCGACGCCTCGGTCGACGCCCGCCCGCTCGTGGCCGCCACAGTGGGGCTGGCCGAGACGGCGGCCGTCCTGGCAGGCCACCGCCCGGCAGAGGCCGGACCCGGCCCGAAGATCCACATTGATCCCCAGCGATGAGAGCACCAGCGTGACCCACCCAGAACCTCGGCTGATCGCCCCAGACCCCACCGTCCTGTCGGCGGTGGAGGCCGCCGTGCCGGGCATCGCCCGCACCCGGGCGAGCGACCGGCTCGGCATGGCGCACGACGCCTCCCACTACCTGCTCACCCCGCAGGCCGTGCTGGTGCCCGAGAGTGCCGAGCAGGTGGCGGCGCTGATGCGGACGGGGCTGCCGCTGACGTTCCGCTCGGGCGGCACCAGCCTGAGCGGCCAGGGGGTGAGCCGGCACCTGCTGGTCGACACCCGGCGGCACTTCCGCGGCATCGAGGTGCTGGACGGCGGGGCGCGGGTGCGGGTGCAGCCGGGGGCGGTGCTGCGCCAGGTCAACGCCCGGCTCGCGGTCCACGGCCGCAAGCTGGGCCCCGACCCGGCCAGCGAGTCGGCGTGCACGATCGGCGGCGTCGTCGCCAACAACTCCAGCGGCATGACCTGCGGCACGCACGCCAACACCTACCGGACCCTGGAGTCGATGACCTTGGTGCTGCCCAGCGGCACCGTCCTCGACACCGCGGCGCCCGACGCCGACGAGCGCCTGCGCGCGCTCGAACCCGACCTCGCGGCGGGCCTGGAACGGCTGCGCGACCGCGTCCGGGGCGACGCGGACTCGGTGCGCCGCATCACCGCCCAGTTCGCGATCAAGAACACCATGGGCTACGGCCTCAACAGCTTCCTCGATCACGACTCGCCCGCGCAGATCCTCGCCCACCTGATCATCGGCAGCGAGGGCACGCTGGGGTTCGTCGCCGAGGCGGTGCTGCGCACGGTCCCCGCCCACCCCCTGGCCGCCACAGGACTGCTCGTCTTCCCCACCCTGCGCCAGGCGATGGCGGCCATGCCCGGCCTGGTCGCGGCAGGACCCGCCGCCGTCGAACTGCTGGACGCCGAGTCCCTGCGGGTGGCCCAGACCGACCAGAAGGCCGACGAGGTGCTGCGCACGCTCGCCGTCAAGGATCATGCGGCGCTGCTGGTGGAATGGCAGGAGCCGGACGCCGACCTGCTCGGCGCGCGGGAACGCGCAGCGGAAGGGCTGTTCCCCACGCTGCCGCTGGCCGCCCCCGCCCGCCTGAGCAGGGAAAGCGGCGGTCGCGCGGCGCTGTGGCACATCCGCAAGGGCCTGTACGCCTCCGTCGCCGGGGCCCGCCCCAGCGGCACGACCGCCCTGCTGGAGGACGTCGCCGTCCCCGTGGCCGCCCTGGCCGACCTCTGCGACGACCTGACGGGCCTGTTCACCGCCCACCGCTACGAACGCAGCGTGATCTTCGGCCACGCCAAGGACGGCAACCTGCACTTCATGCTCAACGAGCGCTTCGACACCGACCTGGAGCGCTACGCCGACTTCACCGAGGACATGGTCGAGGCCGTCCTCGGCCGGGGCGGCACCCTCAAGGCCGAGCACGGCACCGGCCGCGTCATGGCCCCGTTCGTCCGCCGCCAGTACGGCGAGGAGCTGTATGAGGTGATCTGCGAGGTCAAGCGGCTGTGCGACCCGGCCGGCACGCTCAACCCCGGCGTCCTGCTCACCGACGACCCGCGAGCCCACCTGCGCGACCTCAAGTCGGTCGTCACCGTCGAGCCCGAGGTGGACCGGTGCGTCGAGTGCGGCTACTGCGAGCCCGTCTGCCCGAGCCGCGACCTGACCACCACCCCGCGCCAGCGGATCGTGCTGCGCCGCGAACTCGCCGCCGCCCACGAGGCCGGAGACGACGCGCTCGCCCGCCAGTTGGAGGCCGAGTACGCCTACGACGCCGTCGACACCTGCGCCGTGGACGGCATGTGCGCCACCGCCTGCCCCGTCCTCATCAACACCGGCGACCTGACCAAACGCCTGCGGGCCGAACGCCACGGCCGCGCCGCCCGCGTCGGCTGGAAGAGCGCCGCCAAGCACTGGAACGGCGTCACCCGGGCAATGGACCTGGCCCTGGACACCGCCGCCGCGACCCCTCCCAAGCTCTCCGAGGCCGCCGCCCGCGCCGCCCGCACCCTCATCGGCGCCGACACGATTCCGCAGTGGAGCCGCGACCTGCCCCGTGGCGGCAGACCCCGCCGACCGGACCCGGCTGAGAAGGCGGACGCCGTCTACGTCCCGTCCTGCCTGAACACCCTGTTCGCGCCCGCCGACGGCGGCCCCGGGGTCATGGCCGCGTTCCTGCGCCTGGCGGAGCGCGCGGGCCTGCGGCTGCATGTCCCGAAGGCGATCGGGGGGTTGTGCTGCGGCACGCCCTGGTCGTCCAAGGGGTACGCCGACGGCTACGACGCCATGGGCCGCCGCGTCCGCGACGCCCTCCTGCGCGCCAGTGACGGGGGCCGCGTCCCGATCGTCAGCGACGCCGCCTCCTGCACCGAGGGTTTCCACCGCCTCATCCCTGACCTGCGGGTGGTCGACGCGGTCGCCTTCACCGCCGAGCACATCCTGCCCCGCCTGCCTGCCGCCCGCCGCCTGCCCTCGCTGGCGCTGCACCCCACCTGCTCCTCCACCCACCTCGGCCTGGACGCCGCCATCACCGAGATCGCGCAGGCGCTCGCCGAACGGGTGGTCGTCCCCGACGGCTGGCAGTGCTGCGCCTTCGCCGGCGACCGCGGCCTGCTCCACCCGGAGCTGACCGCCTCGGCCACCCGCGCGGAGGCCGCCTCCGTGGCGGCCGGGGACTTCGCCGCGCACGCCTCGGTGAACCGCACGTGCGAGCTGGGCCTGACCCGCGCCACCGGCAAGCCGTACCACCACCTCCTCGAACTCCTCGACCAGGCCACCGCCGAACTGTGACGGCGGCTCGCGAAGCCGGGCCCGAAACCCGCGCCGTAGTTACGGGGCGTCGCCGATCCGGGCCAGGATCGCCGGGGTGTCCGTCGCGGGCGCGGCGTGCACCCCGAGGGTGTTCATCAGGTGCTGGTAGGGGCCGGCGGCGCCGTCCTTGGTGAGGTACTGGGCGCTGGCGAGGTGTTCGAGATAGACGACGTCGCCGAGCTGGGGCGGCGCGAAGCGCAGGATCGTGACCGGCCCGACCCCGCCCGCCGGGGCGCCGCCGGCGAGCGGCAGCACCTGCACGGTGATGTGCGGCAGGGCCGCCATGGCGGCCAGGTGGTCGAGCTGGGCCCGCATGATCTTCTCGCTGCCGACCTGGCGGTGCAGCGCCGACTCGTCCAGCACCACCCAGAACTTGCACGGCGTGGGCCCGTCGAGGATCCGCCGGCGGCGCATCCGCACCGCGACCCGCCGCTCGACCTGGTCGGAGGTGCCGCCTTCTGAGCCGTTCGCGATCACCGCGCGGGCGTAGTCCTCCGTCTGCAGCAGGCCGGGGACGAACTGCACCTCGTGGGTGCGGATGAGCACGGCGTCCTGCTCCAGGCCGAGGTAGGGCTCGAGCCACTCGGGGATCACGTCGCGGTACTCGTGCCACCAACTGGGGGAGTTGGCCTGGTCGACCATGGCCAGCAGGCTCGCGCGCTCGGCCTCGCCGGTCACGCCGTACAGGGTGAGCAGGTCGGCGACGTCGCGCACCTTGAAGCTGGTGCGTCCCACCTCCATGCGACTGATCTTGGAGTGGGAGCCGCGGATGTGGTAGCCGGCGTCCTCGCGCGAGATGCCCCGGGCCTCGCGCAGCTCACGCAAGCGCCCGCCGACCAGGATGCGGATCACGGTCGGACCGGACCAGGGGGAATCTCCGAGTTCGCCGACGGAGAGCTCGGTCGGGTCACCTACTTGGCCGGTGGTCGGCATCCATGCTCCTCACTCAGACATCAGTCACAGCGCGACTCACAACATGCTTCCACCTCAGCCCACAGGCAGACCGTATTCTCACATGGAGACTCCACTGCGTGTCAATGGCGACGTGAGGTCTGCGCCTGAGCCGAGTCCTTCATCCTCTCGTGACGCCGCTCCGGGCTCAGAGCTTGAACGACACCGCCGTCGAACAGTTCGACCGCCCGCAGCCGACCGGCCAACGCGGTCAACCAGGACGGTACGCGCTCAGCTGACCTCCGATCGCAGCTGCTCGACGCGTGGGTACGCTGCCGGAGTGGCGAGGGGACGGGGCTGGTACCGAGGAGACTGTCACGTGCACTCGGCGAGCTCGAAAGGCGGAGAGCTGACGCCGGAGCAGCTCGCGGCGGCCGCCCGCGCGCTGGGGCTGGACTTCGTCGCGGTCACCGAGCACAACACGGCCGAAACGCACGACGTCTGGAGTTCGCTCGCCGGCGACGACCTGCTGGTGATCCTGGGCCAAGAGGTCGTCACCCACACCGGGCACTGGCTGGCGCTGGGCATCCAGCCGGGGCAGGTGGTCGAAGGGCGCTATCGCGTCCGCGACGACGTGATCGACCGGCACATAGACCGGGTTCATGAGGCCGGCGGGCTGTGCGTGGCCGCCCACCCGCACGCGCCGTACCCGTCCGGCGACCTCATGTATCCCTTCGAGCTGTTCGACGCGGTGGAGGTCTGGAACGGGCAGTGGACCTCTGACCTGCCGTGGAACGCCGACAACGAGGCGGCGCTGGCCGAGTGGGGCCGCGGTCTGGCCGCTGACATCCACGCCGGACGGTGGCGACCGGCGATGGGCAACAGCGACACCCACCTGGAGGGCCAGATCGGCATCCCGCACACCGTGGTGCTGGCCGAGGAACCGAGCACGGAGGCGGTCCTGGCCGGTATCCGCGCCGGACGGAGTTGGATCGCGGAGTCGGCCGCGGTCGAGCTGTCGTTCTGGGCATCCGCCGGTGAGCGCAATGCCGGGATCGGTGAGCGACTGACGGCAGGCGACGGGCCGGTCGTGGTACGGGCGGACGTCCGCGGTGTGTCGTCCGGCGTGGTCAGCTTCCACACTGACCGCGGCAAGGCGCACCGCGTGTCGCTGCCCGCCGACGGATCAGGCGTCGTGGAGTGGCGCACCGACGCGGAGGAGTCGGCGTTCGTCCGCATCGAGGTGCGCCACCCCGGCGGTGGCATGGCGGCACTCACGAACCCCACCATCCTGGCCGATCCCACAACCGACGGTTGTCCGGGACGCGCATCGGCTGTTTGAGGCATGGTCCCACCGGGCCGGCGCTGGACGCCATCCCCCAGATCACCAGCACCGCCTCCTGCCCTGGCGGAAGACGGGCCTCAGCTGACGCCGTTGGGGACGAGCATCGCGGTGCACGTCCAGCCGGACTTCTCGACCATGGCGCACGCCCAGCCTCATCCCCGAGACGGGAAGCGTGATGAACGGCTTGTGCCTCATGTACGCGGGACGCGGCAGGAACCCGCCCATTTCGGCCTGGCGTGGTCTCAGACACTCGTCTCTCCCTTTGCGCCAGCGCCTGGAACCAGCACGACATCCGCCGCTGCGGCTGGCGTGTCTTCTGCGGTGAGTACTTCGGCCCATACCACGCAGCCCCCGAGCGGTCCCGGATCCACTCCCCACCGCACCGACAACTCATCGACCAGATGCAGGCCCCGGCCGTTACCCTCGCCCTCACCCGCCTGACGAGGACGAGGGATGGTGATCCCTCCCTCATCGATCACCTCAACACGTGCCAGCGCATCGCCGATCGCCGACACCTCAAGGATCACGAACCCGCCTGGCCGCCCCGACCGCGAATGAGACACCGCGTTGGTGGCCAGCTCACTGACCACCAATCGCACATCATCCACGTCCCGATGCCCCGCCGCCGTCAGGATGCGCCCAACGCACAGCCGGAGAAGAGAGACCGAGGCGCCCACCCCGGGCACCAGTAGCTCGGCGAGAAGCTGCGGCCTGCTCATGGCGCAATCTTTCGGAGCAGCAGTTCCGGTACGCCCTCATCAATCGCATCCGCTCTGCACCAGGGCCAGCTGTCCCGGGTACAGACCCAGCGATCCCGCCATAGAGTCGTGCGAACTGTCACCGACCCCGATGGGATTTCTACCACGAGCCTGGCCCAGCGCAGGTCCCATGACACCCGCTCACCCTGGCGGGCCAGAACCCCTTCCAGGTGCGAAGGGTAAGCGAAACATAGCTGTTCGTAGTCGCTGAACGGCATACTGTCCCCATCCTCGGTTGGGTTCCGGTGCTCTTTGGATTACTCTCTGCGTTGTGGCGCTCACGCAATGATGTGCCCGCCCATGGTGAGAACGCAACCGTTGTGTCTGCACTGTTCCTCGGGAGATAGGTAGCCTTACCTCATGTCAAGACGACCGCATTCGCCCAAGGTTCGCCTTCGACAGCTCGCGCGAGTGTTGCGCGATCTCCGCGAGGAGAAAGGTATGACGCGGGAGCAGGTTGCGGACGCAACAGAGATGAACCGTGCGACGTTGTACCGAATCGAAATGGCGCAAGCTCGCCCGCAGGTCCGAACGCTGCGAGCGCTCTTGGATGTCTACGGGGTGGCAGAAGCTCGACGTGCGGAACTGGTGGCCCTCCTCAAGGCCGCCAATGAACCAGGGTGGCTGCAGACGGCCGCCGATCTCCCGCCGCAGTACGCCACCTACATCGGCTTTGAGCAGGAAGCCAGGCGCGTACTGAACTACGAAACATCGTTCATTCCTGGCCTGCTCCAGACTGAGGCTTATGCCCGCGCAGCCATACCAGGAGGCGCGCCCGAACTGCCGCGCGAAGAGGTAGAGAACCGAGTGAGGGCCCGCATGCAACGTCAAGCACGGCGTGAGCCACCGCTCGCCCTGTGGGCGATAATCGATGAAGCGGCGATACACCGGCGCGTTGGCGGGCCTGCGGTTATGCGGGAGCAACTACAACGGCTCTTGGAGGAGAGCGAACAGTCGCATCTGACCCTGCAACTCGTTCCCTTCGCAGCGGGCGTGCACCCAGGAATGCACGGCTCGTTCGTCATTCTCCAGTTTTCAGAAGAACATCACGATGTCGTATACATCGAGTCCACCACGAGTGACCTATTTCTAGAGGGTGTGCAGGACGTTGCACGCTATAACCTGGTATTTGAGCATCTTCGCGCCGTAGCAGCCAGCCCGGATGTCACCTATGACCTTGTGGCCGAAGCGCTCACCAAGATCAAGTGAGAGGGGTATGAGGTGCCGAAGAAGGATGTTGATCTCTCTCGTGCGACGTGGCGTACGAGCACCTTGAGTGGCTCGAACGGTCAGTGCGTGTCTGTTGCTTTCGTGGACGGACACGTCGCGGTTCGACACTCCAAGGACGTGGACGGTCCGGTACTCGTCTTCACGGACAGCGAATGGCGTGCCTTCACCGGCGGGGTCCATCTGGGCGAATTCGATCTGCTCTGACGGCACTTGGCTTGCCCGTGCCGTTCGGGCCCGCCATCGCCCTGGTCCCGGTGGGCAGGGCGATGGCGGGCTCGCGTAGCGTTCACGGGCGCTGGCTTGCCGAGCCTGATGGGTTCAGCGATCTTCCTGGCCGGTCAGCTCGCGTACGCGGCGCAACAACGCGGCCCTGCGGGTGCGGGCGCGTACGGCCAGCACCAGCGCCATCCCGGCGAACAGCCCTCCGACGAGCAGTGTGCCGCCCAGTCCCGTGTCGCGTTGGGCGGCGACGACGGCCAGCACCGTCGTCGTGGTGAGCGAGGCGGCCAGGCCGATCCAGGCGGCGATCACCCGGTCGGTGGCGAACAACGGTACCCGGCGCGTCAGCAACCAACCGCCGTACCCGGACCAGGCCAGGCAGAACACGGTGAACAGCGCGAAGGCCAGATGGGTGCGGCCGGGCAGCGGGCCGGGCTCGGTCCACCACAGAGCGGCCACGAACACCGCCCCCGCCAACCCGGCCAGCAGTGCCGCCACCGCCCTTACCCGCCTCCCGGGCGACAGCGACGAGTCCAGCCGCTCGATCATCTCCCGCGCCGACAGACGCGGTTCCTCCTCCGTCATGACCGGTATCCCTTCTCTTCGAGGTGCTCACGCAGCAGGCGACGGGCGCGGTTGAGCCGGGACTTGACCGTGCCCGCAGGGATTCGGCAGATCCGCGCGCAGTCCTCGACCGGCAGGTCCTCCAGGTAGAACAGGACGAGGACCTCGCGTTCCAGTACCGGCAGCTCCGACAGGGCGCTCAGCAGTTCGGCGCGGTCCACCATCGCCTCCACCGGGTCCTCGGTGCCCACGTCGGTGGCGGCGGCGAGTTCCTCCCTGGCGTACTGGCTGCGCAGGCGATCGGTCACCGACCGGCGGGCGATCGTGAACAGCCACGGCGCGAACCTGGCGGGCTCCCGCAACCGGGGCAGGCCCCGCACGACGGCCAGCCAGATCTCCTGGCTCACGTCGTCGGCCCGCTCGGCGTCCAGCATGCGCCGCACATACGTCCACACCGGCACCCGCCAGTGGGACACCAACTCGGCCAACGCCGCCCGCTCGCCCAACTGGGCCCGCACCACCAGCAGCTCGTCGGTCATCTCGTCCTCCCCTCACCCTGCACAGTCGGACCGGAAGCCGGTCAGGTTCACCAGTTCCGCATCTTTCACCCACATCCGGCCTGTCAGCCGGACTGCGTCATTCGACCGCTTCGGGCAACTCGCGCGGCATGCGGCCGGAGATGCGAGCGTTGCCGATGCGAACGGTGTTGGTGCGGGCGGCAGGGACCTGCGGGATGCCTGATGGGGCATTTTCTGGGCATGCGCGCCCGCGAGATGAACCTCTACCGCCGCTGGCCGTTCTTCTTGACATGGGTGAGTTGTGCTCTGGCCTCGGCGAGAGCCTCCGCCTGCCGCATCCAGTCCCCGCCGTCGAGCGCAAGCCCGACCGTGTCGGCTCCAGCCTCGGAGTAGGCCTGGAGGCGTTCTGCCACTTGCGCTGGGCCGCCGGTGACGGGGACAGCCGCCGCTTCCTCTGGCGGCATGCGATGTACCTCAACGAGAACGCGAGTGAAGGATTCGATGGCAGCCGGGTTGTCGACGAGGATCGCGTGACCTCCCACGGAGATCGATGGGGTCGGGCGGTCCAGCTCATGGGCGATCTCGCGTAGCCGTACTGCCTTTTCGGCCAGAGCTGCGGGGCTGATCAGAGAGGGTGCCCAGCCGTCGCCGTGAAGGACGGCGCGGCGCATCGCCGCCTCCGAGTTCCCGCCGATGAGGATGGGCGGGACCGGGGCAGCGGGGGCGAGAGTGATTTCCTCGTCCCCCAGTTTGGTCGGCTCGCCGCGGATGAGGCCTGGCAATGCTTGCAGCGCCGCGTCGGTCCAGCGCCCCCGCCCGTGCAGCGGCGCCCCGACCGCACGCCAGAACGGCGAGCCGGGGAAACCCCCGATCCCGACGCCGAGGACAACGCGGTTGCCTGACAGATGCTGAAGTGTCTGTATTTGCGTGGCGACCCATGCCGTGGGATGCAGCGGAAGGCTCAGTACGCCGAATTCGAGTCCGATCTTCTCGGTCACGGTCGCGGCCCCGGCCAGAACCAGCGTGGCGTCAAAGCTCGGCGTCCCGTCGCCGACGATGAAATCGGCCATGCTGACCGCGTCGTAACCAAGTTCCTCAAGGTAGCGCGCCATCGCGATGTCGGGCCCGCCGGTCTGCGTCACGGGCAAGGTCGTGCTGATCCGCATCATGATCCTCTTCGAGTGTCTGTACGGGGATGCGGTCACGCTAGAACCCCAAGTCGTGTTGAGGTCAAGCGTCTCGGTCTTCATGGGGCTGCTCGCGAACACGGTTCGCTTGGCGGTTCTTCTCGCGCACATGCCCCGCCCGTTCGACGTGCCGGCCTCGCTTCAGGACGAGTCGGTGTGTGCCCGTCGGTACTGGGTGGGGGTGACGCCGTACGAGCGGGTGAACCAGCGGGTGAGGTGGGCCTGGTCGGTGAAGCCGACCTCGTTCGCGACCCTGGCTGCGGGGCGGCCGAGGGTGAGCAGGCGGCGGGCGGTGCGCAGCCGCACCTGGCGTTGGTATTCGCTGGGCGCCAGGCCGTAGGCGGTGCGGAAGGCCCGGTAGACGGCGTACCTGCTGGAACCCGTCCAGGCCGCGAGGTCGTCGGCGCTGATGGGCTCGGCGTAGTGGTCGTGGATGAGTTCGCGGGCCGTGGCGGCGAGGTGGGCGGCGCCGAGGATGGTGGGTGGGCCGGAGGGCGGGCGCGCGGCCAGGCGGACGAGGGCGGCGACCGCGGAGGAGAGGAGTTCGTCGCGTTCGAGGGGGTCTGCGCCCTGCAGGAGCGCGGTGTGCAGCCTGCGCAGCCGCGTGGCGAGGACCGGGGAGTTGATGACCGGCGCGGCGAACAGCGGCAGCCCGACGGGACGCCCGGCGATGTCGGCGAGGGCGTCGGCGATCAGTTCCTGGCCGATGTGCACGATCCGGTAGGTGAACCCCTGCTCGTCGGTGGCGTGCCCGTCGTGCACCTCGTCGGGGTTGAACGCCATGACCATCCCGGCCGCGCTGGTGTGGCCCGCGCCCCGGCAGTTGAACGTCTGCGCGCCGTGCTCGGTGACGCCGAAGGAGTACGTCTCGTGGCTGTGGCGGTGGTAGCGGTGGTGCAGGAAGCTGGCGTGCATGGCTTCCAGCGGCATCTCCGCCGAGCGCCAGTAGCTGGTCCACTCTCCGGTGCCGGTCATCGCGCTGCCACCCGGCTTTCTGAGGCGCACGAGCGTACAAGACGGGCATATCGCGTCCGGCGCAGGATGTTCGCCGCCCTTGTCTTCGGGCGCGGAAAGGCGTTGTGCGGAGGGGAGCCCATGACAAGCACTGTAACGACCGGCCCCAGGCCGTACCTCCTGCTGGTCACCACCATGCTGCTGTGGGGGAGCGGCTTCAGCAGCTCCAAGGTGATTGTCGATCACCTGCCTCACTCGGTGGTGGCGACCTTGAGGTTCGGCGGGGGCGCGCTGGCGCTGCTGGTGGCGTTGCGGTTCGTCCGGCAGGGCGGCGGCGAGCGGCGGCGGACGTCGCGGCGCGACTGGGTACGGGCGGCGGGGGCGGGCGTGCTCGGGGTCTTCGTGTACAACCTGCTGTTCTTCTGGGGGTTGTCGCTGGCCCCTGCGATCGACGGGAGCACCATCGTGCCGGTCATGAGCCCGGTGCTGACGACGTCGTTCCTGCTGATCACGCGTACGGAGAGGGCGTCGGCGGCGCGGGTGGCGGGGCTGGCGGTCGGAGCGGCGGGCGCGGTGATCTTCTTCGTGGGGTCGGGAGGGGAGGCGGGCGGGGGCCAGGCCAGGCTCGCGGGGGATCTGCTCTTCCTGCTCAGCGCCTGCTGCTGGGCGGCGTTCACACTGCTGGGCCGCCGCGTGCTCGCAGGGATCGAGCCGCTTCGGGCGACGACGTACGCCACGGTGAGCGGCGCGATCCTGCTGGCCCTCTACAGTGCGCCGGCGGCGGTCGAGGTCGCCTGGACCGAGGTGCCCGCCCACGTCTGGCTGAACGTCGTCTTCGTGGCGCTCGGCCCGACGGCCGTGGCGAACGTGCTCTACTACCGGGGCATCCACGCGGTCGGCCCGGCGTCCGCGTCCACCATGATGTTCGTCGTGCCCGTGGTCGGGACGACCTGCTCGGCGCTGCTCCTGGGCGAGTCGTTCGGGACGGTGCAGGCGGCGGGGGCGGCCGTGCTTCTCGTCGGCGCCGTCCTGGCCGTCACCCAGGGCAGACTCCCGGTACGGCGGCGCGGCCCATCGGATCATTGACCGTCCGGGGACGGTCCCGGATCTTCCTGGTCGAAGGGGGAGCCGGCCCGGCTGGCGCGGCTCAGATAGGTCACGCCGATGATGAGGGCCACACCGCCGAGCCCGAGCAAGGCGATGAGCCCCGGGTTCCACGGCGAGCGCGTGCTGCCGGAGACGACCACGACCCTGCCCTGGCCGGAGGTGGCGGTGATGTCGTCATGGGTGAGGATCCAGTCGTCCGAACCCAGCAGCTCGTTGTTCTCGCGGAAGTCGTTCAGGCCGCCGGTGTAGCGCCTGCCGCCGGGGTCGATCAGCGCGGTGGTCTTGCCGCCCGCGGTGCGGGCGATGTACAGCGTCATCAGCTCCAACCGGCCGTCGTGCCGTTTGACCAGGATGTCGCGCTCGAACGACTTCCCGCCAAAGCCGGCGTAGGACGTCACGGCGTCGCCCACAGACGAGTCGGGCAGGCAGCCGCGACCGCACGGCTGGGCCGCCATCATCGCCTCCAGGACCTGATCGGGGGTGCCCTCGGAGGCGAACTGCGCCAGCCGGTCCTCGCTCGTCTCGCCACGAAACTTGTCGCCCTTGACGTTCGTCGACCGTGCGTACTCGCCGAACAGGGCTGACACGCTGAGCGGTGGGGTGGCCGAGCCGCACCCCGTCAGCGCCAGGGCGAGAACAAGGAGAATCCAGGGGCGGCGGAGTACGTCCATGGTGGTCCTCTTCGTGGGCGTCGGAGCAGGGTCGCCCACGAAGTATCGGCGTGACCGGCCGGGACCCGTCCCGGCTCGCACGATCGGCCTTACGACTCTGAGGGCCGGGCGCCTTGGCCATTGGTCTTGGGGTGACCCCTACGTTGGCCAATCCTCCGGCGTGAGGCACCGCCGGAGGACGAGCTGCCGCCTTGCAGCAGTCGCTACTGCCCTTGCTCGGATATCCCTGCTGAATGGTGAACGACTCGGCTGAGCAACGACTGCGGCCCAAGCTTGCCCACGTGCAGCAAGTAACTCGCGGCCGAAGGCGGACGCTTTTGGGCTCGTGCGTGTTGAGTCAGAGGTCGCTCGAATTCCCGCTCGACTTCGTGGCGGAGATAGGCATCGAAGATGGTGGGCTCCTTCACGTCGGCAAGAACATCGCCCAGTTCAGACCGTCGTGGTCACCAAGTCGCCGAAAGCGTCGAAGTCGGACCCGTGCTTTTCCCTGAGACGGACGATCTTCTCGCTAAGTTCCTGAGATCGCTGATCTGCCGGCTTACCAAGCAGAGAAGTAGAGCGTTCACGATTTGGTTAGCTGTCCACTCTTGATCAGCGGGTTGTCTGGTTTGGTCGCGGCACCTTCTTCATCGTCCCGCTCTTCAGACGTCTCCGACGTGGGCTGGGGGGATACGGGCGCTCGTTTGCCAGAAGAGGGCGCAGTACGCGATCTGGATCGTGCTGCGATACCCAAGAAAAGGAGCCAGGAAGGGCTTGATGCAGGGCGCGGAGATCGTCATCGTTGGCGACACGTCGAGAGCGCGGTTTTCCACCCGATACGACACCACCCCTGGCTATAACCCAGCCCTATTCAGAGCTGCAAGGATGTCTTCATGTAATGCCCGCATCGAGCTCCGCTCGAATCCGGTTCTTGTTTGGAGCTCCCAATCTTCCAGTTCTTGGTCTGCTTCACGCAAGGCTGCTAGGATCATGCGAAGCTCTAGGGCAGACAATTCGAAGGTGAAACGATCAGCGTGAAGCGGTACCACCTTCATTTGCGCACCTCCATCGGCGTGTAATCGCAGCTTATCCCAGTACGCCTATTTTGTTTTCGGAGGGAAGATCGTACCATAATTCGGGTCTTTCGGATTCCAATGGACTAGCACATTCTTTGGGCCGGGATTGGGGATGGGGCCGGGGCCGCCAAGCGGGCCGCCGGTCGGTGCGGCGGCGGGCGCGGGCGCGGGCGGTGACATGCGCCCTGGCAGGCGCGGGCGGCGCCTGCCGGGGTCGCGGCGTCACGGGTAGTACGTGGCGAGTTTCTCCTTGATCTTGGCCACGGTGTCGTCGAAGGGCATGGCCTGCGGTTGGCCGTTCCGGTAGTCGAGGAGCTGGACGGCGTACACGGCCGTGCCCTGGCGAACCACGGCCACCCACCAGTACTGCGTGATCGCCGTGTAGCCGTTGACGCCGGAGGTGATGCGCATGACGTCCACCCCTCCCGCTTCGGCGACCTTGGTGACGTGGAGGACGAATGAGGCGTTCTCGTCCGGCCGGTTGCGTTCGACGCAGGTGGTCAGGTAGTTCCGCCACGTCCGCTCGAACGCCGCAGCCGCGTCCGCGGTCGGGAAGACCCAGACGTTGTTGTAGGAGTGGAACGACTTCGGGGTGGAGTATCTGGCGCTGATGCCCGCGCTCGCGCCGTTGGGCCGCCCGTACTGCCAGCACGTCGGGCCGGTGACGTCGCCCTCGAAGTACGGGTTGATCCACGGCTGCTGGAACGCCTGGCCGACCGGCGGCTGGTCCGCGGGGCTCAGGAGCACCTCGCGATTGACGTCGGCCATGGTGACCTGGGTGGCGGGGGCGGCGTTGGCGGGGACGGCGGCGGTGAGGAGCATCGCGCAGGCGATGGCGGCGCCGCTCAGGGCGGCTCGGGCTGCGGATAAGCGCATGGGGCAGGTCCTTTCTCCGTGCGTGGGATGACTTCTTTGATCATCTTGTGTCACGGACGGATGTCAACGACCGTGATCGAAGCGCAATCCCGGGTCAGCCGCCCGCGTAGGTGATGTTCGGCCGGGGCGGACGGGCCATGCCGGAGCCGAGGAAGTAGTCCACGTGGTGCGACTGCATGCATCCCTTGAGGGTCATGCCGTTGCGGTAGGCCGGGTTGTGCGCCAGCGTGTACAGCCTGGTGCCGCTCGGCCGGTCCGTGGTGAAGACGATCAGTTCGTTGAAGGCCGCGTTGGTGTAGACGACCTCGCGCCAGTCGCCGAGGATGTCGCCGACGAAGGCGGGGTTGACGGTGCTCGCGTTGACCGCGCCGTACCTCGATGTGGTGAGCAGGCGAGGCAACTCCGACCCTGGCACAGCCCGAAACCTACGACGCGCACGCGGCGTAGCAGAAGCAGTAAGGACCCCACGGCGACGTGGGGGAGTCCCCGGCGGTTGCGCCGGGGAGGATGTCAAAATGCAGTGTGCGCCTCCCCGAGACCGACACCCGCCTGTCCCCATACACCGGCTGGACCCGCGCCCACTGGGAGAGCGTGGCCGACCATCTGCTGGAGTCAGTGGTGCCGTACGCCACGGACGACTTCGCGCAGTTCCGCCTGCCCGGCAAGGCGAGCAGATCGGGCCGGGTGAGCGACGGGCTGGAGGGGTTCGCGCGCACGTTCCTGCTGGCGGGCCTGCGCATCGCGGGCGCGGGCGGTGATGTGCCGCCCGCCCTGCTGGAGCGCTACGCGGCGGGGCTCGTGGCCGGGACCGACCCCGCGCACCCCTACGCCTGGCCGGAACTGTCCGACATGTCGCAGCCGTTGGTCGAGGCCGCGTCCGTGGCGCTGGCGCTGCACGAGACCCGCCCCTGGCTGTACGACCGGCTGTCGCCCGCGCAGCAGGAGCGGGTGCTGGCATGGCTGGCAGGGTTCGTCGGGCGGTGCACGCCGGCGAACAACTGGGTGCTGTTCCAGGTGATCGTCGAGCAGTTCCTGGCCGAGGCGGGCGGGCCGCACGACCCCGCCGAGATCGCCGGCGGGCTGGAACGGATCGAGGAGTGGTACGTCGGCGACGGCTGGTACTCCGACGGCAAGGGCAAGAACTTCGACTACTACTGCGGCTGGGCGCTGCACCTGTATCCGTCGTTGTGGGCGCGCATGGCCGGCGACACCGCCCGCCAAGAGCTCTACGCCGGTCGTCTGCGGACGTTCCTGGCCCAGTACCAGCACCTGTTCGCCGCCGACGGCGGGCCGGTGCACCAGGGGCGTTCGCTGATCTACCGGTTCGCGACGGTCGCGCCGCTGTGGCTGGGCGCGCTGACCGGCGCCTCGCCGCTTCCTCCCGGCAGGACCCGGCGGATCGCCAGTGGCACGCTGCGCCACTTCGTCGAACGCGGCGCACCCGACGGCCGCGGCCTGCTCACCTGCGGCTGGTACGACGCCTTCCCGCCCGGCACCCAGGACTACTCGGGCCCAGGCTCGCCGTACTGGGCCAGCAAGGCCTTCCTCGGCCTGCTGCTGCCCCAGGACCACCCGGCCTGGACCGACGCCGAGGAGGCCGCGCCCATCGACGGCGCCGACCAGACGGTGGCGATGCCCGCGCCCGGCTGGCTGCTGCACGCCACCCACGCCGACGGCATCATCCGGCTGGTGAACCACGGCAGCGACCGCGACCGCGTCCAGGACCCGTCCGGTTGGCCGGATCCGCACTACCTCAGGCTCGCCTACACCAGCCACACCGGCCCCGACCTCGGCCCTGAGGCGGTCGACGGCCAGCTCGCCGTCCTGTCGCCAGACGGAGCCGTCTCGCGGCGGCGCCGCATCGAGCCCCTGTCGGTGGGGGAGCGCCTGGCGGCCTCGGCCTACCAGGACGGTCCCGTCCGCGTGGTGACCGCCTCCGTGATCGACGGCCCGGCCGAGATCCGCATCCACCAGGTCACCGCGCCCGCCGGGCACCGGGTACGCGACGGCGGTTACGCGCTCGCCTGGCACGAGCCGCCCACGACGCTCGTTTCCGGCATCTCCGCGCTGGCCCGCCGCCCGGACGGGCTGGCCAGTGTGGTGCGCGGGCTCCACGGCTACACGGGGACGGGCGTGGTCACGGCCAAGGACGTCAACGCCTTCGGCCGCCATTCCGCCACCCCGTACACGATCTGCGACGCCCACCCGGGCGGCACGGCCGTGTACGTCAGCCTGATCCTGCTCACCGCGGCGGAACCGCCCACGGTGGAGGCGCGGGTGGAGGGTGACGAGGTCGTGCTGAGGCTGTCCGGCGGCGACGAGGTCAGCGTCCGTCTGGGCGAGATCGCGGGTGTGCTGGACGATCGCGTATGCGGTTGAGAGGGCGGTGCATGGACCGGCTCGTGTGCCAGGCGTCACGATGAGCGCATGGTGGCACTCTCTCTCATCGCGCTCGCCCTGCACGGCCTCGTCGCCGGTCTCTTCTACGCCTTCTCCATGTCCGTCATGCCCGGACTGAACGCGATCGACCCGGCCCAGGCCGAGGCGGCCATGCGCAGCGTCAACAGGAAGATCCTCAACCCGTGGCTCTTCGTCGTCTTCCTCGGCTCGCCGCTCGTGGCGCTGGTGGCCGGGCTGCTCGCGGACGGTTCCGCCGCCCTGTGGTTCTTCGCCGCCGCGGCGGTGAACTTCGCCGGCTCGTTCCTGGTCACCGTGGCGATCAACGTGCCCATGAACAACGCCATCGAGGCGGGCACCATGCCGTGGAAGGACTACTCGCGGCGGTGGACCGCCTGGAACACGCTGCGTGCCGTGGCGTGCGTGGCGAGTCTCGTCCTGGTCGGCGTCGGCCTGACGGCCCTGTGACCAGGGTGTACGGGGGCTTGTGACCTATTTGTTCCTGTCTCGTGATAAATGACCAGAATGAACTGATCGTTCGTCTTCTCGTCAGTCTCTGCACGCACACTGTTCACTCGTGCGCTCCAATGTGTCCGCCCGGGAGCAGCCCGCCTGATCGGCCGCTCACGCACGGAGGAGAAGGGACTGCACCTGATGCAGCCAACAGCACGACACAATCGGGGCGGTTTATGGAGCCGCGGGCGTCTGGCCGCGGTCGGCGCGGTCACGGTGCTGCTCATGAGCAGCCTCGTGACCGCGGCCCACGCCGACCCAGGGGCACAGGGACGGCCCACCCCCACACCGACCGGTACGCCGAGCCCGCCGACGCTCACCCCCGCGGGCGGCTCCTACATCGAGGGCACGGTCAAGGTCGCGGCCGTCCCGACCTCGGCCGGTGACAGCGTCACCAAACTCGACATCGACGGGACCGCGATCGACGCCGCCAAGACCGTGGGCGTCTCCAAGCTCCGCTTCGACGTCGGCCCGAACTCCACCGAAGCGCAGTACCACAGCTACGTGCTGGTCAACGGCGCCTACCGGAGCGAGATCGGCGACCACGTCAACGAACGGGCGACCATCGAGATCCCGAACGAGCACCTCGTCAAGGGCGAGAACACCGTCGAGATCGTCGTCGGCGCCATCCAGAGCTCATGCGGCCTCAACTACGACGACTTCGTCCTGTCCGACGTGGGCCTCGAACTTCTCGGCGAGGTCGCGGACGGCGAGGACAACCCGTACACCCTCTCCTTCGGCGACGGTAGCTGCGGCACGAACACCTCGCTGCTGAAGCGCGCCACGCTCAAGTTCTTCACCCAGTCAGAGCCGCAGGCCACCACCGGGCTCGCCGCGGACGTCGACACGACGAAGCTCGCCAACGGCGAGCACGCCATCACCGCCACGACAGCCGCCGGCGTGACCACCAAGAACACCGTGACCGTGAACAACGCCCCCGCCGGGGCGCCACGGCTGCAGCCCGCGGACGGCACGATCGTGGCGGGCGTCAAGTCCGTCTTCGCGACCGTCCCGGCCACGGGCTCGGGCGGCGTCAAGTCCCTCACCGTCGACGACGCCGACCCGCCCGCCAAGCCCACGCTCGGCAACGGCGCCGCCATGTTCGCCTTCGACGTGGGCGCGGACCCGATCGAGGACAAGTACGACAACTTCCTGCTCGTCAACGGCAAGCGCATCGACCTGGGCGGCACCTATACGAGCCGGCGCGTGACCGTCGCGATCCCCGCCCGGTTCCTGGTGCCCGGCGACAACACGATCAAGGTCGTCACCGGTGACTACAAGGAGTCCTGCGGCAACAACCGCGACGACTTCACCATCGCGGGCCTCGGGCTCACCCTCGACGGCGCGACCGTGACCGGCCAGGACATCAAGCCGTCGTACGAGATGGGCGACGGCGACTGCGGCAGCAACCAGAGCGCCCTGCGCGAGGCCGAACTGCGCTACACGATCGAGGCCAAGGCGGTGCGCGTCGTCGAGACGCTCGGCTCGGGCGATGCGACCCTCAGCTTCAACGTGGGCAGCAACTCGATCGAGGCGCGCTACCAGAACTATCTGCTCGTCAACGGCCAGAAGGTCGTGCTCGACGGCGACTTCGTCAGCCGCCGGATCGACTTCACGATCCCGAACGAGTTCCTGGTGCCTGGCTGGAACACGATCGACTTCGTGACCGGCACGTACCCGACGTCGTGCGGCAACAACCGCGACGACTTCGCGATCTCGAACATCACCCTCACCCCGGCGCAGGGCACCGCGACCGGCCAGATGCTCAAGCCGTCCTACAGCATGGGCGACGGCAACTGCGGCGACAACGTGAACCCGCTGACCGAGATCGACCTCGAGTTCCTCGTCGACGCCCCGGCCCGAGGTCTGCGCGTGGACCTCGACAGCACCGAGCTCAAGGACGGCAAGCACACCCTTTCGGCTGCCTCGTCGTCCGGCGAGGTCGCCACCCGCCTGCTGGTCAGCGACAACTCGGCGCCGAAGGTCGTCAGGAGCGTCCCGGCCGCGGGCAAGAAGATCAGCGCCTCGGTCGTGCTGGACGTCACGCTGGAGGACGCCTCAGGCGTGGTGTCTGGGCCGGACGTCAAGCTCGACGGTCAGCCGATCGAGCTCGGCGCCCCGGTGGGGCCCGGCCTCAAGGCCGGCAGGCACACGCTGGCCGTGACCGGCGCCGACGGGCTCGGCAACACCGCCACCCACGAGATCGTGTTCGAGTCCGCGGGCATCCCGGACGTACCCGCCGAGCTGAGCCCGGCACTCGGGGCCGTGGACGTCTCCGACCCCGTCAAGCTCTCGGCGAAGGTCGGCGAGCCCGACGGCGGCCGGGTGACGGCGACGTTCAACGAGGCGCAGATCCTCACCCCGAACCAGGCGTACCAGGGCACGGCCACGTCCGTCCCCACGACCCTGAAGGTCCCGGGTGAGAAGCGCGTCAAGACCGACGCGCTCGAACCCGCCGACGGCAGGACGCTCGACGCGCCCACCGGCCAGGACCTCGTCTACCAGCGGTACGACGTCCAGGTCCAGGGCCACGTGGAGTCCCCGGTGCTGCGCTGGGAGGGCGTCATCGACCCCGAGCGCCTGGCGTCCCTGCGCGTGTGGAACACCAAGACCGACACCTGGGACCTGCTGACGAGCGCCCGCGGCGCCGACGACGGCAAGACCGCGCTGACGGCCGTCGTCGACCGCGAGTACGTCGACAAGCAGCAGGTGCACGTCATGGTGACGGCCGAGGACCCGTTCGCCGACGACATCGAGCCCGGCGACCCGAACGGCTTCGACGACCCCGCCACCTACGACTTCTCGATGGTGCACTTCACCGACACGCAGTACATCTCCGAAGGCGCGGTGGAGCAGGAGAGCCCGCAGGAGCGGGCGGTGTGGGAGTCCGCCTACGCCGGCATCGTCAACTGGATCAAGGACAACAAGGACCAGCGCAAGATCTCCTACGTCGCGCACACCGGCGACATCATCGAGAACAACGGCCGCAAGCCCGCTGACGAGGCCATGCAGCGGCAGGTCGTCGGCGAGTTCGAGGTGTCGTCGCGGCAGCAGAAGGTGCTGGACGACGCCGGCATCCCCAACGGCGTGATCGCCGGCAACCACGACAACCAGTCGGGCACCGAGAACGGCCCCGAGGCCATCTACAACAAGTACTACGGTCCGGGCCGCTACCAGGACGCCTCCCGGGGCTGGAAACACGCCTCGTACGGCGGCCCGTGGAAGGAGGGCGACAACCAGAACCACTACGAGCTGTTCTCGGCAGGCGGGCTGGACTTCGTCGTGGTCGGACTGTCGTACGGGGTGACCAGGGACGAGGCCGAGTGGGCCGACTCCGTCTTCAAGAAGTTCCCCAACCGCAACGGGATCCTGCTCTCGCACGACTACATCGTGCCGAGCACGGACCCCGCCGGTCGCGGCGCCGGCTTCGCGGCCCCCGACGGCTCGATGTTGTACAAGACCGTGGTCGAGAAGAACGCGAACGTCTTCCTGATCCTCGCCGGCCACGAGCACGGCGTGGGCACCAATGTGAAGCCCAAGGTGGGCCAGGTCGGCAACGGCGTCGTCGAGCTGCTGGCGGACTACCAGTTCTACACGGTCTCGGCCGACCGGCTCGGGCTCACCGAGATCGGCGGCTACAACCCGCAGGACCAGCTCCAGTTCGGCGCGAGCTTCTTCCGGCTGCTGCAGTTCAACGTCAAGCGGGCGGAGCTGAGCGTGGACACCTACTCCCCGCTGCTGAACGACTTCGGCGCCACCGAGTACGACCCGCTGCGCCGCTACAACGGCCTGGAGGACAACATGGTGCTGCCGGTCGACCTCACCACCCGTACGACGAACTTCCAGACCGACTCGCTGGCGCTCTACAAGCCCAGCCGGATCATCGGCAAGAGCACGGTCGCCTCGGGCCAGGTCGCCTCGGTCACCTGGGACCGCCTGAAGGACGACACGGCCTACGCCTGGTTCGTCACGGCGCGTTCCGCCGGTGGCGGCGTGACCGCCTCCGAGCCGAGCGTCTTCGTCACCAAGGACGAGCACGGCCGCCCCGGCAAGTGGGGGCCTGACTCGCCGATGTACCGCTGGTTCAAGCGCTGACCCCGCGCCGCCCCGGACCTGCCCGGTCCGGGGCGGCGTCCGTCCCGACCTGGAGAGACGACACATGTCCCGCAGGCGCTGGCTGTCGGCCGCCGTCCTCGCCGTGATCCTCTGCGGCGCGCTGGCCGACCTGGTGCGTCCCGCTCCGGCGCAGGCGCACGAGGCGACCACGAAGGCCCACGTCGAGGTGAGCGGCGCGGGCGCGAACGTCAGGGCCGTGCTCGACCTCGAGTACGACCTGCTCATGAAGTCGGCCTGGCTCTACGCCGAGGCGTACGAGGCCAAGGGCCGGGCCGAGCAGCTCCGCCAACTGAAGACCAACCGCGACGCGGTGATCCGCTACGTCACCGACCGCTTCCAGGTGGCCTACAAGGACAAACCATGCACGCCCACCATGGCGGGCGACGCGGACGTACGCCCGCGCGGCAAGGCGGCCTTCGCCGTGCTCACCCTCGACTACGCCTGCGGCGCGGGCGAGGGCGCTTACGCGATCTCCAGCGCGCTCTTCCCCGACTCCGAGACCTTCGTCCACAGCACGGAGACCCTCCTCCGCTACCGGCTCGACGGGGAGAACGGCTCGGCCGTCCTGGTTGCCCAGAGCCCGACGGTGCGGGTCGGCGAGCACTCGGCGACGAACCAGATCGGGGAGTTCTTCCTGCTCGGCGCGGAACACCTGCTGTTCGGTCTGGACCACGTCCTGTTCCTGCTCGCCCTGCTCATCGGCGCCCGCAGGCTACGGGACGTCGTCCTGACGGCCTCGGCCTTCACCGTCGCCCACAGCATCACGTTCTTGCTGGCCGCGATGGGGATCGTGGCGGTCCCCGGCGAGATCGTCGAGCCGATCATCGCGGGCTCGATCGTCGTCGTGGCGGTTGCGGGCCTCCTGGGCCGCGAAGAGGACCGGCTGGGCCGCCTGCGGCTGCCGATCGTCTTCGCCTTCGGCCTGGTGCACGGGCTCGGGTTCGCGGGCGCGCTGGACATCGACGAGAGCGGATCGTGGGAGCTGCTCCTGTCGCTGCTGAGCTTCAACGTGGGCATCGAGGTCACCCAGCTCGTGCTCATCGCCGTGCTCTTCCCGCTGCTGACGCTGCTGCGCCGCACGTCCGCCGCCCGCTGGGCGGTGCTCGCGCTGTCGGTCCCCATCGTGGCGGTCAGCGTGTACTGGTTCTTCGAGCGCATCCCGCTGCCGCTGTGAGACCTACGGGGTCCACCTGATGCCGGGATTGACGCCGCCGGTCCAGTTGAACGTGGCCATGTTGTCCCATTGGTCGCCGGTGCCGTTGATGTTGGCAGGGTCCCAGCCGTTGCCCCTGATGGCGTACCAGGTGGGCTCCCAGTAGAAGACGCCGATCGCGCCGGCCGCGCGGGCGGTGTTCTGGACGGCGGTGAAGTTGCTCGCCTGCCCCTCCCAGGTGGCCGGGTAGCCCGAGCAGGGAGCCGAGCCGTTGACCGCATTCGCCTCGGAGTCGGCGTTGGCCGCCGTGAAGGGGTAGGCGGTCTCGGCCACGATGACCGGCTTGCCGTAGCGGGACCTGGTGTCGTTGATCACGCTGGACAGGGTCGACAGCGGGCCGTGCCACATGCAGTAGTACGACAGGGCGGTGATGTCCCAGGGCACGCCCTTGGCGCGGATCCCGTCGTAGAACCAGCGCGCGTTGGCCAGGCTGTCGGCGTTGGCCGTGTGGATGATCACCTGCGTGCCGGCGTTGCACGCCTTGGTCGCGTTGTAGCCGGCCTTCAGCAGCAGGCTCAGGTTGGTGAAGTCGTTGTTGACGACCCTGCCGTCGTTCCAGAGCATGCCGACGTTGATCTCGTTGCCGATCTGCACGCTGTCCGGTGTGGTGCCCTGCGCCTTGAGGGCGGTGCAGACGTCATAGGTGTAGTCGTAGACGTCCGTCTGGAGCTGGCCGATGCCGTGACTCACCCATGCGGCCGGCTTGTACTGCTTGCCCGGGTCGGCCCAGGTGTCGGAGTAGTGGAAGTCGATCATCAGGCCGAGCCCTTTGGCCTTGACCGTCTTGGCGTAGGCCAGCACCTTCGCCTTGTTGTTGTATCCGCTGGCCGGGTTGTTCCAGACGCGCATCCTGACGTAGTTGACGCCGGCGCCGGTGAGGATGTCCAGCGGGTTGGCGGCGGTTCCCGAGGGGTTGTAGTACGTGGCCCCGAGGTCGAGGCTGCGCTGCACCGAGGAGATGTCGGCGCCGCGCATGCTCAACGTGGCGGCGTCGGCGGGGGTGGGGGTGAGGGGGACGAGCGCGAGCAGGGTCGCCAGTGCGACCCTCCGTAAGACGGCCATACCGGTCTCCGTGTGTGAACGTTCACAGACGCCTTGAGAATAGATCAGGGCGTGTGGACGCGCCACAGGGCGGCCCTGTCCAGGGTGTCGATCTGCCAGGTGTGTGATCGGAGCGTGCCCCGGTGGCGGTAGTCGCGCATGATCCGCACGTGTTCCGGCACCCGGACGAACGCGCGCAGGTCGTCCTCGCCGCACCACACCGATAGCGACCCGCACCGGCGACCGGCCAGATCGACCCAGAGCCACATGCCCACCGCCCCGGGCAACGACGGCCACAGGCGGCTCAGCGACCGCCCGCGCCGGGCGATGCCGGGCAGGTCGATGAGCCGGTGCATGCGATAGTCCGTCAACGCGGCCACCAGCGGGCCCGGCTGTCCGACCGCAGGGCCGGCGATCCAACGGAACCTCAACACGTGTGTCATGGACGTCAGACTATATGAACGACCGATCGGTCGTATATATCCGGGGTTGAGGGCCAGGTCGGTGTTCGGCGGCCTCAGGCCGCGTCGTCGCGGCGGAGGCTCTTGTAGACGCCGTACAGGGCCTCCAGCCCACCGACGATCATCAGGACCACGCCCACCTTCGACGGTGTGAAGATGAAGATCTCCTCGTCGAGCCCCCACAACCACAGCGCCAGCCCGCCGGCGAAGGTGAGGGAACCGGTCAGGAGCGTCTTGCGGGCGGAGGCCATGGGGGACTCTTTCGATCACGAGGATGCGGGCGTCGGCCAGCGTAGTGACGGGCCGGGGCTCGTGACCTCCTGCGGGTTGAGGAGAGCGCGTACATCTTTCGAGTGATGTCAGGCGGTGCAGGTGAGCGCGAACCACACGACCTTGCCGCCGCTCACCACCGTCACGCCCCAGTCGTCGGCGATCGCCGCGACGATCTGAAGCCCTCGTCCGGACAGTGCGTTGAGGTCGGGCGAGCAAGGACGGGGTTCGCCTTCGCCCGGATCGAAGACCTCGCCGTACAACCGGCCCTCACGGTCTTCCAGGCGCAGCGCGTAGGCCGAACCGCCGTACCGGATGGCGTTCGTGACGAGTTCGCTCACGATGAGGAGGCAATCGTCGATCGCCCCGTGCAGGCCCCAGCCGGCCAGCTCTGTACGGACCAGGGAACGCGTCTTGCCGACACCTGCGGGGACCGATGGCAGCAGGTATTCCACCGTGCGGAGTTCGGTGGTGGGCAAGGCCCCGGGCTGGGGGGTCATGTGCATCACATCTCTCGCTATGGGAGCGCTCCCAATCCCAACGATAAGCTCTCACGCTCACTCTTGGGAATCCGCAAGGTGCAAGATTGTTGCGACGGTTCCCATTCGGCTTCCCGGCGAGGGCGACGATGGAGACGCGGGCATGTGGGGCGTGACCTTGACGTGGGGGTCAGGTCAGGGGATGTGAGCTAAGGCGCCGTAGTTGCCTGATGTGCTTGGTTCGTCGGCGCAGGCGAGATCGGGCCCTGTTGGACGCCACTGCGGGACCCACACCAGTCCGGGTTCCACCAGGTCGAGCCCTTCGAGCAGGGCCGCGACCTCCTCCCGGGAGCGGATCGCGAGGCGGGGCAGCGTCATGGTCAGCAGGTCGCGGATGGCCGGCAACAACTCCGGGGGGACGCCGTCGAACGAGGTGTGCAACAGTCCGAGGAAGCTGCCCTTGGGCGCCGCGTGCCGGAGCCGTTTGATGACGTAGTGGGCGTGTTCGTCATCGTCGAGACTGTGCGTCGACAGCAGCAGCACGGCCACGGGCCTGTCCCAGTCGAGGAAGGTCTGGACCACCCGGTCCCGGAGCATCTCGTCGATCTCCCGCACGTCGCCGTCCAGCACGCGGACCGTGTCCGTGAAGGGTTCGATGGTGGCGCGGGCCATGGCGACCACCATCGGGTTGTTCTCCACGTACAGGACTCGCAGGGAAGGGCTGGCGCAGGCGTCGCGCGCGATGTCGTGCAACCGGTGCCCGGCGGGAAGGCCGCTGGGAACCCCGCTTCCCACGATCATGAACTGGTCCACGCCCTCTTCCGCCGCCAGGTGGCCTATCACCCGGGACAGGAACTCGATCACGGCGCGGGCCGCGGTGGTGATGACAGGGGTTACTTGATCGAAATGACGCACCATGTCCTTGTCCGCCAGGAAGTTGTTCTTCCCGCCCGCGGCGGCGTCGAATATCCGCGTGATTCTGGCCTGCGTCGATTCGAGCATGGCCAAGTTTCGGACAGCACGTCGGTGCATGAGCGTTGCCCCTTTCCCTCGCCGCTACCCTGATGCGGTAAGCGATCTTCGGACTTCACTCGGTCACTCTGTCCATATGTTCCAACAATTCCAGTCAATGGCAATAAGCTAGACCGGTTATTTCTGGAAATGTTTGTTACCAGAATCGCCGCGACCGGACCTGCCTTGAGGCACTCGGATGGCATATCCGTGCAGGTGGGGCTGGGTTTAAGGCGCTGAGAGCGGCCTGTATGCACGCAAGGAAGGCGATCAGTTGAGTACGCTATGTGTTCGACTGATGACTGTATGATGTCGGCGGAATGGGCCGGACATGGCCGCTCGGTTCGGGCGGGGCGCGTAGGCCGTAATCCTCGCCCGTGTCAGCGGTTGGCGGTCCCGAAGGGGGTGCCGGGGCGGGCCGATTTCAACCGATGATCGAGTTCTATTTGATCATCCGTCCGGCGTCGCCGACATGCGTCTTCGGGTCGCAACCCGGCGTCGGTCTGGTGCGTTAATTGTCCGCACCGTGAATTCTCGTGGACGCCGAGGCGGCATGACCGTACGAGAAAAGTTGGGTGACGCACAGGAGAAAGGAGATGCGCGCGAAAATTCTGAGGGATGTGTTGTCGGCGATAATTCTGGGAATCCGGCCGCCGAGATCGGGTCACGCGCCCCGCTGCTTCATCGGTCTCGGCCCCGTCCTGCGACGGTGTCACGGGTTCTGGACAGCGGACTTCTCCAGCCACGCGACGACGTGCTCGACGTAGCTGTCGACCAGCGTCAGGGGTCTGCCGCCCAGTTCCAGGACCGCGACGAGGTGGTCGACGCCGAAGGTGTGCTCCCAGACGCGGGCGCGCCGGTATGTCGCGCCGTCGACGGCTCGCCGCAGGGTTTCCCAGCCGTGCCAGCTCATGAAGGCGGCGTCGATCGCCGGGTCGAACAGGTGGGCCCGGTCCCAGTCGAGGACGCCGATCAGCTTGCCGTCCGGGCCCCAATGCACGTTTGCGCCGCAGAGGTCGCCGTGGACGAGGGTGTCGGGAACCGCCTCCAGGGCCAGGGCCGCCTCCAGCCGCCGCCGTCCCTCCTCGCGCCACTTCGTGGGGAAGCGCGGGATGACCTCGTCGGCCAGGATGTTCGCCCAGTTGGCGGCGCCCGTGTGCGTGCGCGGCGCTGCCAGCAGGGCGCGCAGGTCCGGGGTGATGGGCAGTTCCCGCAGCGTTTCGAGCAGTTCGCCGATCCCGACCGGGTCGCCCTGGCCCTCGGCCAGGCCGGCACCGTCGATCCACGACACGGCGACGGCCGCGCGCTCCCCGAACGCCGTCACCGGCGTCAGCGGCTCGGGCACCGCGAACGGCAGCCCGGACGCCGCGATCACCCGCAGCACTTCGGTACCGCGCGGCAGCAACTCGGCCCCCAACGGACGCTGGCTGATCCGCACGGCCGCGACGCCCGGCAGCAGCACGACGTCGTGGATCCCGCCACGGGCGAGCCTGGCGGCGTCCAGCGGGGCGCCGGGCATGAGCGCGTCGGCGATCTCCAGCAGGTCGGCGGGTACGGGCTCGCTCATAGGACGGCAGCCTACGGCAGAGGCGCGGCGTCCTCGGCCGTGGACTGTGGGTCAAGACAAGTGTGGAGTCTCCGTCAACGACATCTCTTCGCCTTACGGACATCCTGAAAGCCGTCCACCTTGAAGCCGGAAGAAGGAATCCGCATATGCGAAGGAAGCTGCCGGCCTCCCTTGTCGCCGTTGTCGTCGCGTTACCCATAACCGCGTTCAACGTCCCCGCGCTGGCGGCTACCTCCACTCAGTCGGAAGCCGAGGCGGAGGACCTCGCGCTGATCGCCGAGCAGCGGGGCATCACCCTGGAGGAGGCTCAGGCCCTCTTCGGCTGGCAGGAGCAGTTCGTCGAGATCGCCAAGCTGCGCTACTACCGGCACGGGACCAGCGGGTCGAACTACACCAACGTGACGAGAAGGGACAGCATCCCGTACAGGTACGGCGACGCGACCTGGTACTCCCGGGGCGCGTACACGCCGTCGCCCACCTTCTACTACAACTGGGACATGGCCCGCGACGTCACCAGTGTCAAGCGGCCCATTCTCGACCAGAACATCTGCCGCTTCGGCCGCACGACGGGCAGGAACTGCTCGACGCCCGTCTGGGTGACCGACGTGTGTGCTCGCGACTACTGCGACCTGGTCGCCACGACGGGCCACACCGCGGAGAACGGCGACAGCGGCGGCCCCTGGTTCTTGAACACCACCGCTTACGGCGTCCACAAGGGGTGGAAGGAGATCGCCGATAAGAGGCGCTCCATTTTCACCGAAGCGGCGAATTTTCCGTACATGGACGTGAGCGTTCTCACCCGATAGCCGATCAGGCCGTTGCCCAGCCCTGCGGGAAGCAGTGGTGCTGCGATTATCCAGGCCGAGTCTTGGCCGGTAGCCGACCGCACGGCGGCGGCTCAGGCGGCGTCGTAGACGAGGAACCCGTCATCGAGAAGGCGTGCGCCCGCGGTCGGCCGGTGTTCGGTGAGCCGTCCGTCATGGGCCAGGTGCAGTACGGGGACGTGGTGAACCAGCACGGCGTAGTCGGCGATGATCCGCCGGTGACAGCGCCACCAGAGGGCCTCGGCGCACATGATCGTGGTACGGCTGGCCGCCGCCTGGTCCAGGAGGTCCTTCAGGGCGGTGTGAAACTCCGGCCCGCGGCTGTAGCCGGCGTACCCCCGGAAGGAGTCGTTCCGCCAGAACGTGTCGGGCGAGTCCGGGGCCGGCGTGCGGAAACCGCCGAGCCTCTTCTCCCACCGGTAGTCGATACCCTCCTCCGGCAGCCAGGCGGAGAGCTCCTGCCGGCCAACATGGGGGAGGCGCCGGCTCCCCGGCGCGGTACGCACGTCCACGACCGCCTCCGCGTCGACGCCGTGAAGGAGGGCGGCGATCAGGTTCCGGGAGGCCGTGCCGTGGCCGAAGGTGAGCAGCGGAGGCGTCTGGACGCGGTCGGCAAGCAACGGACGGAGGTTCGCGGTACCCACCAACGGCGTAGTACCCGAGGGCCCGAGCGCCAATCGCCTGATCAGGACGACGCCGCCGGAGCGGGACAGGTGCCGCCAAAGGCCCGGGAATCGACGATCGCCCTACTACCCTCGTGGAACGCAGCGTGGGGAAGGCCGGATCCTCCACCCCGGTCGGTTCGACAACGGGTCCAATGTGCAACCATCGATGAGAAGGCTGAATCCGGTGGGAGGTTCGGAACTCGTCGGTCGGCGGAGCGACCAGGCCCATGGAGCGAGGCGGCCGGCAGCACCGGTTCCCAGTCTGGTTGCAGGATGATCCCATCGCGTAGGCCGGGGATGGGGAGAAGACGCCCACTGACTCATACGAGTGCAGCCAGTTGGGGGTACTGCCATGACCAAGGACATCACGTACCGCAGGATCTACGAGGAATCCTCGCCCCAGGACGGCAGGCGGGTGCTTGTCGATCGCGTCTGGCCCCGGGGGATGCGCAAGGAGGACGCACATCTCGACGAGTGGCTGCGTGAGGTCGCCCCGTCCACCGAACTGCGCCGCTGGTACGGCCACGAGCCCGGCCGCTTCGCCGAGTTCCGCCGCCGCTACCTCACCGAACTGCGCGAGCCTGCGCGGCGGCATGCCGTAGACCATTTGCGGGACCTCGCCGACCACGACAAGCTGACGCTGCTGACCGCCACCCACGATGTCGATTACAGCCAGGCCGCCGTCCTCGCCGAGTGGCTGACCGGCACCGGGAGATCCAGGGCTTGATCCGCCGGCCAGGTGTCCGTGATCGGAGGCGCTCATGCGGCCGGCCGTTCCGCATGCCCGCCGAAGCCCTTGCGCACGCATCATGACCTTCTTCACGTACCACCACGAACCGGTTAATCTTGACGCGACGTCATCGTGGTCTGACAGGAGCACCCCATGGCCCGCTCCGCCGCCGCCCTGCGCCCGTTCTTCCAGTGGCTCGGGGCCACCAAGGGCTTCGCCCTGATCGCGCCCAAGGTCGTGCCGCCGCTCGACCGGCTGATCAACCGGATGACCGGGGGTCGCGTCCTGATGGGCGACCAGATGATCCCCCACCTGCTGCTCACCACCACAGGCAGCAAGAGCGGGCAGCAGCGCCAGAGCCCGCTCGCCTGCCTGCCCGAGGACGGCGGCACCTTCCTCGTGGTCGGCAGCAACTTCGGCAAGGAGCACCACCCCGCCTGGAGCGGCAACCTGCTCAAGACGCCCGAGGCCACCGTCACCTTCCGCGGCAAGGCCGTCCCCGTGACCGCCCGCCTGCTGGCGGGGGCCGAGCGCGAGCAGGCGTGGCAGGCCCTCACCCGGTTCTGGCCGCTCTACCAGGGCTACACCGACCGTTCCGGCCGCGAACTGCGCGTCTTCCGCCTCTCCCCGCGCGAGGAGTGACCGGCCGCGGGAAGTGGCCGGCTGCGGGAATGGCCGGCCGTGGGGAGTGACCGGCCCCGGCGTCAGGGGCGGTCGAGCAGTACCGCGATGCCGTCCAGCATCCGGTACAGGCCGAACTCGAAGATGTTCGCGGGCTCCGAGGCCGCGAACGCCTCGTCGCCGAACTCCGACACCATCGGCAGCCGTCCCTCGCTCATGCTGCGGTCGAACGCCTCCCGCCGGGCCGCCGCCCACTGCTGCCGGGTGTTGCGGGTCCTGCGCGCCGCCTGCGTCTCGTACGCGAGCGGGGCCGCGGCGCTCTGCACGTATGTGCCGATCAGGATGGCGATCTGGACGAGGGTGGCGAAGTCGAGGTCGTGGCCGTCGAGCGCGCGCATGCGCCAGTCGGTGTAGGCCATCAGGTTGGGGGCGACGGGTGGCCGGGTGGTGACGGCGACGAGGTGTGACAGCCACGGGTGCGCGCGGTAGAGCGCCCACTCCTCGCGCGCGGACAGCTCCAGCTTGGGCCGCCAGCCGTCGGGGCCGGGCTCGGGCAGCGGGCGGGCGCCGAAGACGGTGTCGACCATCAGGTCGTTGAGTTCCTCCCGGCCGGCCACGTACCGGTAGAGCGACATCACGCCCGCGTCGAGGTCGGTGGCGATGCGCCGCATGGACACGGCGCCGACGCCCTCCTTGTCGGCGAGCGTGATGGCGGCGCGCACGATGAGGCTCTGGTCAAGTGCGGGCTCGGCGCCGTCGGGCGTCCTGCGCGCCTCGACCGTGGCCGGGCGTTCGGCGACGCGGGCCCGGTAGGCGCGGGCCCGGCAGGCGCGGGAGCAGTACTGCCGTGGGCGTCCCCGCTCCGTGGGGCGCAACGCCCGTCCACACATCTCACACGTCGCCACAGCGGCCCATCTCCCTCATTTTTTTGTCACGAACGCTCCCCGTGACGAAATCATAGCTTATCCCCCTTTAAGTGCGATTAGTTCGGCATGGGGTACGGTGTATTTATGACTCGTGCAGCGTACGCAAAATCAGTGACGAACAAGACCCGTCACCACGCACTCGAACTCCACCACGTCACCAAGCGCCACGGCTCGGGCGACACCGCCGTGACCGCGCTGGACCAGGTGTCCCTGTCCATCCCGCCCGGGACGTTCACCGCCGTCATGGGCCCGTCGGGATCCGGCAAGAGCACCCTGCTGCACTGCGCGGCCGGCCTCGACCGGCCCGACTCCGGATCCGTGACCCTCGACGGGCACGACCTGACCGACCTGGACGAGACCGCGCTGACCCGGCTGCGGCGCGAGCGCATGGGGTTCGTCTTCCAGTCGTTCAACCTGGTCCCCACCCTGACGGTGGCGCAGAACGTGGCCCTGCCCCTGGAGTTCGCCGGCCGCAGGGCCGACACCCGCCAGGTGCGCGGGCTGCTGACCCGGCTGGGGCTCGGCGACAGGACGGGGCACCGGCCCGCCGAGCTGTCCGGCGGCCAGCAGCAGCGGGTGGCCATCGCGCGCGCCCTGCTCTCCCAGCCGGCCATCGTCTTCGCCGACGAGCCGACCGGCGCGCTCGACACCCAGTCCGCCCGCGAGGTGCTCGGCATCCTGCGCGAGGCGGTGAGCGTGAGCGGGCAGACGATCGTGATGGTGACGCACGACCCGGTGGCGGCCTCCTACGCCGACGCCGTGGTCTTCTTCGCCGACGGCCGCATCGCGGACAGCCTGACCCGGCCGGACGCCGCGGCGGTGGCCGCGCGGATGGCGAGCCTGGGCGGGGGTGCCCGATGAGGTGGCGGCTGGCATTCGGCACGGTACGCGCCCACCTGGGCTCCTACCTCGCCTCGGCGGCCGTCATCGCCGCCGGGACCGCGCTGCTGACCGCGTTCGCGAGCCTGCTGGAGACCGGGCTGGCGACGGGCCGCGACAGCGGGTTCCTGATCATGTTGCCGGCGATCCTGGGCGGCTGGACCGTGGCGATCGTGGCGTTCGGCGTGGTCTCGACCGTCTCGCTGACGATCCAGCACCGCGAGCAGGAGCTGGCGCTGCTGCGGACGATCGCCGCCACCCCGCGGCAGATCCGGCAGAACGTGCTGCTGGAGACGGTGATCACGGCCCTGCCCGCGGTCGCGGCGGGGCTGCTGCCCGGCGTCGGCCTGGGCGCGGTCGTGCTCGGGCGGCTGACCGGCGGCGGCCTGGTCGACTCCGGGGTCGAACTCCAGGCGGGCTGGTTGTGTGTGGCGATCGGGGCGGGTACGTCCCTGCTCGCGGCGGTCGCGGCGGCCCTCATATCGAGCCGGCGCGCGGCCTCCGTCCCGCCCGTCCGCGCGCTGTCCACCGCGCCGCCCGCCCGACCGCTGACCCGCGGCCGCGTGCTCGCCGGGCTGAGCGTGCTGGCGCTGGGGCTGAGCCTGTCGGCCGGGACGCTGCTCATGGAGGACGGGCCGCTGCTGTCGAGCACGGCGGGCCCCGCGGGCGTCGCGGTCGCGGTCGGCCTGGCCCTGCTCAGCCCGGCCGCCATGCTGCCCGCCAGGTGGCTGTCCGAGGCCAGGTTCGGGGCGACGGCCCGGCTGGCGGCGCGCAACGTCCAGGCCCGCGCCCGGCACAGCGGCAGCGTGGCCGCGCCGCTGATCCTCCTGGTCGGCATCGCCGGAGGGACGCTCTACATGCAGACCACCGAGGACAGCCTCCCGCACGCGGCCGGCGACGCCAGCGTGCCGCTCGCCCCCGTGAACTACCTGGTCGTCGCCATGATCATCGCGTTCACGGCGATCGTGGTGGTCAACACCGTGATCGCGGCCACCCGGCGGCGGCGCCGTGAGTTCGGGCTGCTGCGGCTGTCGGCCGTGACCCGCGCCCAGGTGCTGGCCATGGTCGCCGCCGAGGGCGTGCTGACGGCGGTGCTGGCCATCGTGCTCGGCACGGTCGCCGCCGCGGCGACGACGGTGCCGTACAGCCTGGTCAAGACCGGTTCGCCGCTGGCCAGCGGCCCCTGGTGGGTGTACGTGGCCATCGCCGGGGGAGCGCTGCTGCTCGTGATGGCGGCCGCGATCCCGACCGCCGTGGGCGCGCTGCGCCTGCGTCCCGTCGAGGCGCTCACCAAGGCGTGAGGCTCAGTCGCGGCCGTAGGTGCTCGCCCGGAACAGGAAGGAGGCCCAGGAGCGGTAGGGCCGCCACGTCTCGGCCAGCTTCCTGTACGCCGACGGGGGCGCGTCCTCGGGCAGCCCGTACGCCTCGCGCAGGATCGCGAACAGCCGGGGCTCGTCCCCGGGGAACGCGTCGGGCGCGCCCGCGCCGCGGATCAGGATCAACCCCGCGGAGAAGGGGCCCACGCCGGGCAGCGCGCGCAGCTCGGCCAGGGCCTGCTCCGGCGGGAGCGCGCGCAGGTGCTCGGTGGTGAGCACGCCGTCCAACGCGGCGCGGGCCAGGCCGCGCAGCCACTCCTCCTTCTGCGCGGGCAGGCCCAGGCCGCCGGCGTCCACCAGGGTCATGGGCGGCGGGAAGGCCGCGTACGCGCGCCCGTCCACGGCGACCTCGGCGCCGAACCGCTCCGCGATGCGCTGCTTGATCTTGGAGGCGATCAGCATCGACGAGCGCTGGACGATGACCGCCCAGCACGCCGCCTCCCACGGGCTCCAGAAGCACACGGGCCGCAGGCCGGGGCTGCGCCGCTGCAGGTCGCCGAGGACCGGGTCGGCTTCGCCGAGCTTGGCGAAGCCGCCGCCGTCCACGTCGAGCGAGAGGATCCGCGCCACCTCGCCCCGAAGGGCGGGCCCCGGCGCGCGCGTCGTGGCGACGGCGACCCCGCCGGGCGCGGCCGTCACGCTCACGCCGACCGGCAGCCAGTCGGACTCCGCGCAGTAGGCGAAACGCAGCGCCCGCCCGTCGGAGGGCAGCGCGCTGGTGGCCGGCCACTCCTCGACGAAACGCAGGCTGGCGCCGAAGTCGAACGGGCCGTCGGCGGTGAGCGTGAATCCGTGCGTGGTCATGCGCGTATGGTAGGAGCCCCGCCGTCGTCCCCGGGCATCAAGGCGCGGGCTGGTGGGTAGGTTCACCCGGGCCGGGCCCGCCACCGACGCGCGGGCGTACACCGAGGCCGTGCGCTCTCCCCCAGCGCGGCGCCCGACGGGGGAGAGGACCGATGAAAGTCGTCGTCGACCTGACACGCTGCCAGGGCTACGGGCAGTGCGTCTTCCTCGCGCCGGACGTCTTCACCATGCACGACGAGGCGCTCCTGTACGACCTCGACCCCGACGACGTCCACCGCGAGCACGTCCTGCGGGCCGCGAACGCCTGCCCCGTCCAGGCCATCCACCTCGACTGGACGGAGCGGCGCGGCGCCGGAGAGCCGGTCACGATCAGGACGGGCGGCCACATCGTCATCGTCGGAGCCTCGCTGGCCGGGGCGCGGGCCGCCGGCGTGCTCAGACGGGAGGGGTTCGCCGGGCAGCTCACCGTGATCGGCGACGAGCCGCACGAGCCCTACGACCGGCCGCCCCTGTCCAAGCAGATCCTCACCGGCCAGGTGCCGGCCGAGCACACCACGCTGCCCCACCTGCGCGAGGTCGAGGCCGAACGGGTACGCGGTCCCGCTACAGCGCTGGACGTGGCGGGGAAACGGGTGCTGCTGGCCGACGGCACCGCGGTCGGCTTCGACCGGGTCCTGCTGGCCACGGGCACCCGCGCCCGCCCGTGGCCGAACGCGGCCGAGGCCGCGCTGGAGGGCGTGTACACGCTGCGCACCGTGGAGGACGCCGCCCGGTTGCGTCAGGCGCTGGCCGCCCGCCCGCGCCGCGTGCTGGTGCTCGGCGCCGGGTTCACCGGCAGCGAGATCGCCTCGGCCTGCCGCGAACTGGACCTGCCCGTGACCGTCGTCGAACGCGGCCCCGCCCCGCTCATCAGCGCCATGGGCGGCGTGATCGGCGACGTGGCGGCGCGGCTCCAGCGCGAGCACGGCGTGGACCTGCGCTGCGGCCTGACCGTCACCGCCCTGAAAGGCGACGCGGACGGGCGGCTGCGCGCAGCCCGCCTGTCGGACGGAAGCACGGTGGAGGCCGAGGTGGCCGTCGTCGCGCTCGGCTCGATACGCAACGTCGAATGGCTGCACGACTCCGGGCTGGCCGCCGGCGTGTGGGGTGTGGCCTGCGACGCCGGCTGCCGCGTCGTGGACACCAACGGCCTGGTCACCGACGACGTCTTCGTGGCCGGCGACATCGCCCGCTTCCCGCACCCGCTCTACCAGTACCAGTTCATGACGCTGGAGCACTGGGGCAACGCGGTCGCCCAGGCCGAGGTCGCCGCGCACAACATGATCAGCGACCAGACGCACCGCTGGCCGCACCTGTCGGTGCCGGTGTTCTGGTCCAGCCAGTTCGGCGTCAACATCAAGTCGGTCGGGGTGCCGACCTTCGCCGACCAGATCGTCATCACGCAGGGCTCGACGGCCGAATACCGGTTCGTGGCCGTCTACGGGTACCAGGGCAGGATCACGGCGGCGGTGACCTTCAACCAGGGCATGTGGCTGGACTTCTACCGGGACCTGATCGAGCGGGCCGCGCCGTTCCCGCCGGACTTCCGGCACGTGGACCGGCGCGAGCAGGCCGGGCCCGTGCCCGCCCGGGTCCCCGAGCGCCTCGTGGCCACCGGCGGGGCGACCGTCGTGGTGACCGGCCACGATCCGGCCGAACGGCGCGCGGTGCTGGTGCATCCCGCGGGAACCGAGAGAGCAAGGTCATGACATCGCAGAACGTCTTGCGGCAGATCCTCGACCCGTCGGGGCGGGCCGATCCCTATCCGCTCTTCAAGGAGCTCAGGAAGACCCCGGTGGCGCGGCAGGAGGACGGGACGTACGTGGTCAGCACCTACCGCGAGATCGTCGCGCTGCTGCACGACCCCAGGATCAGCTCCGACCGGCGCAACCTCGCCACCCCGAGCGGACTGAGCCTCGGCTTCATCGGCCTCGACCCGCCCGAGCACGACCGCCTGCGCCACCTGGCCATGCGCCACTTCGGGCCGCCGCACTCCCCGAGGACGGTCGAGAACCTGCGCCCCGATATGCTCGCCATCACCACCCGGCTGATCGACGGCATCGCCGGCGAACCCCGGGCCGACCTCGTCGACGAGGTCGCCTACCCGCTGCCGGTCGCGGTGATCTGCCGCCTGCTCGGCGTGCCGGTAGAGGACGAGGAGCGCTTCCACGCCTGGGCCGACCAGATCATCGAGACCCTCGGCCCGGGCGAGGAGGACCGCGCCGAGCGGGATCGCGCCCGCCAGGCCGTGCAGGCCGAACTGGGAGGCTTCCTCGCCGGGCTGGCCGACGACCGCCGCCGCCATCCAGGGGACGACATGCTGTCCGGGCTCGTCACCTACCACGGCCCCGAGGGCTCCATGACGCCCGAGGAGGTTGTCTCCACGGCCGTGCTCCTGCTGATCGCCGGCCACGAGACCACGATCAACCTCATCGCCAACGGCATGCTCACCTTCCTGCGCCACCCGGACCTGCTGGCCCGCGTCCGCTCCGACCCCGGCCTGATCGTCCCCGCCGTCGAAGAGCTGCTGCGCTTCGAGCCGCCGGTGCAGATGCTGTCCCAGCGGGTCGCCCTCGACGACATCACGGTCGCGGGCACCACAATTCCGGCCGGATCGCCCGTCGTCCTGGTCCTGGCCGCGGGCAGCCGCGACCCCGACCACCTGCCCGACCCCGACACCTTCATCCCCGACCGGCCCGGCAACGAGCATCTGGGCTTCGGCGGCGGCGTCCACTACTGCTTCGGGGCGCCCCTGGCCAGGCTCGAGGCCCAGATCGCGCTCACCGAGCTCACCCGGCGGCTGCGCAACCCCAGGCTGGTGACCGACCCGCCGCCGTACCGGCCGAGCCCGGTGCTGAGAGGGCCGCGCCACCTGCTGGTCGACTACGACGGGGTCGAGCCCGGGAGGTGATTCACGCCCGCCGCCACGGGGTGTCGGCAAGGGCATGCTCGGCGAGGTTGGTCGAAAGACCGTTCGACAGGAGGTTCAAGGCCGGCACATCATCCGCCGATGTCGGGGTAGGGGCGAGCGTAGTCTGAAGATTGGGGATACGGTCATGGGCCGCATAGCGGAATGGTTGAAGAAGGCAGAGAACCTGGCCAGAGGGCATTCCAAGCAGGCTGATCAATTGCTGGACCGCGCCGAGCAGATGGCGAAGGAGCGGACTGGGCACAAGTACGACGACAAGATCGAGAAGGGCGTGGACGAAGTGCAGCGCCGCTACGGCGGTGGCCAGCCCGGCCAGCAGGGCCGCCAGCCTGGCCAGGAGCAGCAGCCGCCCCCTCAGCAGCAGCCGCCGCCCCAGCAGCCGCCGGGCCAGCAGGGGTGATCCGCGGCAGGCAACGCCCGCCACGCGGCGGGCGTTGTCGCCTGCCCTTTCATGGGACGCCCGTCGCTCGGAAGCGGTGATGGCCGTTCCGATACGGTGAGCCCATGGTCAACGGGGCGTTACTGGTCGCGGGCACCACGTCCGACGCGGGCAAGAGCGTGGTCACCGCCGGGATCTGCCGCTGGCTGGCCCGCCGGGGCGTGCGCGTCGCGCCGTTCAAGGCGCAGAACATGTCGCTCAACTCGTACGTCACCGCGCAGGGCGCCGAGATCGGCCGCGCCCAGGCGATGCAGGCGCAGGCCGCCGGCATCGAGCCCGCGGCGGACATGAATCCGATCCTCCTCAAGCCGGGCAGCGACCGCCGCAGTCAGGTCGTCCTCATGGGCACGCCGGTGGCGGACGTGGACGCCATGGAGTACGGCGCGCTCAAGGACCTGCTGCGCACCACGGCGCTGGAGGCGCTGGGCCGGCTCAGGAAGCAGTACGACGTGGTGGTCTGCGAGGGCGCGGGCAGCCCCGCCGAGATCAACCTGCGCCCCGGCGACATCGCCAACATGGGCCTGGCCAGGGCCGCCGGCCTGCCGGTGATCGTGGTGGGCGACATCGACAGGGGCGGGGTGTTCGCCGCGTTCTACGGCACGGTGGCGTTGCTGGACGCCGACGACCAAGCCCATATTTCGGGATTTGTCGTGAACAAGTTCCGCGGTGCCCGCGAACTCCTCGAACCCGGGCTCGACATGATCGAACAGCTCACCGGACGCGAGGTGTACGGCGTCCTGCCCTGGCTCGACGGCCTCTGGCTCGACGTCGAGGACTCCCTGGCCCTGGACGGCCGCCGGGTCCCCACCCGAGCCCCGCACGGCAGGCAGACCCTGCGCGTGGCGGTCGTCCGCCTGCCCAGGATTTCCAACTTCACCGACCTCGACGCGCTGGCCGCCGAACCGGGTGTCGTGGTGCGTTTCGTGACCGACCCGGTCGAGTTCGACGACGCCGACCTGGTCGTCCTGCCCGGCTCACGGGCCACCGTCCGTGACCTGGCCTGGCTGCGGCAGAGCGGCCTGGCCGGGGCGATCGCCGAACGCGAAGGGCCCCTGCTGGGCATCTGCGGCGGGTTCCAGATGCTCGGACGCGAGATCGTCGACGCGGTGGAATCGGGGGAGGGCCGGGTCGAAGGGCTCGGACGGCTGCCGGTACGGGTGGAGTTCGGGCAGGACAAGCGGCTCGCCAGGCCGGAGGGGACGGCCTACGGGCAGCCGGTGCGCGCGTACGAGATCCACCACGGCAGGGCGTCGGTGGAGGGCGGCGAGCCGTTCCTCGACGGCTGCCGGGTCGGGAACGTCTGGGGCACCACCTGGCACGGCGCCCTGGAGAACGACGGCTTCCGCCGCGCCTTCCTGGCGGACGTGGCCGAGCGGGCGGGCCGCGACTTCGTCCCCGCTCCCGGCACGGACTTCGCCCGGCTGCGCGAGGAACGCCTCGACGCCCTCGGCGACCTGGTCGAACGGCACCTCGACACCGACGCCCTGCTCCGGCTCATCCAGCACGGCCCCCCGCACGTCCCGACCCTCCCCCGGTGAACCCCTTCTGCTCGGCTGGCCCGCCGGGTCTGTCAGGGGATGAGGAGCAGCTTCCCGGTGGTACGGCGGCCCGCGAGGTCCTCGTGGGCCCGGCCGGCCTCGGCCAGCGGGTAACGGTGGGAGACGTTGATGGCCAGCTTGCCCTCCGCGATCCAGCCGAACAGGTCGGAGGCGCGCTGGAGCAGCTCCGCGCGTTCGGCGATGTAGTGCACGAGTGACGGCCTGGTCAGGAAGAGCGAGCCCCGCTGGTTGAGCACCTGGGGATCGAGCGGGGGGACAGGGCCGCTGGCGGCGCCGTACAGGGCCATCAGGCCGCGCGGGCGCAGCGCCTGCAGCCCGCCGTCGAACGTGGCCGCCCCGACCCCGTCGTAGACGACGTCGATCCTGCCGCGCAGGGCCTCGGCGAAGTCCTCGTAGCCCAGCACCTCGTCGGCGCCGGCCGCGCGGGCCAGCTTCTCCTTCTCCGCGGAGGAGACCGTGGCGTACACCTTGGCGCCCTTGAGCTTGGCGAGCTGGATCAGCAGCTGCCCCATCCCGCCGGCTCCGGCGTGGACCAGGACCTGGTCGCCCTGGCGTACCTCGTGGGTGGAGTGGGTCAGGTAGTGGGCGGTCAGGCCCTGGAGCATCGCCGCGGCCGCCACCTCGGCGGGGACGCCCTCCGGCACCGGCACCAGGCGGTCGGCGGGGACCACCGCCTTCTCGGTGTAGCTGCCCAGCACGCTCGCCCAGGCCACGGTGTCGCCGACGGCGACGTCGCGCACGCCGGGGCCCACGGCGGAGACGGTGCCCGCCCCCTCGGAGCCGATGGTGACGGGCAGGGGAAGCGGGTAGGCGCCGGAGCGGTGGTAGATGTCGATGAAGTTGACGCCGGCGGCGGCGACGTCGACCACGACCTGCCCCTCACCCGGGACCGGGTCGGGACGCTCGACGTATTCGAGAACCTCTGGACCGCCCTGGGCGGAGACGATGATGGCATGCATGTCCCTAGTCAACCCTGTTTCCCCCGGCGCGTGTTCCCGCGAAGTCAGGCCGCCGTCGGCCCAGAGCTGCCCTGGCTGGCGTGCCAGAGCCGCCTGGGCGGGTCGGCGACGGCCGGGCCGAGGTCGGAGTAGGGCGACAGGCGGAAGCCGTTGGCGTACTCGATCCTGCGCCCGCCGACCCCTGCCACCTCCCGCGGAGCCTGGTCGAGGACGGCGCGGACCGCGTCGATGCCCTCGGCGCGCCAGAGCCGGTCCAAAGCCGTCAGGTCCCAGCAGTCGACCGCGCGCAGCGACACCGCCCGCGTGCCCGTGCGCCTGACCACCCCCTTGGCCAGCAGCAGCCACGAGCCGAACACCGTCGCCGCGCACCGCCCCTGCACCGACTCGAAGAACGTCAGGTCGATCGGCCCCGTCGAGTCATCGAGCGTGGTGAAGATGACCCGCTGCCCCGAGCGCACGGCGGGCGTCTGCGTCGCCACCTTGACCCCCGCCACCAGGATCTCCGCGCCGTTGCGCGGCCTGAGAAGATCTCTGGAACGTACCACTCCGAGCGCGTCGAGCAGCTCGTCGTGGAAGCTGACGATGTGGCGGCTGACGTCGATGCCGAGGATCTCCAGCTCCGCCTCGACCATCTCCGTCTCGGTCATCTCAGGCAGTTCGCCGGGCGGGAGGTGCTCGCCGAAGCCGAGCGGGAGCTGCGCGGACGGCTGCGGGTCCGCATGGGCGGGGCGGTCCCGCGCGCCGGCCGGGACGTAGCGTTTGGAGGCGCGTGGCCCCGCACGCACGCCGCTCGCCGAGGTCCGCTCCAGCACGCCGACCTGGGCGATCAGGTCGCGGCGGGTCAGCTCGCCCGGACGCCAGCGCGGGCCGCCCGGGTGCAGGTCGTGGAGCGCGTCCAGGCCGCCGACCTGGACGATCCGCTCGATCGTGGGCCGCGAAGGGCGGGCGCGGTCCCAGAAGTCGGCCAGCGACGTGTACGGCTGCCCGGCGACCATGCGCTCGACCTCCGCCTCGCTCACCCCCTTGATCGCCGAGAACGGCACCCGCAGCGCGTACCCCTTGCCGATCTCCCCGATCCTGAACTCCCGCCGCCGCCCGGTCGCGGGCTCCGAGAGCTGGGACGGCCGCACGCGCACCCGCAGCCCGAGCCGCTCCACCCGCCAGTCCTTGCCCGACTTGTTGACGTCGAGCGGCAGGATCTTGATGCCGCACTGCCTGGCCTCGTCGATGATGACGCGCGGCGGGTACATGCCGGGCTCGTGCGTGAGCACCCCGGCGAAGAACGCCGCCGCGTGGTGCCGTTTGAGCCAGGCCGACTGGTAGGTGGGCAGCGCGAACGCCGCCGCGTGCGCCTTGCAGAACCCGAAGGCCCCGAACGCGTCCAGCACCTTCCACGCCCGCTCGACGGCCGCGTCGTCGAAGCCGCCCGCCCTGGCCATGGGGACGAACGTCTTGCGCACCCGCTCGCGCCCCTCGGGCGTGTCCAGCGTGCGCCGCAACTTCTCGGCGAACGACAGGTCCCGCCCGGTCATCACCTCGATGATCCTGAGCACCTGCTCGTGGAAGACCACGACGCCGTGCGTCTCCTTCAGCGCCTCCCGCAGCCGTTCGTGTGGATAGTGCGGCTGCCGCCACCCGTGCCTGGCCTCCAGGTAGGGAGTGACCATGTCGGAGTTGACCGGGCCCGGCCTGAACAGCGAGATGTCCACGATCAGGTCGTGCATCCGGCGCGGCTCCAGCTTGGCCACCAGCTCGCGCTGGCCGGGCGACTCGATCTGGAAGCAGCCGAGGGTGCGGGCCGCGCAGATCATGTCGTAGGTCTCCTGGTCGTCGTGCGGGACGTATTGGACGTCGGGTTCGTCGCCCTGCTGGGTGTCGAGTTCGACCACGACGTCGTCCACGCGCTTGATCTCGCTCAGCGCGTACGCCATCGCCGACTGCATCCGCACGCCCAGCACGTCGAGCTTGAGCAGCCCCGCATCCTCCACGTCGTCCTTGTCGAACTGCGACATCGGGAACTCCAGCAGGCTGCGCTCCACCGGCGTCCTGTCGCGCAGGCCCGTGTTGCCGACCAGCACGCCGCACGGGTGCAGCGCGATGTGCCTGGGCAGGCCGTCGAGCTTCTCCGCCAGCCGGAACACCCGGTCCAGGCCCGCCTCGCCGAGCCGGCTGTCGCGCAGCTCGGGCAGGTCGTTCAGTGACGCGGTGATCTGCCTGGCCCTGATGTGCGGGAACGCCTTGGCGATCGCGTCGATCTCGTGCGGCGGCAGGCCCATCGCGCCGGCGACGTCGCGGATGGCGCTGCGCGCCCGGTAGGTCTCCATCATGGACACGCAGGCCACGCGGGCCTCGCCGTAGCGGTCGAAGATGGCCTTGTAGCAGTCGAGCCGGCGGGCCGACTCCACGTCCACGTCGATGTCGGGCAGCCCGATGCGGCCCTCCGACAGGAAACGCTCCATGAGCAGGCCGTGGTCGAGGGGGTTCACCTCGCCGATGCCGATGAGGTGGTTGACCAGGCTGCCCGCCCCCGAGCCGCGGATGGCGCAGCGGATGCCCATGCCGCGGATCATGTCGGTGATGCCGGCCACGGCGATGAAATATCCGGACAGGCGCTTGCGCTCGATGACGGCCATCTCGTCGCGGAGGCGCCGCCTGGCCTCCTCGGAGCGGTCGAGCCCGCGTGCGACCAGCCCGTCCTCGACCCGGTGACGCAGCAGCGGCACCGGGTCACGGCCGATCTCGGGCAGGTTCAGGTCGGGCGGGTCGTTCCTGAGCGCGAGCAGGCCGAGCGGGTCCATCGAGCAGTCCTCCGCCAGCCGCCTGGTCGTGAACAGCAGCCGCGCCACCCGCTCCCGGTCGGCGCCGCAGACCTTGGCCGCCACCTGCCACATCTCCTTGGTGCTCTTGAGGTAGGCGTGGGAGGTGGTGCGTTCCAGGTGGCGCGGGTGCAGCGGGACGAGCTGGCGGGCCGCGTCGAGCACGTCGCCGACCTGGTGGTCGGCCGGGTCGAGGTATCTGGCGGCGTTGGTCAGCACGGCGGGCACGCCCATGGACTCGGCCAGGCCGAGCATGCGCACGGCCGTGATGGCGTCGCGGAAGCCGTACTGGTCGACCAGCTCGATCACGACGCCGGGCACCGAGTCGCGCCACAGGCCGAGCAGCGTCCTGGCCTGCTCGTCGCGCCGCTCGGCCACCGCGCGGCCCACGTCGGACCTGGGGCCGAGCAGCACCACGAGCCCGTCCTCCGCCCCGAACCCGTGCTCGCCCGCCCCGCCGGCCCACTCGCCGACCAGCTTCCTGGTCACCTTGGGCACGCCGCGCTCGCCGGCGTGGTGGGCGGCCGTGACCAGGCGGCACAGGCGCGACCAGCCGCCGGAGCGGGCCAGCACCGTGACGCGGTCTTCGGCGTTCCCGCCGGTCCTGGGCCGGGGTGTGCGCAGACCGGGCACGGGCGTGAAGGCCGAGGCGGGGACGTCGAGCGCCAGGCTCACGCCCAGGACGGGGGCGATCCCGGCGTCCGCGCACGCCTGGGCGTGCTTGATCGCGCCGTAGAGCCCGTCGCGGTCGGTCAGCGCGAGGATGTCCATCCCGTGCTCGACCGCCCGGTTCACCAGCGCGCGCGGGAAGGCGGTGCCGTAGCGCATGGAGTACGCGGAGCTCACGTTGAGGTGCGGGAACGGGGGCGCCATCAGTCCCACGCCCTCAGAAGCAGCCAGCCGCTGCCGGCGGTGTCGTAACGCAGCTCGTAGGAGCCCACGTCGCGGCCGGGACTGGCCTCGACCCGCCAGAACCGGCGCTCGCCCGGGTCGCGCTCGCTGGTCTTCCACCATTCGCGCGCGACCACCCAGTGGTCGAGGACACGGCGGACGAGAAAGAGGCGGTCGCGCCAGACGAACTGGGTCGGCTCCCCGTCCCTGGTCCACACCTCGATCGGATCGCCATAGAGTCTGCTCAAGACGCTTCTCCCGCGGCTCTTGGTCGTATGGTGAGCCACCCGGGGGAAGGCGGGCGCTTATGGTTAATTACGATTCGAACATATGTTCTTCGGCTCAGAAGCGCAAGTCGCCGGCCTGTCGTGTGAGGGGGTTGGCGCCGATCGAGTTGCGGATGCTGAACGTCACGCTGCCCGGCTTGTAGCGGTCGTCCGAGGTCTCCACCGGCCTGCCCTCGTGCGTGGTCGTGGTCCTGCGCTGGCGCAGCAGCGGGCTGCCGCGGCGCACCCCGAGGAGCCTGGCGTCCTGGGCGCCGGCGGAGACCGCGTCGATGAGGTGCTCGCCGTAGGCGAACACGAGCCCGATGGAGTCGTACAGCGCCTCGGTGACGGACTCGCAGTCGGCGGGGAGCCGCTCGACGGCGGGGGCCACCCACTCGGCGTACACGGTCCGCTCGACCAGCACGGGCTCGCCCTCCAGCGAGCGCACGCGCAGCACCTCCAGCACCTCGCCCCTGCCGAGTCTGGCCGACTCGAAGGCGCTCGCGGGCCTGCGGCGCTGCTCGATCACCTGGCCGCCGAAGCGGTGGCCGCCCGCGCGCGCCCACTGCGCGAAGCTGTGCAGTTCGGCGAAGCTCTGGCTGCGGGCGGCGCCGAGCACGATGCGCCTGGCACCCTGCCGGGAGCCGACCAGGCCCTCGGCGACGAGCACGGCAACCGCCTGCCGCACGGTGCCGCGGGCCGCGCCGAAGCGTTCGGCCAGCTCGGACTCGCTGGGGAGCTGGGAACCGACGGGTTGCGCGCCCGAGAGGATCTCGGCCCGTAACCCATCGGCGATCAGTTCATAGCGCGCAACCATCACCGTCCTCTCCCATTCATGAAGGAGCAACATTCATGGGACTTACTGGTGCTCGCTTGTTTGTACAAGTTCCCATACGTTTTTCCCACACCCCCAGCAAAAAGGAGGCGTCGTGTTCACAACTCGCGCCCGTGTGGCCGGCGTCGCCGCAGCGATGACCGTGATGACCGCGGCATGCGGCGCCGCGCCCGGTGCTCAGTCGTCCCAAGCTTCTCAGGGCGGCGTCAACGCCGCCGCCGCCACGTCCGCGGCGGACTTCGGCGGGTTCGACCAGCTCGTCGAGGCGGCCAAGAAGGAGGGCAATCTCCACGTCATCGCCCTTCCGCCCGACTGGGCCAACTACGGAGAGATCATTCAGAAGTTCCAGGAAAAGTACGGTATCAAGATCGAGAGCGAGACCCCCGACGCGGCCAGCGCCGACGAGATCAACGCCGTCAAGACCCGCAAGGGCCAGGACCGCGCCCCCGACGTGCTCGACCTCGGCCAGTCGTTCGCGATCAGCGGCGCCGCCGAGGGGCTGTTCGCGCCGTACAAGGTGCAGTCGTTCGACAAGATCCCCGAGGGGCAGAAGGAGCCGACCGGGCTCTGGGTCAACGACTACGGCGGCTACATCTCCATCGGCTGCGACGCCAAGAAGATCACCACCTGCCCGACGAGCTTCGCCGACCTGCTCAAGCCCGAGTACAAGGGCAAGGTCGCGCTGAACGGCAACCCCACCAAGGCGGGCTCGGCCTTCGCCGGCGTGTACGCCGCCGCCCTGGCGGGTGGCGGCTCGTTCGACGACATCGATCCCGGCATCCAGTTCTTCAAGAAGCTGAAGGACGCGGGCAACTACAACCCGGTCGAGACCACGCCCGCGACCATCGAGCGGGGCGAGACCCAGATCAGCATCGACTGGGACTACAACAACGCCGCCTACGCGCCCCAGATGGCCGCCAAGGGTCTCGACTGGAAGGTGAACATCCCTGCCGACGGCAAGTACTTCCAGATGTACGCCCAGGCCATCAACAAGGACGCCCCCCACCCGGCCGCGGCCAGGCTCTGGCAGGAGTACCTCTACAGCGCCGAGGGCCAGAACCTCTACCTGAAGGGCTTCGCCCGGCCCGTCCTGCTGCCCTCGATGACCGCCGACGGCACCGTGGACAAGACCCTGGCGGACAAGCTGCCCTCGGTGGAAGGCGAGCCGACCTTCCCCACGACCGCGCAGGTGGACGCGGCCAAGGCCAAGCTGGCGAGCGGCTGGGACGCCGCGATCTCGGGATGACAGGCTCGCGCGGCCGGCTGGGGGCGCTGCCCCTGCTGGCCTTCTTCGCCGTCGTCTTCGGCGTCCCCGCCATCGCGCTGGTGGCGGGGGCCTTCACGGCGCAAGGAGAGCTGAGCCTGGCGAACATGTCGCGGAGCCTGCAGGGCGGCTACCTCACCGCCATGATCGGCAGTGTGCGGCTGTCGGCCGTGGTCGCGCTGCTGGGCGCCGTCCTCGGGACGCTCCTCGCCCAGGCCGTCGTCACCTCCCGCGCCACGTGGCTGCGCGAGTCCGTGCTGACGGCCTCCGGCGTGCTCGCCAACTTCGGCGGCGTGCCGCTGGCCTTCTTCTGGATCGCCACGCTCGGCAACTCCGGCGTGATCAGCGGCCTGGTCGGGCTGCCCTCCGGCGCGCTGTACACCTTCTGGGGGCTCGTCGTGGTCTACCTGTACTTCTCGATCCCGCTGATGGTGCTGGTCATGGCGCCCGCGCTGGACGGGCTGCGGCCCCAGTGGCGCGAGGCCGCGGCGAGCAGCGGCGCCACCGCCTGGCACTACTGGCGCTTCGTCGCGCTGCCCGTGCTGACGCCGGCGATGCTGGGCGGGGTGGTGCTGCTGTTCGGGTCGGCCTTCTCCGCCTACGCCACCGCCAACGCCATGGTCGGCACCGTCGTCCCGCTGGTCACGCTGAAGATCGCCAGCGCGCTCACCGGCGACGTGCTCGTCGGCTACGAGAACGTCGCCCTGGCGCTCAGCCTCGACATGGTCCTGGTGGCCGGGCTGGTGATGGCCGTCTACCTGCCGCTGCAGAAAAGGAGCTCCCGATGGCTGCGCTGACCGGCCTGGAGCGGGTCTCCGGGACCGCCGCCCGGCCCGCCGTGTGGCGCTGGGCGGTGCTCCTGGTGGCCGCGGCCTACTTCCTGATCCCGCTCGGCGCCTCGCTCTGGTACACGGTCTACACGCCTGCCACGGGGGTGTCCCTCTCGGCCTACGGGGAGTTGCTGAGCGCCGAAGGCTTCCTGCGCTCGCTCGCGCTCTCCCTGGGCCTCGCGGCCGCCACGATCGTGCTGGTGCTGCTGCTCGCGCTGCCGGCGATGCTGGCCGTACGCCTCTTCGCGCCGGGGCTGCGCCCGGTGATGGAGGTGCTGTGCACGCTGCCGCTGGTGGTGCCGCCGATCACGTTCGTGGCCGGGATCGGCACCTCGCTGCGCACCGGCGCCGAGGTGCTGGCGCCGACGCCGTTCTGGGCCACGCTGATCGCCATGCAGGATCCGGCGTTCCCGGTGGTGCTGGTGCTGGCGTACGTGGTGCTGGTGCTGCCGTTCGTCTACCGGTCGCTGGATGCCGGGCTGCGCACCATGGACGTGCGGACGCTGGTGGAGGCGGCCCGCAACCTCGGGGCTTCGTGGCCGTACGTGCTGTTCCGGGTGATCGTGCCGAACCTGCGCTCGGCCCTGGCCAGCGCCTCGTTCCTGACGCTGGCCCTGGTGCTGGGGGAGTACACGGTCGCCAGCCTGCTGGGGTACGAGCCGTTCGCGGTCTGGATCGTGACCGTCTCCGGCTCCAAGGGGCAGCTCTCGGTGGCCGTCTCGATCCTCAGCCTCTTCCTCATCTGGCTGCTGTTGCTGGCCGTGTCGAGCGCGTTCGGCAAGGATGCTGTTTCTAAGGAGAAGCGGAAATGACGGCATCGGTGGAGTTCCGGGCGCTGCGCCGCGTCTTCGGCAAGACGGTCGCGCTGGACGGCCTCGAACTGGTCGTGGCGCCCGGCGAGTTCGTCGCGCTGCTCGGCCCCTCCGGCTGCGGCAAGACGACGGCGCTGCGGTGCGTGGCCGGTTTCGAACGGCCCGACTCGGGGGCGGTGCTGGTGGACGGCAGGGACATCACCGATGTTCCGGCCAACAAGCGCGACGCGGGCATGGTCTTCCAGTCCTACTCGCTCTTCCCCAACCTGAACGTCCGCGACAACGTCGCCTTCGGCCTGCGCGTACGCAAGGTGCCCGAGGCGACCAGGCGGGCGAAGGCGAGGGAACTGCTCGACCTCGTCGGCCTGCCCTCCTACGCCGACCGCTACCCGCACCAGCTCTCCGGCGGCCAGCAGCAGCGCGTCGCGCTGGCCCGCGCGCTCGCCCTGGAGCCGCGCGTGCTGCTGCTGGACGAGCCGCTGTCGGCCCTGGACGCCAAGGTGCGCGTGGCGCTGCGCGAGGAGATCCGGCGCTTGCAGGACAGCCTGTCCATCACCACCATTTTCGTCACCCACGACCAGGAGGAGGCCCTGTCGATCGCCGACCGGGTGGCCGTGCTGCGCGACGGGCGGCTCGAACAGGTCGGATCGCCCGCCGAGATCTACAACCGGCCGGCGACGCCGTTCGTGGCGGAGTTCGTCGGGACCATGAACCACCTGCCGGGGCAGATCTCGGGGGACCGGGTCAGGGTTCTCGGGCAGGTTCTGCCCGTGGACGGGGCCGTTCCGGAAGATCCGTCCGTCGACGTCCTGGTCCGTCCGGAGGCCGTCACGGTCGTCCCGGACGAGGACGGGGGCGCCACGGTGACGGCCGCCTCGTTCCGCGGGGCCTCCGTGCGGCTGCGGCTGCGGGTGGAGGGAGGGGACGTGCTCGCGGACGTGCCGGGGCACGAGGCGGCCCGGTTCACGACGGGGACCCGCGTGGCGATGCGGCTGGTGGAGCGGCCCGTCCTGGTGGCGGCCCGCACGGCCACGGTTCCCGCGCCCGTCGTGGCCGCCGATGCGCTCTGAGCGCGGCGGCCCCGAGGCGGTGCTGCTGGACATGGACGGCACGCTGGTCGACACCGAGGGGTTGTGGTGGCGGGCCGCCGAGGCGGTCGCGGCCTTCCTCGGGCGACCCTTGGGGGCCTCGGACGTGCCACACGTTCTCGGGCGGACGGCCGAGGACGTGGCCGCTCATCTGGTAAGGGACGGGACGTCTTGTGGCCAGGCGTCACCGGTTTCTGTGGCCGGGCGGCTCACCGAGGGCTTCGCCGAGCTGGTCGGGCGGGAGCTGACGGTCATGCCGGGGGCGCAGGAGTTGCTGTCCGGGCTGTCCGCGGCCGCCGTCCCCACCGCGCTGGTCACCGCCTCGCCCCGGAGCATCGTGGAACTGGTGCTGCCGCGGCTGGACCACGCGTTCGACCTGGTGATCGCGAACGAGGACACCGAGCGCGGCAAGCCGTACCCCGACCCCTACCTGGAGGCGGCCAGGCGGCTCGGAGCGGCGCCCTGGCGGTGCGTGGCCATCGAGGACAGCCCGACGGGCATCGCGGCGGCCACCACGGCCGGCTGCCGCGTGCTGGTCGCCGGGACGGGCCACGGGCTGCCGTCGCTCGACCGCGTCCTTGTTCCGTTACCGGAATGGCAGCCGCCACGCTGGCCTATGCAGGGCGTATTCACGTCCCCAATCGGTAAGCTAACGCGGCGTGAGCGGTGAAACCTCCCAGATCGGGCGCTACAGGCTGCTTAGTGTGCTGGGCCGGGGCGGAATGGGCACGGTCCATCTCGCCGAGGACCCTGCGGGGCAACGGGTCGCCATCAAGGTGATCAACCCGGAGCTCACCCAGCACGAGCAGTTCCGCATGCGATTTCGCAGGGAGGCGGACGCCGCCCAGAGGGTACGCAGGTTCTGCACGGCCGCCGTGATCGAGGCCGCGCTGCAGGGCGACCAGCTCTACGTGGTCACCGAGTACGTGCCGGGGCCCAACCTCGACGAGGCCGTCCAGCAGTCGGGGCCCCTGCGCGGCTCCAGCCTCGACGCGCTGGCCGTCAGCGTGGCCACGGCGCTCACCGCCATCCACGGGGCGGGGGTGGTGCACAGGGACCTCAAGCCGTCCAACGTGCTGCTGTCGCCCGTCGGCCCGCGCGTGATCGACTTCGGCATCGCGCGGGCGCTCGACACGCTCGGCGGTGTCACGGGCACCGGAGAACTGGTCGGCACACCCCGCTACATGGCGCCCGAGGTGCTGCGCGGCGACCCGGTCTCACCGGCCTGCGACGTGTTCTCGTGGGGCTGCCTGGTCGCGTTCGCGGCCAGCGGACGGGCGCCCTTCGGCGGCGACACGCTGCCCGCCATCGTCTACCAGGTGCTCAACACCGAGCCCAAGCTCGACGACGTCGAACCCGGCCTGCGCGAACTGGTCGCGGCCTCGCTCGACAAGGACCCGGCCAGGCGGCCCACGGCTCAGCAACTCCTCGACCACCTCGTCGGGCGGTCGGCCGCGCCGGAGCAGGCGGCGCAGACCGTACAGGTGGCCTGGCAGCGGGCGACCACGCCGTTCGCCTTGGAGAACAAGCCCAGGAACAAGCTGCTGCTCTGGGGCGCGGTGGCCGCGGCCGTCGTCGTGGCCGGCGCCGCGACCGTGTGGGCGCTGATCCCGTCAGGACCGCCCGACGACCTGCCCGTGCTCTACCGCGAGGACTTCACGCAGAGCACGGGCGGCTGGAACGGCACCTACGATCCGGATGATTCGACCAGCTACGGGTACCGCGCGGACGGCACGTACGGGCTGGATGTGGAGGAAGGCTACGAAGAACGGTTGGCGCGGGCGCCGATCCCGTTCCTCGTCGCCAAGCCGACGACCACCCCCGACCCGTCGGCCTCGCCCACCCCGATGCTGCCCTCGTCCGTCGTGATCGGCGTCACCGCCGAGGTCAAGAGGTCGGTCGGGACCGGCGAGTACGGCATCTACTGCCACAACTCCGACGATGACGACACCTACTACGAGTTCGCGCTCGACACGACCGGAAGGGCCAGAATCCGGCGGATCGTCGACGGGGCCGGGGGCACCATCGCGCAGCCCGTCCAGGTGGACGGGCTGCCGGGGAAGGCACGGATGGTGGCCGCGTGCGAGCAGGCCGGGGCGGCCGTGCGGTTGACGTTGTGGGTCAATGATCAGCGGGTGCACCAGGTGGAGGATCCGCATGGGATCGGGAACGGGGCCTTGGGGCTTTTCGCCCGTACGCCCAAGAGGAGCGAGGCGCTGCTGAAGACGACGTTCGACGACTTCGAACTACGCGGCCAGAAGGACCCCTGAGCCCTGGGGTTTGTCCCGGTCAAAGGACCCCGGCGCGGGCGGCGGCCAGTGCGGCGTCGGCGGCGCGGTCGGCGTCCCGCTCGCTCACCGGCTCATGCGCGACGAACAGCCGGTAGTACACGGGCGCCACCGCGACCCTGACCACCTCCCGCACGTCGATGACGTCGGGAAGCTCGCCTCGCGCGACCGCCCGCCGCACCACCTCGGCCGACTGTTCGTGCCGGGCGACGAAGAACTCGTGCAACGCCCGCGCGGCGTCCGGATTCTGCACGGCCGCCGCCACGAACGCCGTCGACACCGGCCCCAGTTCGGGATCGTCGAACCCTGTACGTACGAGCTGGACGATCCCCCGCAGATCACCCTCGATGGAACCGGTGTCCGGAATGGGCCACGGCTCGTCCTTGGCCAGCTCAAGGGCATCGGAGATCAACCCTTCGACGCTGCCCCACCGCCGGTAGACGGTCGTCTTGTGCACCCCTGACCGCTCGGCCACGTTCTCCACCGTCAGCCCCGGATAGCCGCGTTCGACCAGCTCGGCGAGCGTGGCCTGCCGCACGGCGTCCCGCACCCGCGCGCTACGGCCACCGGGCCGCTTGCTCGACTCCAAAATCTACTCCAGTTGCGTTAGCCTTGCCCGTATGGCACGCTAACGCTACCCCGGTTGCGATTGGAGTTCCATCCTGATCAGGCGTGCTCATCCGACTCTTCCGAAAGGGATACCTGTGTTGACCATGATCGATGAGGGCGCCCCGTACGGCATCGCCACCGGTGCCGACGGCGCGCTCTGGTTCACGCTCGTCCACCAGGGCAGGATCGGCAGGATGGTTCCCGGCCAGAGCCCGGTGATCCATCAGCTCGACCCGCCCGACGGCCTGCCGACCGTGATCACGCCCGGGCCCGACGGGGCGATGTGGTTCACCGAGGGGAAGGGCGGGCGGGTCTGCCGCATCGCCGCCGACGGGCAGGTGAGGCCCTACAAGGCGCTGTCGCCTTACGGGATCGCCGCCGGTCCTGACGGAGCCGTGTGGTTCACGCAGATGGAACCCGCGAGGATCGGCCGCATCGGCGCCGACGGCGCTGTTTCGGAGTTCGAGGTGCCGGTGGAGGGCGGCATGCCCGCCTTCATCACGGCCGGTCCGGATGACGCTCTGTGGTTCACCCTCAACCAGGGCAACGCCATCGGGCGCATCTCGCCGGCGGGCGAGGTCGCCGTACATCCGCTCCCGACGGCAGGGGCCGCACCGGTGGGCATCACGCGGGGGCCGGACGACGCGCTCTGGTTCGTCGAGATCGGCGCGGGCCAGGTCGGGCGCATCGACACCTCAGGGAAGATCACCGAGTTCCCCCTTCCCGACCGCGCCTGCCGACCTCATGCGATCATCTCCGGCCCCGATGAGGCGCTCTGGTTCACCGAATGGGGCGCAGGCCGTCTCGGCCGCATCACCACCGACGGCACGATCGAGGAACACCCGCTCCCTCACCTGCCGGCCCGGACGGAAGGGGAGCAGGCACGTAAGGCCGAGCCACATGGGCTGACGGCCGGCCCGGACGGGGCGATCTGGGTAGCCCTGGAAGCAGGCGCCCTGGCCCGCTTCGGCATGGCGGCCGGTTTCGAATGAGGTCTCAGCCCGTACGGCCGATGGCTGTGGAGTCCGAGGTGGGTTGCGGTGGTTGGGGGGAGAAGGTGTGTACCGTGCTGGGCTCCGACCCCGTCGTCCAGGGCAGGCGGGCCGCACCTTGCAGGCGCGTCAGCTCGCGTACGGTGGCCGCGCACAGCAGGGCGGTCACCACGGCGCAGGCCAGTTCCGGCAGCCCCACCCCCGTGAGGTCGCCTTTCGTGGCGTCGAGCGGGAGGCGGATGGTGATCAGGGCGAGCGTGGTGAGCCAGCTCAGCCACCACCCGGCCAGCAGCGCCAGCCACCGGCCGCGCTGTCCTGCGGGCGGGCGGGCGGTACGCCAGATCTCGTCCACCAGCACCGCGGGGGCCACGAGGTTGATGCCGGGCAGGAGCCAGGCGGCGGCCACCGGGCCCGTCGGGGCGGAGCGGTCGCCTGCCTGCCTGGCCCGGACGAGCCAGGTCACGTAGGCGGCCGCCGCGGCGATCGTGGTGCCGGCGACCAGCATCATCAGCACCGCGAACACCGTCACCGCCCCCACCACGGCCTCCGCGTCGGCGCCTTCTGGCCGGCCGCCGAAGGCGGCGATCTGGGCGGCGAGTTCACGGCCGCGGAAATGCTCGAAGATGACGAGGGCACCAAGAGAGAAGACTTGTGCGGCAAGCGTTACATATACGGCAATAGCGGCTCTCGTGGGCGGTGACTGGGCGTAGCGCACGTTGTTCTCCCCCCGGGCCATGCGCTGAGGTTCTGATTCACTTGTATCCCGCGAGCCCCGCTGTTAATCAGCTCACCACGCCGGATTCCCACGCCCAAGCCGCGATTCCAACCCGATTGCGGACAGCGAGCTTCGTCTGGATGCTGCCGAGATGGGTTTTGACCGTCGAGAGCGACACGAACAGCTCCGCCGCCACCTCCTGGTTCGTGTGCCCCCTCGCCACGAGCCGCACGACGTCCAGCTCGCGATCGGTCAGCAGCTCGTTCGAGGGGAGCGCGGCCCGCCGGGGCTGGGTCAGGTGCTGCAGCAGGCGCACGGTCACCGACGGTGACACCAGCGCGTCACCCGCCGCGGCCGCCTTGACGGCCTCGATCAGCAGCGTGGGCCCGCTGTCCTTGAGCAGGAACCCGGTGGCGCCGGAGCGCAGCGCCCCGTAGACGTACTCGTCCAGGTCGAACGTGGTCACGATGACCACGCGCAGGGGGTTCTCCACTCCCGGTCCCGCCAGTACCCGGGTCACTTCCAGCCCGTCCAGCTTGGGCATCCTGATGTCGAGCAGGCACACGTCCGGCCGCAGCCGCCTGGCCTCCGACACCGCCTCGGCGCCGTCGGCCACCGCGGCCACGACCTCCATGTCCGGTTGAGCGTCCAAAATCATCTGGAAGCCGGTGCGTACCAGTTGTTGGTCATCGGCGATGAGAACCCGAATAGTCACGGCCCCAACTCTAGAATCAGCCGTTCGGACGAGGGAGATCTGGTCGCACGGCCGATCCGCCGCACCCCCTCCGGGCGAGAGCCTGTTCGTCATGAACGACGTACTTGTTGGACGAGCCCTGGCCAAGCGGTTCGGGCAGACGGTCGCCCTGGGCGGCGTGGACATCACCGTACGGGGCGGCGAGGCCGTGGCGATCATGGGCCCCAGCGGTTCCGGCAAGTCGACGCTGCTGCACTGCCTGGCGGGGATCATGAAGCCGGACGCGGGCGAGGTGCACCTGCTCGGCCAGCGCATCGACACGATGGGCGAACGCCGCCGCAGCGGGCTGCGCCGCACCCGCTTCGGGTTCGTCTTCCAGTTCGGCCAGCTCCTGCCAGAACTGCCCGCCGAGGAGAACGTGGCCCTGCCCCTCATGCTGGGCGGGGTGCCCAGGGCGCAGGCGGTACGGCAGGCGCGCGAGTGGTTCGCGCCCCTGGGCCTGCACGGCATGGAGGCCAGGCGGCCGGGGGAGCTGTCCGGAGGCCAGGCGCAGCGGGTGGCCATCGCCAGGGCGCTGGTGAGCAAACCGGCCGTGGTGTTCGCTGACGAGCCCACAGGGGCGCTCGATCAGCAGACCGGGCACGACACGATGCGGCTGCTGGTGGAGGCGACCAAGCACAACGGCGCCTCGCTGATCGTCGTCACCCACGACACGAACGTGGCCGGATGGTGCGACCGCACGGTCGAAGTCCGCGACGGCCACCTGATCGCCACGGGAGGTTCCCCGGAGGCGGGTGGCGGGTCGATGGGCGACGGTCGTCAGCCGGCCCCTCAGAACTCCGCTCTGACGCGGCCGGCCGCCAGGAGCACCGCGTGAACCTCGACCTCACCTGGCGCCTGCTCAAGGGCTCGGGCCGCAAGGGCATGCTCGGCACCTGGCTGACCCTGGGCGCCGTGGCCGTGTCCACGGCGCTGCTGCTGTTCGCCGTGGCCGTGAACTTCGCCTTCGCCGCCAGGGCCGAACGGGGCGCGTGGCGCAACCCGGTCCCCGCCACCTCGAACGCGGTGGCGATCGAGGCCTCGCGCTTCGACTACGTACGCGACCAGGCGATCACCGTCATCGACCTGGCCGCGCTGAAACCGGGCGCGCCCGCGCCACCGGGGCTGCCCCGCTTCCCCGCGCCCGGTGAGGTGTGGTTGTCACCGGCCCTCGCCGAGTTGGCCCGCCAGTTGCCGTCAGACCAGTTGGCCAAGCGTTACCCCGGCCCCAAGGGCGTGCTCGGCGACGAAGGGCTGGTCCACCCTGACGAGCTGGTGGCGGTCGTCGGCCACGCGCCGGACGCACCCGCGATGACCGCCCAACGCAGCAACGACTGGATCGAGGGCAAACTGCCCACCAAGGTCGCCGGCCTGGCGGGCGCCCCGAGCGAGGACGCGCAGGTGTACCAGGTGCTCACGGTTGTCGCGAGCGTGCTGATGGTGGTGCCGCTGCTGGTGTTCGGGGGCGCGGCGGCCAGGCTCACGGTGGCCAGGCGGGATCAGCGGCTGGCGGCGCTCAGGCTGGTCGGGGCGACGCCGGGCCAGGTGGTGGGCATGACCGTGGCCGAGGCGATGATCGTCGCGCTGGCCGGCGCCCTCGTCGGCGCGATCGCCTTCGCGGCGGCGACGCCGCTGCTGGCGGGCATCGAGATGCAGGGCGGCTCATGGTTCGTCGCCGACCTGTTTCCGAGCCCACTGGTCCTGGCCGGTGTGCTGGTCGCGGTGCCGCTGCTGGTGGGGCTCTCGGCGGTGGTCGGGTTGCGGCGCGTCGTGGTGAGCCCGCTCGGCGTGGCCAAGCGCGAGACGCCGCCCGCCATGCGGTTCGTACGGGTGCTCGCCCTGCTTGCGGTGCTGGCCGCGTTCCCGCTGCTGGCCAGGGACCGCAGCGTGGCGGTCGTCGCGGTGGCGCTCGGGCTGGCCTTCCTCTGCCTCAACCTGGCCGGACCCTGGGTGGTCGGCATGATCGGCAGGATCGCCGCCAGGTACGCCCGCCGCCCCGCCCGGCTGCTCGCGGCCCGCAGGCTCGTGGACGACCCGCGCGCCGCCTGGCGGACGGTGAGCGGGGTGGCGCTGGCCGGCTTCGTGGCGGGCTTCATCGGGCTGCTCAGCCCGGGAGCGTTCGGCGGCGAGGCCGAGCCTGCCCAGCTCCGCGTCACCGCGCCGGCCGGACAGGTGGAGCAGGTGGCGGAGCGGGCCCGTGAACGGCTGGCCGCCGCCAAGGTGACCTCCACCGTGAAGGCGTCGGAGAACGTCGTCGTCGCGGCCCTGGGCAGCTACGCCGACACGGTCACGGTCGACAGGGCGCGTACCGCGCTGGCCGGGCTCGTCCCCGGACGCACGCCCACGACCGAGACCGACGAGGAGCGGTTCGGCCTGCAGATCCTGGCTGACGTCCGGGTCGGCACGGTGGTGGTGCTGGCGGTCTCGTTCCTGGTCGCCATCGCCAGCGCGGGGATCACGGCCGCGTCGTCGATCCTGGACCGGCGGCAGACGTACGGGCTGCTGCGGCTGGCGGGCACGCCGCTGGAGGTGCTCGACGGGGCGCGGCGCGCGGAGACACTGATCCCGCTGACGGTCATGGGTGGCGGGGCGATCCTGACCGGGGTGTTCTGCGCGATGCCATTCATGATTGGCGGAATGAGCACGAACGGGGTGATCACGCTGGTCGTCTGCGTCGTGGCCGGTTTCGGCGGCGTGGTCGCCGCAGGGGCGCTGAGCAGGCCGCTGCTGCGCTCGGTCACCACCGACCCGGCCCCACGCCCCGACTGACCGGCCCTCGGTTCCAAGGGGCCGGAGACCGGCGCGGGGGCGTCAGCCGCCAGGTCCCGGCCCTGCGCTGGGCGATGGCCGTCAGCCGAGTACCAGGTCGCGGATCAGTTTCAGTGAGGGTTCGTCGCGTGGTCCCATGACGAGCAGGCTCGTGACCGGACTCTCGCGCCACAGCTCAAGCCGTTCCTTGATCCTCCCGGGCGGGCCGACGAGCGAGATGCCGTCGGCCAGTTCATCCGGGATCGCCTTGAACGCTTCGTCTTTCTTCCCGGCCAGGTAGAGCGACTGGATGTGCTCGGCGGCCTCGGCGTAGCCCATCCTGCCGATGATGTCGGCGTGGAAGTTGCGCTGTTTGGCGCCCATGCCGCCGATGTAGAGGGTGAGCATCATCTTCACGCCGTCCAGCGCGGCCCGGACGTCGTCGGAGATCAACACCATCACCATGGCGGCCACGTCGAAGCCCTCGGGAGCGCCGGCCAGTGACTCTCCGTACATCTCCTCGATCTTGGCAGGGAACGCGAACAGCGGCAGCCACCCCTGCGCGACCTCGGCGGCGAGCGCGACGTTCTTGGGGCCCTCCGCCCCGAGGTAGACAGGGATGTCCGAGCGGAGCGGATGCGTGATGAGTTTGAGTGGTTTGCCCAGTCCGTCCGGCAGCGGCAGCGGGTAGTGCGGTCCTTCGTTCGTGACGGGTTCCTCGCGGCGCCAGACCTTGCGCATGATCTCGATGTACTCGCGCGTCCTGGCCAGCGGTTTGGCGAACGGCTGGCCGTACCAGCCCTCCACGACCTGCGGGCCGGAGGCGCCCACCCCGAGCAGCAACCGGCCGCCCGTGAGGTGGTCGAGGGTCATGGCGGTCATCGCCGTCGTGACGGGTGGCCTGGCCGACATCTGGGCGATCGAAGTGCCCAGTTTGATGCGGCTGGTCCGAGCTCCATACCAGGCCAAAGGGGTAAAAACATCGCTACCGTATGCCTCCGCCGTCCATACCGAGTCATAGCCGAGACGTTCCGCGGCGAGCACCGATTCCGTTGCGTCATCGGCGTTACGCTGCCAGTAGCCAAGGTTCAAGCCAAGCTTCATGGGACACCTCCGGAATTAAGTTCTATTACGGCGGCGGCGGGCCCGGGTGTCAATGGCGGATCTATCGGGGAAGTCACACTCTGTGGTCAAGGGCCTATGTCGTCTCGCGTGTCTCCTGCTGCTTCTCCTGCCGGCGGCGGAGACCACGATGGCCGAGGGTGATTCTCGGCCGAACATCGTGTTCATCATGGCCGACGATCTCGAAGCGGGCACGCTGCGGTACTTTCCCAACATCACCGAGGAACTCGTGCGCCAAGGCGCCTCGTTCGACCGTTTCTTCGTGTCGAACTCCTGGTGCTGCCCCTCCAGGTCGTCGATCCTGCGCAGTCAGTACGTCCATAGTCATGGCGTCTACACCAACACTGCACCGGAGGGGGGATTCGACCGCTTCCACACCTTGGGTCTGGAACGTTCCACGGTCGGCACCTGGATGCAGGAGGCCGGATACCGTACGGCGTTGATGGGCAAGTTCCTCAACCACTATCCGGGTGCCACCGCCGATGAGAAGTTCGTGCCGCCCGGATGGGACGAATGGGACGTGCCCGTGCGCGACCTCTACGAGGAGTACGGCTACCGCCTCAACGAGAACGGCGAGCTGTTCGACTACGACTGGACCGAAGAGGACTACCTGTCGGACGTCCTGGCCCGCAAGGCCCACGACTTCATCACCGCGTCCAAGGAGCCGTTCTTCCTCTACCTGGCCCCCGTCGGCCCGCACAACCCGACCAACCCCGCCGTCCGTCACGCCAACGCCTTCCCGCTGGCCGCGGCGCCGCGCCCGCCGTCGTTCAACCAGGACGACCTGAGTGCCGAGCCGCTCTGGCTGCGGTCCCGTCCCAAGATCACGCCGGAGGGCATCGCCGAGGTCGACGAGCGCTACCGCGACCGCATGCGCGCCATGCTGGGCGTGGACGACCTCGTCGGGTCCGTCATGGACGCGCTGCGCCAGTCGGGCCAGCTCGACGACACCTACATCTTCTTCACCTCGGACAACGGCTTCCATCTTGGGACGCACCGGCTCAAGCAGGGCAAGACCACTCCGTTCGAGGAGGCGATCAGGATCCCGCTCGTCGTCCGCGGCCCCGGCATCAAGCAGGAATCCACGATCGACCACATGGGGGCCACGGTCGACCTGGCCACCACCTTCGCCGACCTGGGCGGGGCGGCGACGCCGCCGTTCGCCGAAGGCCGCTCTCTGGTTCCGCTGCTGCGCGGCAGGTCGCCGTCGAACTGGCGCAAGAACGTCCTGGTCGAGTTCGACAGGCCGTCCAACCGCTCGTCGGCCGCCCAGACCCCGGTGCCCGCCTATCGGGCGTTGCGGACAGAGCGCTACACCTATGTCCGGTACGAGACGGGCGAGCTCCAGCTCTACGACCTGGAGCACGACCCCCACCAGCTCCGCAACCTGGCGAGCACCGCCGACCGGTCGCTGCTGGTCAGGTTGGACGAGCGGCTGCGGGGGATGATGATGTGCGGGGGCGCGAGCTGCAGACAGGCCGACATGAGCGGATGAGCGCGTCAGCCGGCGGGGAACAACGACGGGTACGCGTGGGCCAGGTGCTCCGACACGGCCCTTACGGCCTCGTCGGCCCGGCCGCCCTCGATGGCCTCCAGGATGCGGACGTGGTCGGCCCGCAGGATCGACGTGTCGCCCAGGCGCTGCACCGCTTCGACCGAGTATCTCCGCATGGAGTCGCGCAGTGAGCGCATGATGGCGGCGATGAGGCGATTGCCTGACGCGTCCGCGATCGCGCAGTGGAAGGCGGTGTCGTGCTCGACGAACTCCTCCGCCGTTCCCGCCGCGTCCATCCCGGCGAGGGCGGCGGCCAGGCCGGAGGCGTCGGCGCGCCCGGAGGCGGCCAGGGCGGAGGCGTGCGCGGCGGCCCACTGCTCGATCATGTGCCGGGTGTCGATGACCTCGCGCATCTCCAGGCTGGCCAGCCCGAGGTGGAGCCTGAGCAGGTCCGTCAGCGCCGAGTCCGGGCGTGAGGTGAGCACGGCCCCGGCGTCGGGGCCCCGGCCCACCTGGGAGGAGACCACGCCGAGGGTCTCCAGGACACGCATGGCCTCCCGCACGGACGAACGGCTGACGCCGAGCTGCTCGGCGAGCTGGCGCTCGGCGGGCAGGCGGTCGCCCACGGTGAGGCCGTCCTCGGCGATGCGCCGCTCGATCTGGGCGAGCACGTCCTCGAACGTCCGCGTGCGCTTGACGGGACGCCAGCCGCTGCCGTCCAACGAGCCTCCCTCATGGTGGCTGGAATGGGCGTGGTTCGATATGGTCTGACCATACTGTGGTCAGACCATACCAACAAGAAACCTGCCGCCCTACTGTTCTGCCTGGTGCGGGTGGTGGCGGCAGTCCGCTTGGCGGATTTCTCATCGGCCAACAAGAAACCCGCTCGTGGGTCTGCCGCCCTGCTGTCGGCAGTCCGCTTGGCAGGCCTGCTCGTGGGGCTGCCGCGTTGCTGTGTTACCTGGTCCAGGCTGTGGGCCTTGGAAGGAGGGCTGTGAGAGTCGCCCTGTTCATCACGTGCGTGAACGACACGCTCTTCCCCGGCACCGGCAAGGCCGTCGTGTCGCTCCTGCGCAGGCTCGGCTGTGACGTGGACTTCCCCGTCGCCCAGACGTGCTGCGGGCAGATGCACGTCAACACGGGCTATCGGGAGGAGGGCGTACGGCTGGCGCGGCACTTCACCGAGGTGTTCGCCGGGTACGACGCCGTCGTCGCCCCATCGGGGTCGTGCGCCGCCATGGTGCGTGAGCAGTACCCGAAGCTGGCGCGTCCGGGCAGCAGGGGAGCGGCGGCGATCGCCGAGGTGGCCCCGAAGGTTTATGAGCTGTCCGAGTTCCTGGTTGACGTCCTGAAGACAGACGACGTAGGCGCATATTTCCCGCACCGGGTGACATATCACCCGACATGCCACTCACTCCGTGGCCTCCGCCTCGGCGACCGGCCCACCCGGTTGCTGCGCAACGTCAAGGGCCTGGAGCTGGTGCCGCTGCCGGGCGCGGAGGAATGTTGCGGCTTCGGGGGGACGTTCGCGGTCAAGAACCCCTCCGTCTCCGCCGCGATGGGCGCCGACAAGACCAGGAACATCCTGGACACGGGTGCCGAAGTGCTGTGCGCGGCGGACAACTCCTGCCTCATGCACATCGGGGGCACCCTGAGCCGCCAGAAGACCGGCGTCAGGACCATGCACCTGGCGGAGATCCTCGCGTCGACGGAGGAGGCCCAATGAGCGCGACATTCCTCGGCATGCCCGGAAATTTCCCGAAAAACGCTGAGAAAGCCGTCCAAAACTCGCAGCTTCGCTACAACCTCCGGAAAGCCACCCACACCATCCGCGGCAAGCGCGCAGGCGTCGTGGCCGAACTGCCCGACTGGCAGGAGCTCCGCGCCGCCGGCAAGGCGATCAAGGACCTCACCCTCCGCCACCTCGACCGTTACCTCCTCCAGCTCGAAGAGGCCGTGACCAGGGCGGGCGGCACCGTCCACTGGGCCAGGGACGCCGCCGAAGCCAACCGCATCGTCACCGGCCTGGTCAAGGCCACCGGCGAGACCGAGGTGGTCAAGGTCAAGTCGATGGCAACCCAGGAGATCGAGCTCAACCAGGCGCTGGCCGAGCAGGGCATCACCGCGTACGAGACCGACCTGGCCGAGCTGATCGTCCAGCTCGGCGACGATTTCCCCAGCCACATCCTGGTCCCCGCGATCCACCGCAACAGGTCGGAGATCCGCGAGATCTTCCTGGACAAGATGCCCAAAGTCCCGGAGAACCTGACCGACGACCCACCCGCGCTGGCCGAGGCGGCCCGGCTTCACCTGCGCGAACGCTTCCTCAAGAGCAAGGTCGCCATCTCCGGCGCCAACTTCATGATCGCCGAGACCGGCACGCTGGTGGTGCTGGAATCGGAGGGCAACGGCCGCATGTGCCTGACGCTCCCCGAGACCCTCATCAGCGTCGTCGGGATCGAGAAGCTTCTGCCCTCCTGGCGGGACCTGGAGGTCTTCCTCCAACTACTGCCGAGAAGCTCCACGGGCGAGCGGATGAATCCCTATACGAGCATGTGGACGGGCTCGGTCGAGGGCCAGGACTTCCACCTGGTGCTGCTCGACAACGGCCGCACCGACGTGCTCGCCGACGAGGTGGGCCGCCAGGCGCTGCGCTGCATCCGCTGCTCGGCCTGCCTGAACGTGTGCCCCGTCTACGAGCGCACGGGCGGCCACGCGTACGGCTCGGTCTATCCAGGGCCGATCGGCGCGATCCTGACCCCGCAGCTCAGGGGCATGTCGTCGGACCTGGACGCCTCGCTGCCGTACGCCTCCAGCCTGTGCGGCGCCTGCTACGAGGTCTGCCCGGTCGCCATCGACATCCCGGAGGTCCTGGTCGACCTGCGGGCCAAGGCCCCGCACGCGGCGGCGGAGCGGGCCGGGATGAAGGTCGCGGGCTGGATACTCAACGACCACCAGCGCCTGGCCAAGGCCCAGCACGCAGCCACCCGCCTGCGCAAGCTGGTACCCAAGAGACTGCCGGGACCACTGTCGTCCTGGACCGACACCAGGGACGTCCCGGAGATTCCGGAAGAATCCTTCAGAGACTGGTGGGAGCGAACCCAACGGAGCGAGCGAAGCGAGTGAGAAGGGTGAGTGACCAAATGGGCAGGGAGCGAACCCAACGCAGCGAGCGAAGCGAGTGAGAAGGGTGAGTGACCCATGGGGAGGGAGCGGGATGGGCGCGCGTGAGGAGATTCTGGCCAGGATCGGCAGGGCCGTGGCCGGTGCGGACGAGGTGGACGTCCCCCGTCGTTACCGTACGACGCAGCAGGTCGATGACCTGGTGGGTCTTTTCGCCGAGCGAGTCGACGACTACCGCGCGATCGTGCACGTGCTGCCCGCCTCCGAGGTCCCCGGCAGGATCGAGGAGAGCGTCGCGGGACGCCGCATGATCGTCCCGGACGGCTTCGAGCGGGACGGCGGCTGGGGCGACCTCGACACGGCCGACGGCGTGATCACCGGCTGCGCCGTGGCGGTCGCGGAGACCGGCACGATCGTTCTCGATCACGGCCCCGGTCAGGGCACGAGGGCGCAGACGCTGGTCCCCGACTACCACCTGTGCGTGGTCCGGGCCGATCAGATCGTGGCGGGGGCGCCGGAGGCGATCGCCCGGCTCGACCCGTCCCGTCCGCTCACCTGGATCAGCGGCCCCTCGGCCACCAGCGATATCGAGCTGAACAGGGTTGAGGGCGTCCACGGCCCCAGAACCCTGGAAGTGATCATCAGTACCTGAGGACGGCGGCCACGTCCGTGACGCCGTCGGTGAACCAGAGCTCCGCGTCGGTCATCGCCGCCGCCCTGGCCAGCGCGGAGTCGGCGCGTTCCTGAACCGGCTCGTCCACGCCCCAGCGGCGCAGTTCGCCGGCGTCGGTGGCGAGCTGTGTGCCGCCCGCGCCGATCCAGATGAGCCGCGGCAGCTCGCCGGGCGAGAGCACGGCCTGCACGCGGCCCTCGCGCAGGGCCTGCGCGACGCGGGCCACGCCGACGGGGCCCGCGCTCTCCTGGTGCCGTTCCAGCAGCTCGGCGCGCTTGCGGCCGAGCCAGTCGTCGAGCGCTTTCTCCACGTCGTGCTCGAATTGCCCGTGGTTGGAGCGGCTGCCGTGCTCGACCATCATGACCCGGTCCACGGACTTGGTGTTGAGATGTTCCAGCAGGTACGAGCGCGACTTCGGCTCGCCGGCCACCAGGATCAGCTGCGCGCCGATGCGGCGTACCTGCTCGTCGACCTCGCGCGCGGTGGCCACCGCGTTCTTCTCCCAGGTCTCGTCCACCGCCCTCTCGTAGCGCTTCTGCGACCAGCCGCCCTGCGCGGTCTTCTGCAGCGGCCACAGGTCGGCCGCCACCACGGCCCGGCGCGGCGATCCGCCGCCGAACACCGTCAGCTCCGCCCCGGCGTGATCCACGATCACGCGCAGATGCGGGATGTTCTCGCCGCGCCGCATGAGCATCGTCGTGATGTGCGGCAAAGGCGAGTACATGGCGATCTCGGACGGCGGCTCCGCCAGCGACTCGGCCAGCACCACGTCACCGTGCGTGGCGAACAGCGCCCGCCCCGCGGCGGCCCGCAGCGCCTCCTCCTCCAGGGCGTCCAGGGTCCGCTTGTCCACTTGGCCGTCGAGCCGGTCGCGCACGCTGCGCCAGTGGGCCGCCCGCTCTGGGCCGGTGAGCGCGCCGAGGTAGACCGACGCGTACGGGCCGCGCCGCTCGTACAGGGGCCGGATGAAGTCGAGCCGCACGGGTCACCACCTCCGGATTTCCACACCGAGCCCGAGGGCCTTGGCGACCTCGGCCACGTTCCTGAAGCGGCGTTCCGGGAGGGAGCCGACCATGTCCAGCACCGGGTCCGGGGCGCCCACGCGTTCGGCGTGTCGGGCGAGTTCGTGCTTGTTCGCGGGCCAACGAGCGTCGCTGAGCCATTTCGCCAGATCACTGCGGATATCGACGCCACGCTGTGTGATGCCGGGCGGGGTCCCCGGCTCGTGGCCGGGCGGATACGACTGCCGCAGCCCCTCGCCCGGCGCCGGCATGCCTTCGGGGTCCTTCCACTCCTCGGCGTGCGTGGGACCGCAGCCGCGAATCAGGCCCTCGGTCTCATGCTTCTGCTGGTCGTCCAGGCGTGCGCTGTGCTTGTCGCTCCCCCGTTGTGCCATGGTTCCCACACTCCTCTCAACCGCGCTCCTACCCCTGCTTTCGTGGGCAAACATGGCCACTGTGTACTCTGCCGAGCGTGTTCGATTCCGATGTGAACATCGCTACGGAACGGCTCACTCTCCGGCCGTTCGGCCCCCAGGACGCGGTCAGGCTCCGTGCCATCGTGAAGTCGGGCGTCCAGTTCCTCCCGCCCGGCGCGCCGGCCAAGACCTCCGGCGTCGCGCAGTGGCTCGCGCACGGCGTGCACGAGCTGCGCCGCTCGGGCCAGGGCCTGCACCTGGCCATGACGGACGCCGAGGGCCTGATCGTGGGCGCCATCAGCCTGTTCAAGACCTCGTGGAGCGCGGGCACGACCGAGGTCGGGTACGGCGTGCACCCGCTCTACCGGGGCCGGGGCTTCGCCACCGAGGCGGTGCGCGGGCTGGTCGGCTGGGCGTTCGGGACCCTGGGGCTGCGCAGGATCGACCTGACGGCCAACCTGGACAACCTCGCCTCTCTGCGCGTGGCCCAGAAAGCGGGCTTCACCTGGGAAGGCGTGCTCCGATCCGCGATCATGGAGGACGACGGCCCGCACGACCTCGTCATGTTCGGCCTGCTGCGCGACGACGGCCGCGCGCCCGCCGGCGCCCTGCCCAGGACGGAGTTGCGCACCGAACGGCTGCTCCTGCGCCCCCAGGCCGCCGCGGACGTCCCGCACCTGACCGCCACCGCCGCGGACCCGCTCACCCAGGCCCAGACCGGCGTGCCGAGCGACTACACCGAAGGGCACGCCAAGGCCTACATCGACCATTCGGAACGCATGCGGATGAGAGGCGCGGGCATCGCCTGGACCGTCGAAGAGCTCGACACCGGACGCTACACCGCCAACGTGGATCTCAGGGACCTCGACTGGCACAGCAGAAGCGCCGAGATCGGCTACATGACGGCCCCGTGGGCGCGCGGCAGGGGCTACGCGGGGGAGGCCGTCACGGCCATCGCGCGCTGGCTGTTCGAGCGGCATGGCTTCCGCCGGCTGCAACTGCGCGCCGTCGCCTCGAACACCGCTTCGCAGCGGGTCGCGGAGAAAGCCGGCTTCGTCCGCGAAGGCGTGGCCCGTGCGGCTCTGGCCGGTGACGATCTGATCGTCTACAGCCTCATCCCGTCCGACCTGGCCTGAGGGCACGCCGGACTGACCTCCGCACCCTTTGTGAAACCCCTCCGCACCCGGCACCCTTGAGATGAGGACGGTGAGGCACAATGATCACGGTTGTCGGCTGGGACGGATCCGAGCTTCCGGCGAAGGCGGTGGACAAACTCCACGAGGCGGAACTCGTCGTCGGACCCGACGCCATTTTGGCGCAGCTCAGGCTCACCGCGACGACCGCAGCCGACGGGTCGCTGCTCGAAACCCTGGATGACCACCTGGAACACGGTCAGGGCCCCGCCGTCGTGGTCACGGAGGGCGATCCCGGATTCTTCGGAGTCGTCCGCACGTTGCGGGCACACGGCCTCAACCCGGACGTGTTGCCGGCGATGTCCCTGGTCACCCGCGCCTTCGGCTGCGCCGGGCTCAACTGGGAAGACGCGCTGGTCGTCGCCCCTTCGGGGCCGCGGCAGCTCAACCGCGTCGTCAACGCCTGCCGCGCCCACCCCAAGGTCGCGCTGATCGTCGCGCCCGGCGTCGGCCCCGCCGAGATCGCCAGGGAGCTGGCCCCGACCACGCCGCGCGCGCTGATCGTGTGCGAGGACCTGGGCGGCCCCGACCAGCGGATCACGCACAGCCGCATGGGCGAGGCCACCACCCGCCCGTGGAAGGACCCCGACGTGGTCCTCGTCATCGACCCGCTGCACCGGCCGAAGGAGCCGAGCTGGGTGGCGGGCGCCAGGCCGGGCCCCGCGGAGTGGGCGCTGCCGTTCGAGGGCGGGCTCCCGGCTGAGGTCAGGGCGTTCGTCCTGGCCAAGCTCGGTCCCCGGCTCGGCGACCTGGTCTGGGACGTCGGCGCGGGCGTCGGCGAGATCGCCGTCGAATGCGCCAGGCTCGGCGCGGCCGTCGTGGCCGTCGAACGCGATGAGGAGTCCTGCGCCAAGCTGCGCGCCAACGTGCTCCTGTACGGTGTCAAAGTGGCTTTGACCAGGGGACAGGCGCCTCCGGCTCTGGAGCCGCTGCCCGACCCCGACGCTGTCTTCGTGGGCGGCGGCGGCCCCGACGTGGTGGTCGCGTGCGCGGCCCGCCGACCGCGTACGCTGGTGTGCGCACTCGCCAAGGTCGAGCAGGTCTCGGCCGTGCTCGACCGGCTGCGTGAGCAGGGCTACCGCGGCGAGGGCACCCAGATACTGGCCTCCAACCTGACGCTCAACCCCGACGGCTCGCACCGCTTGACCGCCTCTGACCCGGTCTTCGTGGTGCACGCGACACCTGCGCACACGGCCTGACCTGTCCCCTACCGCTACGCATCGGTTATCCTCGCGTGACTTTGTCTACCGCACCGGAGAATCCCTCACAATGAAGCCGCCGCTCCTGCTGATCGGGCAGGGCTCTCAGGACGACGCCTACGCCGCGGAGTTCGGCAGGTTCGTACACCGGCTCCGCTGCCGCCTCGACCAGTCGGGCGCCGACGTCTCGGGCGGTTACTTGGAGCGCGCCACTCCCCGGCTGAGCGATTCCGTCTCCTCTTTGGTCGCCAAGGGACATCACCGGCTCGTGGCCCTGCCGATGAGCCTCAGCAGGATGGGGGAGGAGTTCCCCGCCGCGATGGCGCTTGAGCAGCAGCGTCACCCGACGCTGATGTACGACTACGGCCGCCCGCTCGGGCCCGACCCGCGTGTGCTGACGCTGCTGGCCGAGCGGCTCAACGAGGCCGCCAGCGAGCTGTCCAGGCCGCGCGCGCTGGAGCTGGCGGGCGCCAGGCCACGGCTGCGCGCCGTCGACGCGCTGCCCGTCGAGGACCATCCCGCGCATGTCGAGCCGGGCGAGACCGCGGTCGTGCTGGTCGGCGAGGGCTCGACCGATGCCGCCGCCAACGCCGAGGTCCACCGGGTGTCGCGGCTGTTCTGGGAGACGCACGCCTACGACTTCATGACCGTCGAGACCGCGTTCGTCTCCGTCACCCCGCCCGGCGTGCCCGGCGGGCTCGAACGCTGCCGCCGCCTCGGGGCCAAGCGCGTGATCGTGGTGCCCTATCTGCTGTTCGCGGGCGGCATGCTGGAGAGGGTGTGGGCGCAGGCGCTGGCGTACGGCGCCGGGCACCCGGACCTTGACATCCGCTGCGCAGAAGTGATCGGCGACTGCGAGACTCTGGCCGATGTCGTGATCGACAGATATGAGGAAGCGCTCCAACTCGTCCCGTAAGTGGAGGTTGTTAGCAGTGCTCGCTGAGACGCTCGCCGCGATCCGTCCCGCCGACAGGCGGGCGATCGCCGACGCTCGAGCCCACCAGGACCGCCTGACCAAGCCTCGCGGCTCGCTCGGCGTTCTTGAGGAGATCGCGGTACGCCTCGCCGGGGCGTCCGGCGCCTGTCCGCCGCCCATGCCCTTCCCCGCGGCGCTGGCCATCTTCACCGCCGACCACGGCGTGCACGCCCGCGGCGTCAGCCCCTGGCCGCAGGAGGTGACCGTCCAGATGGTGGCCAACTTCCTGGCGGGCGGCGCGGTCGCCAACGCCTTCGCCGCGCAGGTCGGCGCGTCGGTGACCGTGGTCGACGTCGGCGTCGCCACCGACCTGCCCGACGCGCCCAACCTCGTCAACCGCAAGATCGGGTACGGCACCGCCGACCTGTCCAAGGGTCCGGCCATGACCGTCGACCAGGCCGTCAGGGCGCTGGAGGCCGGCATCACCGTGGCCCGCGACCTGGTCGACTCCGGGGCCCGCTGCCTGATCACCGGCGACATGGGCATCGCGAACACCACCGCCTCGGCCGCGCTGATCTCCGTGTTCACCGGCAGGGACGCCGCCGAGGTGACCGGCAGGGGCACGGGCATCGACGACGAGACCTACGAGCGCAAGGTCGAGATCGTCCGCGAGGCCATCCTCGCCAACGGCCTGACGGACGGCTCGGGCTCGCCCCCGCAGCCGAGCGAGGCGCTGCGGGCCCTGGCGGCCGTCGGCGGCTTCGAGCACGCGGCCATCGCGGGCTTCATCCTGGGCGGTGCGGCGGCCCGCGTGCCGGTGATCCTCGACGGCGTCATCGCCGGCGCCGGCGCGCTGGCGGCCGCCGCGCTCGACCCCGGCGCGATCGACCACTGCGTCGCGGGCCACCGCTCGGCGGAGCCGGGCCACGCCGCCGCACTCGACCACCTCGGCCTGCGCCCACTGGTGGATTTGGAACTGCGGCTCGGCGAGGGCACCGGCGCCCTGCTGGCGCACCCGATGGTCTGCGCGGCCGTCCGCGTGATGCACGACGTGGCCACGTTCGACTCCGCGGGAGTGACGGAAAAGCCCGTGTGATGATGGGGCCCTGGAGGTGAGGCAGTGTCCCGTTACGGCCCCATGTACGGCCCCGACTTCACATTCCTGGGCGTGGACCGCTGCGACGTCGGCGACCCGGCGACCTACGCCGGCGCCGACGTCGTGATCATCGGCGCCCCCTTCGACGGCGGCACCAGCAACAGGCCGGGCGCCAGGTTCGGCCCGATGGCGCTGCGCCAGGCCTGCTACCTGCCGCACGACGGTTCCAGGCCGAGCCTGGCCCTGCGCGTGGACGCCATGCGCGACCTGCGGGTGCTGGACGCGGGCGACGTCGAGTGCTACTCCGGCGACGTCGAAGGCTCGCTGGCCGCGATCGAGGAGGCGGTGCACCGCATCGCCGCCTCCGGAGCCGTTCCGCTGGTGCTGGGCGGCGACCACACGGTGGCGCTGCCCGACGCCAGGGGTACCGCCAGGGCCTACGCGCCCGGCCGTACCTCGATGATCCACTTCGACGCGCACGCCGACACCGGCGACATCACCTTCGGCCACCTGTACGGCCACGGCCAGCCGATGCGGCGGCTCATCGAGTCAGGCGCCATCCGCGGCGACAGGTTCCTGCAGATCGGGCTGCGCGGTTACTGGCCAGGGCCCGAGACGCTGAGCTGGATGGCCGAGCGCCGCATGCGGTCCTACGAGATGACCGAGATCGTGGCCCGCGGGCTGGAGGAGTGCCTGACGGAGGCGTTCGTGACAGCGCTCGACGACTGCGACCAGGTCTTCCTGTCGGTGGACATCGACGTCTGCGACCCCGGCCACGCGCCCGGCACCGGCACGCCGGAGCCGGGCGGGCTCACGGCCAGGCAGCTGCTCGACTCCGTCCGCCGCATCTGCTACGAACTTCCCGTGGCCGGCATGGAACTCGTCGAGGTGGCGCCGCCGTACGACCACGCCGACGTGACCGCCTACCTCGGAAACCGCGTTATCCTTGAGGCGCTGTCAGCGATGGCCAGACGCCGCAAGGACGATCAGGGCGGGCCTCGCTGGGATCCTCGGCAGCCTCTTCTCGACGGTCGTTAACTCGTGCGCAGCAAATGACGTATGCGGAGCCGGTAGGTTTGACCTCCTGAACACAACCTTCGCGAATGGGAGATTCCCCTCATGGGCCCCTACCTCCTCGGCCTGCGGCTTTCCGGCCGCCGGGTGCTGGTCGTGGGCGGCGGACGCGTCGCGCAACGACGAGTACCCGCGCTGCTAGAGGCCGGTGCGGAGGTCACGGTCGTCTCGCCTGGCGTGACCCCGGCCCTTGACGACCTGATCGCCGCCGGCAGGGTCACCTGGCACGCCCGGCCCTACGAGGTCGGCGACTGCGACGGCGCCTGGCTCGTGCAGGCCTGCACCGACGACAGATCCGTCAACACCGCGGTCGCGGCCGAGGCGGAGGCCAAACGGGTGTGGTGCGTGCGGGCCGACGACAAAGACGCCTCCGCCGCCTGGACACCCGCCACGGGACGGGTCGACGAGATCGGCGTGGCCGTCACCGCGGGCGGCGATCCGCGCAGGGCGGCGGGCATCAGAGACGCGGTCGTCGACGCGCTGCGCGACGGCACGGTCGACGCCCGGCGCAACCGCACCAAACCGGTCGGCGTGGCGCTGGTGGGCGGCGGGCCCGGCGATCCCGGGCTGATCACCGTACGCGGGCGTCAGCTCCTCGCGCAGGCCGACGTGGTGGTCGCCGACCGGCTCGCGCCCCGCGCCCTGCTCGACGAGCTCGCCCCCGACGTCGAGCTCATCGACGCGGCCAAGGTCCCCTATGGCAGGTCGCTGTCCCAGGACACGATCAACGACCTGCTCGTCGACCGCGCCAGGCAGGGCAAGTTCGTGGTGCGGCTCAAGGGGGGCGACTCGTTCGTGTTCGGGCGCGGGGGCGAGGAGATGATCGCCTGCGCCCGGGCCGGCATTCCCGTGCTGGTGGTGCCCGGCCTCACCAGCGCCGTCGCGGTGCCCGCCGCGGCCGGGGTGCCGGTGACGCATCGCGGCGTCAGCCAGGAGTTTCACGTGATCTCCGTGCACGTGGCGCCCGACGACCCCAAGTCCACCGTCGACTGGCCCGGCCTGGCCCGTTCCCAGGGCACTTTGGTGCTGCTGATGGCCGTCGAACGGCTGGCGAAGGTAGCCGAGGCACTCGTTCGAGATGGACGTGCCCCGGAGACTCCCGTAATGGTGGTACAGGACGGTACCCTTCCGACCCAGCGGGCGGTCACCGCTTCGCTTTCCACCGTGGCCGACCGCGTGTCCGCGGCTGGGATACGGCCGCCGGCGATCGTCATCGTCGGCGAGGTCGTGAGGGTCGGCCAGGAGGTCGAGATGGTTCGAGCGGAGCGCTTGCCTTGAGCACGGCCATGGATGACGGGCGGCAGGAGTCACCCGGGGAGCAGACGTTGAGCTTCCCCCCGGTGACGGACGAGGACCTGGCAGAGGTCCGGGACAACGATGCCCTGGACGGGGGCGACAAGAAGGTCGCGCCCGCCGCGGCCTCCCCCGAGGCCGAAGGGCCGGCCGAGAAGGGCGGTGAGGAGGCCGTGGCCGACGACGAACCGGTGAACTTCTTCGCCGCGCGCAAGAAACCCACCGGGCCGGCCGACCGCGCGGTGGCGGGTATGCCGGGCGGCGAGGCGTCGCGTGGGGCGGAGGAGGCCGAGCTCAGCGGGCCCTCGCTCTTCGTCAAGCCGGCTTCGCGCGGTGGGCCCGAGACGCCTCCCGAGCAGGACGAGCCGAGCGCCGCGGAAGGAGCGGCTTCCGCCGAGGACCCGCGCTCCGGCGACGAGCCAGACGAGGCCGTCCCCGGAGCCGCCGACAAGGCGCCCGCCCCGGTGGAGATCGCCGACGCGGATGTCAAGCCCGAGGAGACGAAGTCCGAGGCCACGCAAGAGGAGCCCGAGCCTGCGGAGCCCGAGTCTTCGGAGGCCGTTCCCACCGAGGTCGCTTCCGATCGAGCCGAGCCCGCCACGGCTGCTTCCGACGGTGTCAAGGCCGCCGCGTCTGTCTCCGGCGGGGCCAAAGCCGCCGCGACCGGCTCCAATGGCGCCAAGCCGGGCGGGGAGGAGTTGCCCCCCGAGACCGTCGAGACGCTCATGGCCGCCCTCGACACCCTCCGCGAAAGCGTCGCCGACCTGCGCTTCGGCCTTGAGCTTCCCGGTGCGGAGGAGGCCAGGAACGCCCAGGCCGACCTCCTGACCCAGCTCCAGGACTACGTGCTGCCCCGCGTCAAGACCAACACCGCCCCGGCCCTCATCGTCGTCGCAGGCTCGACAGGATCGGGCAAGTCCACGCTGGTCAATACGCTCGCCGAGAAGAACATCTCACGCACCGGCGTACGCCGCCCGACCACCGGCACCCCCGTCCTCGCCTGTCACCCTGACGACCGCAAGTGGTTCATGGAGGGAGACCTGCTCGGCGGCCTCGAACGGCTTGACAAGCCGTCCCAGGAGGCCGGGCTCCGCAGCCTGGTCGTCGTCGCGACCGAGAAGCTCCCGCAGGGCGTCGCGCTGCTCGACACCCCCGACATCGACTCGGTCGTCGAAGAGCACCACGAGATCGCCCACCGCATGCTCGACGCCGCCGACCTGTGGATCTTCGTGACCACGGCCGCCCGCTACGCCGACGCCCCCGCCTGGAACCTGCTGCGCCTGGCCAAGGAGCGCGGCGCCCGGCTCGCCATCGTGCTCTCGCGGGTGCAGCCGAGGTCCGGCGAGGTGGTTCTGAAGCACTTCGTCCGCATGCTCACCGAATACGGTCTGGGCGAGATCGATAGGTTCGTCATCAACGAGGCGAAAGTCCAAGACGGCAGGTTGCCCGACAGCGAGGTCACCGACCTGCGGCTCTGGCTGGCGGAGCTCTCGGTCGACGAGGAACGCCGCGCCCAGGCCGTCCGTGAGACGCTCAACGGCGTGCTCGACAGCTTCCGCACCCGCGTCCCCGCGCTGGCCAAGCACCTGGAGGGGCAGGTCGCGTTCAGGACGGAGCTGCGCAGCGACGTGGAGGCGGCCTTCCTGAGCGCGCTCAGCGAGATCGACAAGGCCTCGAAGAACGGCTCGCTGCTGCACGGCGAGGTGCTGGCCCGCTGGCAGGACTTCGCCGGCTCCGGCGACCTCATGCGCTCGCTCCAACTGCGCAAACGCGGCCGGGCGGCCAAACAGGCGCCCGAGCGCGTGCTGGCGTTCAGGTCGGCGATCCGCACCGGCCTGGAGTCGCTGATCGTCGCCGCGGCCAACCGGGCCGCGGAGGAGGTGGCGGCGCGCTGGCGGCACCGATCCGGGTTGGGCGCCAAGCTCGCGGAAGGGCTCGACCGGCCGTCCGACGACCTCGTACGCCACACCAGCCGCGCCATCGCGACCTGGCAGGAGCACCTGAGCGAGCTCGTCCGCACAGAGGGAGTGGCCAAGAGGTCGGTGTCGAAGCTGGTGTCGTTCGACCCCGACTCGCTCGCCCTGATCTTCACCGTTGCGATGTTCAGCGGCACCAACGGCGAAGGAGTGCCGCATCGGCTGGTCACCGCCCTGCTGGGCGCGGAGTCGCTGCGCGGCATCGGCGCCAAGGCGCTCAGCGACCTGCGGGCCAGGATCGGCATGCTGTTCGATGAGGAATCCATGCGTTACGTGCAAGCGCTCGACTCCGCGGGCATCCCCGACGAGTCAGTGGCGACCCGGCTCTACCAGGCGGCCTACAACCTCGAGGTGGCCCGATGACCACCGCGACCACCAGGCCAGGGCTGGCTCCGCGGCTGGCCGCGCTCACCAAGGTGGTGGAGCTGGGCCCAGGGCGGCTGGACAAGAAGCTGCTCAACGACGCCAGCACGCTGCTGATGCAGGCGGGCGACCGGCTCAAGCTGTCGTCCGAGCACACCGTCGTCGCCCTCGCGGGCGGCACGGGCAGCGGCAAGTCGTCGCTGTTCAACGCCGTCTCCGGGCTTGAGCTGTCGCCCACGGGCGTGCGCCGGCCGACCACCGCCCGCACGCACGCCTGCGTGTGGGGGCTGGAGGGCGCGGGGCCGCTGCTCGACTGGCTGCAGATCCAGTGGCGGCACCGCTTCTCCCGGGCCAGCGCGCTTGACAAGGGCGACAGCCAGCTCCACGGGCTGATCCTGCTCGACCTGCCCGACCACGACTCGATCAGGGCGCTCACCGACACCGAGGCCGACCGGCTCATCGGCCTGGCCGACCTGGTCGTGTGGGTGCTCGACCCGCAGAAGTACGCCGACGCCTCCACCCACCGGCGCTATGTGACCGAGCTGGCCGGGCACGACGCGGTGACGGTGTTCGCGCTCAACCAGGCCGACCGGCTGACCGCCGAAGAGCTGGCCGAGCTCGTCATCGACCTCAACGACCTGCTGCGCCGCGAAGGCGTCGAACACCCCAGCGTCGTCCCCACCTCGGCGGTCACCGGGCGGGGCATCGAAAGCCTCAAGAGCGTCGTCGCGACCGCCGTCAGCCGCCGCCGGGCCGCCATCCAGAAGCTGGAGGCCGACCTCCACCGGCTGGAACAGCGCCTCATCCAGGCCATGCCGCTGGGGGAGTCGCTGTCCGCCCCCTCGTCGGTCGACGAGGCCCGCAGGATGGGCCTCACCGACGCCCTCTGCGACGCGGTCGGCGTGCCCGCCGTGGGCGAGGCCATGGAGAACATCTACGCCGAGCGGTCCAGCCAGTGGGTCGGGTGGCCGTATCCGAGGTGGTTCGCCAAGTTCCGCTCCGACCCGCTGAAGACGCTGCGACTGGAGGGCGTGGGGGAGGAGATCCGCGGCATCGCGACCGCGTCGGTGAGCGCGCAGTCGGCCGAGGTCTCCAACGCCGTGCAGGCGCTGGCCGACGGGCTGTCCGTGGGGATGAACCCGGTCTGGCGCACCGCCGTGCACCGAGCCGCCCGTTCCCGCTCCAGCCAGCTCCCGAAGGCGCTGAGCGAAGACCTCACCGAGGTCGCGCCCCAACTCGACCGCGTGCCCGGCTGGTGGCGGGTGCTCAAGGTGTGGCAGTACCTTCTGGTGGCGGCGTTCGCCGCCGGAGTCGCCTGGCTGCTGGTCGGGCTGCTCATGCCCGACCAACTGCCGCCCGCCCTCGAACTCCTGGGCGACAGCACGACGTTGCCCTGGGTCGGGCTGATGACGGCGTCGGTCCTCGGACTCGGGGCGCTGTCGGGGATCGCCTCCCGCAACTTCGTCGAATTGGGGGCGTCGCGGGAGCGGGAACGCCTGGAACGCGAGATGAGGCGCAGGGTCGCGGCGGTGTCGACGACCATGGTGGTGGAGCCGGTGGAACGCGAACTGACCCGCCACCACACCTTCCACACCGCCCTCCGCGACCTGTCAACCTGAGCCCCGTCCCACAACCTCGGGGTCCGTCACCCACTCCGCGCGGGCACCAGGAGGCGCGTCCCCAGCTGGGCCACAAAGCAGCCCGGGGCCTTCGTTCGCCCCGGGGCCTGCGTTTTCGGCCCAGCGCCCCTGCACACCCGCCCCTGCTCCGTCCCTGACCCCAGCTCCAGCCCCGGGCCCGAACCTTGGCACCAGGCCCCAGCTCCGGTTCCGGCCCTGGCCTCGGCTGTCACTCCGGCTTCGGCCCTGGCTTCGGCTGCGATCTCGGTTCCGGCTATGGCTCCGGTCCTGGCTCTGGACTTCAGCCCCGGACCTCGGACCTCGGACGACCTCGCCCACCTCGGCCCCCGGACCTCGGATCCGGGACCTCGGACGACCTCGGGCCTCGGGCCTTGGATCTCGGACCGAGGCACGGTTCCGGCTGCGGCCAAGCCGCCACTTCTGGCTTCGGCTCGTCGGCGGTTGAAGGTGGCGGTTGAAGGAGGCGTTTGTCTGCCGCGTCCAATGAAGTGCGCCTGCGTGTGAACCGCCTTTGAGATGACCCGACAACCACGACAACCGGCCCCAGCCTTGTCCACAACCCCGACACACCCCCGCCTCCCCATCCACAGAACCCCATTCGGCCCCCCGCCCTCACCCCCTTCCACGGCACCGTATTCCCAGATCGCGGGCAGCCGGCCCGCAGCATGGGAGGCATGGGATGAACGACATCTACATCACACTCACCGGCAATGTCGCAGCAGAGCCAAGGCAATACAGCTTCGAGGAGGGCACCAAGGTCACCTCACTGAAGGTCCTCACCTCACACCGCTACTTCGACAAGAGGACCGGACAGTGGACGGACGGTGAGAAGGTCTGCTTCACGGTCCGCTGCTGGCGCGCGCTGGGGGATAACGTCGCCGCCTCGATCCGAGCAGGCCACCCGGTGGTGGTGTCGGGCAAGCTGCGTATCCGTGAGTTCGGCGCGGAGGGAGACCGCCGTTTCATGCCGGAGATCGAGGCCAGCGCGGTCGGCCATGACCTGCGCTGGGGCACCGGTGTCTTCACCAAGCCAGACCGGTCAGGAGGAGTGGCCTTGATGAGCAGGGAAATGCGCGACCGCCTCGACGAAGAGACCCGAGACTGGGCCATGGGCACCCAAAACACCCGCCCCAACCCACGACTCGCCGCAGCCCCCTTCTCCAGCGCAAACGAGTCCGCAGGACAAACTTTCGGGACCGCAAACACCCCCACGCCCACCCCGGAACCGAACTGGGACGTAACCCACCTCCCGTCAACAAAGAAGACCCCGATCCACACCATGAGCACAGGCGGGGAAGACGGGAACACGGATAGGTCGGACATCACGGGCATCACCGCCAATGCACCCCGTGCCCAGACCCCAGGCGACCACCAAGCCCACAACCCGGAATCCACCAAGCCAGAACCCCACACCCTCGATGCGCTCAAGGCCGCGCCTCACACCTCCGGAGCAGCAAGGACCAACCTCAACACCCCCGACGCAGCCGACCTCGGGCCGCACCTCTCTGAAGCAGCCAAGGCCGGCACCCGTATGGGTGAAGCAGATGAGACCAAATCCCGTAGGCCGACGGAAACGGACGGGGACGGACATCGCGCTTCGGGAACAACCGGAGAATCCGCACGTTCCCGAGGAACAACCGGAGGCACAACCCGCCCCCTCGGGCAGAGCCGGGAGGAATCACGCACTCGCGGAGCAGGCCGAGACGCGGCACGCAGCCGAGGAACGACCACGGTACGCGTCCTCGGAACGGAAGGGGAAGCATCACGCACCCCCTTGAGGCCCGAGAACGACGAGCAGGAGCGCATCGCGGTTAAGGCGCAAGCCGCCGCCGAGCCCCTGAGGCCGGATCAGCGAGCAGCAGCCTAGCCCTCGCGACCAGAGGCACCGGACCAGCACCGCGACATCAGGCGTTGATGGGCGGTGCTGCCCGGCGGCGTTGAGGGGCTGCTCCGAGTGTGCGTACTCCGGGTCGGAGTAGGGCGGGGACGACATGTGCGCGCTGGGCTTGGACAGTGGCGGCTGGCATGCGGGTGGGGGCGCTGGGTGGTGAAGGGGGCTGGGCAATCTGCGTGTCGGCCGCCGATCACATCGGCACTCCGATGCCTCTGCACTTACCTGCGCGGCTGTCGAAGCGATTGCTGTGCCCGTAGGAGGAGGGGCTCATCGAGTCGTGGATTAATGATCTCGTTGTACGGCTGCTACCTGGATGAACAGGGCCGAGATGGCTCAGGAATTACATCGCTCCGCGGAACGTGATCGGAGGTTGTTCGGCATCTGACTCTGAAGATGGCGGATCGCAGAGGGAAGTAGGTGCTGCCGAGAAGGTGTTTGTGGCTGGCGGAAAGATCGTTATTGATTTGCGTCGCAGGCAAAAGCGTAAAGCGGTGAAGACATTAAACCCGTGCGAGAGAAAGGGGGATAGGGGACGGCCGAATTTGGGGGAGGGGGCACCGGTGCGTCCCGTTGACACCCCCGAGGGACGGCCGATGGCGTGTTGCCCGTGTCAGATGGCTAGTGCATCTGTTAGGTCCAGGTAACGCCCTGCACCATGGCACTGCTCCTTTCCAGCACGGCCCGCTCGCGGAGTGAACGGGTGTAGTCATTGCCAAACGTAGCGGTTCCCATCGCGCAACGCACACTCCGCAATTATTGTGTTACACATCGTTAGTCAGGGAGGAGACGAGATGGCGGTGACCAGTCACGCTTCGATCAAGTCTCGCGACGGTGTGTCAACATTGGCCTGCCGCTGGCCGTTGCTTGGGCAACGCCGCCCGCTCGTGGGCTACGTGTGCGCGACAGTCGCTCTTGATCTCGCCGCGATCGTGCTGTTCGCGGCTTCGACTGAATTCACCTGGCGGGATGTGCTCACGTTCGGTGCCCTCATGGGGTGCGGCGCGGTGTGCATCGAGGCGACCAGACGCTTGGGCGTGCCCGCCGGGGTCTCGCGGGACCTGTTGTCGGCCTGGTGGCTGCCCGTGGCGCTGCTGTTGCCCCCGGTGTATGCCCTCTTCGCGCCGATCGTGCTGCAGATTCTGCTCCAGGTCCGTGTGCGGGCGACGGTGCTCTACCGTCGCGTGTTCAGCTCGGCGGCCATCGGCCTGGCCGGGTGTACGGCCTCCGTCGTGTTCCACTGGTTCGTCGAGGATCCGCGGGTGTTGCCGCAGGACGGCGGCTTGCCGATCATCTACGCGGTGGTGGCCTCCGTACTGTTCTGCCTGCTCAACATCGGCCTCATCGCCATCGCGGCGCACACGGCCGACCCCGACATCGCTTGGCGGGAGGTCCTGTGGGACAGGGAGAGCGTCCTGCTGGACATCGTCGAGCTCTGCCTGGGCGTCATGGTCTCGATCTGTTGCAGCCTCAACCTGGGGCTGCTGGTCCTCACGCTGCCGCCGGTGGTGCTGCTCCAGCGCAGCCTCCTGCACGCCCAGCTCCAGGCCGCGGCCCGTACGGACGCCAAGACCGGTCTGCTGAACGCCGCCGCCTGGCAGCGCGAAGCCGACACCGAGATCGTCAGGGCACGCCGCACCGGCGACACACTGGCGCTGCTGATCATCGACATCGACCACTTCAAACGCGTCAACGACGCCCATGGCCACCTGGTCGGCGACCAGGTGCTCGTCGGGTTGGCGGCGACGCTGCGCAGCCAACTCCGCGACTATGACGTGGTAGGGCGGTTCGGGGGCGAAGAGTTCGTCGTACTGCTGCCAGGGGCCGACATGGAGGAGGCCTGCCAGGTCGCGGAACGACTCCGCGTCCACATCAGCCACATGGCCGTTCCCGCCGGCGGCACCTTGATCAGGGTCACGATCTCGGTCGGGGTCGCCTTGATGAGCATCCACGGCGACGACCTGATCGACCTGCTCGCCGCCGCCGACCTGGCCCTTTACCGGGCGAAGGAGCTGGGGCGGGATCAGGTCTGCGTGCCGGTGGCACAACAGCCCCCACCGTTCCCTAAGACGCCCCCACCCCCACGTTCCCTCCCCAAAGACCCCAATCTCTGACCTTTCTCCCTCCCGCTCCTTGAGATCTTCGCTCTCCTCGGTGTCCTCGCTCCTCAGGGTGCACTTCGCTCTCACTGGGCTCTTGGTGCCCGCGCGATGTCGTCCCGGTACTCGGTGCTCATGGCATCCAGGACCAGCTCGTATGGTCGGATGCCTGGCGCTGACGGCGACCGCGTTGCTTTGGGCCACCGCCCTTACGTACCTCTCAGCCCAACGTCGCTTTCGGTCCTTGAGCCCTTCTCGGGCATCTTGGGCCCTCCCAGCTCTTGGTTCCCTCCCGGTTCTTGGTTCCCTTCCGGCTCCTGGGTCCCTTCCGGCCCTTGGGTGTCTCTGGGGCCTTTGCCTCTCGGCCCCCTTGGGTCCGTTGCCAGGGGCAGTCCCTCGCCAAGCACCGGGGCGGTCCGAAGCAGGCCACGCCCGTCCGGGTCGTCTGATTGCTTCGGGGAACCACATCGGATTCGAGATGCTTTGCTCTCCTGGGGAGGAGCGGCGGAAGCCCGGGTCGAGAGCCCCTAAGCTAGAAGGCATGCCGGAGTACATCTATACGCTGCAGCGCGTGCGCAAGGCGCACGGCGACAAGGTTGTCCTTGACGACGTAACGTTGTCGTTCCTGCCTGGAGCCAAGATCGGTGTCCTGGGGCCGAACGGCACCGGAAAGTCGACGCTGCTCCGGATGATGGCCGGCCTGGAGCAGCCCTCGAACGGTGATGCGAAGCTCATGCCGGGCTTCACGGTGGGCATGCTCCAGCAGGAGCCCCCGCTCAACGAGGAGAAGACCGTCCTCGGCAACGTCCAAGAGGGCGTCGCCGAGACGATGGCGATGCTCCACCGCTACAACGAGATCGCTGAGCAGATGGCCACCGACTACAGCGACGAACTGCTGGAGGAGATGGGCAAGCTGCAGGATCAGCTTGAGCACCGCAACGCGTGGGATCTTGACAGCCAGCTTGAGCAGGCCATGGACGCCCTGCGCTGCCCGCCGCCCGACGCCGAGGTGACCAAGCTGTCCGGTGGTGAGCGTCGCCGGGTCGCGCTGTGCAAGTTGCTGCTTGAGGCGCCCGACCTGCTGCTGCTCGACGAGCCCACCAACCACCTCGACGCCGAGAGTGTTCAGTGGCTGGAGCAGCACCTGGAGAAGTACGCCGGCACCGTGGTCGCCGTCACCCACGACCGCTACTTCCTCGACAACGTGGCCGGCTGGATCCTGGAGCTCGACCGCGGACGCGCGTTCGTGTACGAGGGCAACTACTCCACCTACCTCGAGGCCAAGGCCCAGCGGCTCAAGGTCGAGGGGCAGAAGGACGTCAAGCGGAAGAAGCGCCTGGAAGACGAGCTGGAGTGGGTTCGCTCCAACCCGAAGGCGCGCCAGACCAAGAGCAAGGCCCGACTGCAGCGGTACGAGGAGATGGCGGCCGAAGCCGACAAGCACCGCAAGCTGGACTTCGAGGAGATCCAGATCCCGCCGGGCCCGCGTCTGGGCACCACGGTGATCAAGGCCGGCGACCTCACCAAGGGGTTCGGTGACAGGCTGCTGATGGAGGAGTTGACGTTCGACCTGCCCCGCAACGGCATCGTCGGCGTCATCGGCCCCAACGGCGTCGGCAAGACCACGCTGTTCCGGATGATCACCGGTGGTGAGACGCCCGACACCGGCTCGATCATCGTCGGTGACACGGTCAAGATCTCGTACGCCGACCAGAGCCGCGGCGGCATCGACGCGAACAAGAACGTCTGGGAGGTCGTCTCCGACGGGCTCGACCACATCAAGGTCGGCAACGTGGAGATGCCGTCGAGGGCGTACATCGCGGCGTTCGGGTTCAAGGGGCCCGACCAGCAGAAGAAGGCGGGGGTGTTGTCGGGCGGCGAGCGCAACCGGCTCAACCTCGCGCTCACCCTCAAGCAGGGCGGCAACGTTCTGCTGCTCGACGAGCCCACCAACGACCTCGACACCGAGACGCTGTCGTCGCTGGAGAACGCGCTGCTCGACTTCCCGGGCTGTGCGGTCATCACCTCGCACGACCGGTGGTTCCTCGACCGGATCGCCACCCACATCCTGGCGTGGGAGGAAGGGTCCAACTGGTTCTGGTTCGAGGGGAACTTCGCGGACTACGAGAAGAACAAGATCGAGCGACTGGGTGCCGACGCCGCACGTCCGCACCGGATCACATATCGGAAGCTGCACCGCGACTGATTCAAGGGTCTGAGGATCTGAGGGTCGGCTGGTGAAGAATGGGGCCTTTCCGGGTAAAACCGGAGGGCCCCATTTTGGTTGGTGTGGCGTGGTGTGGCTTGGTCTGGTGTGATGCGGCGGGGCGGCATTGGGCGTAACGTGCCGGCACATCGGCCTGGCGTCATGTTGTTCTGGCGGGGAGTCCCGTCGACCTGGCGCGGCATGGCGAGTCTGGCCTGGGGTGGCGTGTGTCGTGTCGGTCTGGCGTGGCGTGGCGTGGTTCGCGTCTTCCTGGTGGGGTGGCGTGTGTCGTGTTGGCCTGGGGTGGCGTGGGTTGCGTCGGTCCGTGGTGATGTGGTGTGGATCGTGTCGGTCGGGATGGCGTGGGGTGGCCTGATTCGGTGGGGTGGGACGTAGTGAGGTGTGGTGCGGTGGGTGTTGGCGTCTCAGGGCGATTGGGAGATGGGCGGCGGCGTTGTAAGGGGGCCGATCGGCCGTGAGGGCGCGCAGACGTTAGAATCCGATTCTAGGATCGCTCCGCAGCGAGGAGTCGTGCGTGGACCTGCAACTGGACGGCCTCCAAGTTTCCTTCGACCACACGGCCGTGGCCGCTCCCCGGATCAGGGATCTGCTGCCGCTCTACCGTGACCTCCTCGGCGGCACCCATCGGGGCGGGGGCGGCGACAACCGGACCGCCGGTTACCGCACCCTGCAGCTCACCTACGCCAACGGCGGCAGGGTCGAGCTCATGGAGCCCCTGGCCGACTCGACGTTCTTCGACAGTTTCTTCGAGCTCACCCGGGGCCGGGGCGGCGTCCACCACCTCAATTTCCACGTCGACGACCTGGACGCGGCCGTGGCGGCGCTGACCGCGCGCGGCTACCGCCTGCACGGCCTCAACCGGTCGAATCCGCGGTGGCGGGAGGTGTTCCTGCACCCGAAGGAGGCACATGGCGTGCTGGTGCAGCTCGCCCAGCCGGGGCCGCGCGAGCCGGGGGAGCGGCGGCCGACGTTGGAGGAGGTGCTGGCCGGGCGGGGCAGGAACGGCAACGGCGTGTCGAGTCCTTGAGCGCGGGTGGCGTGGCCGGGGGTCCTGCCGTCGTACGTGCTGCTCATCGGTGTGGTGGTGGGCGGCGTGGACGGCTCCGCTCCCGCCGCCTGGGAAAACCCGATTCTAGAATGCTGGAATGGCACGCAAGTCCTCGTGGGAGTGGAGTCGTACGGCCCAGACGCGCAAGATCATGCTGCAGGCCGCTCGCGAGGTCTTCAGCGAGCACGGCTTCGCCGACTCCAGCGTCTCCGAGGTCGTCGCCCGCGCCGGGTCCAGCGTCGGGAGCCTCTACCACCACTTCGGCGGCAAGACGGAGCTGTTCCTGGCTCTGTACGAGGACCACCAGGCGGCGCACGAACAGGCCTCGGCTGCCGGCGTCGCCAAGGCCAAGAAGGATGGGGTGGGCGACCCGGTCGAGCTGCTGATCGCCGGGGCCCGCGCCTACCTCGCCGGCGCGTGGGAGCGGCGCGACCTTGTCCGGCTCTTCATCGACGGGGACGGCCCGCCCGGCTTCGAGCTGATCCGCCGCACGCGGGGACGGGAGTGGGTGCGTCAGAACGCCGTGCTGCTGGGGGCGGGCGGCGATCCGCTCGACCGGTTCACGGTGGCGGTGCTGACCAGCATCATCGGCGAGGCGGCCAGGGAGGTGGCCACCTCCGACACGGAGGAGGAGGCCCAGGAGGTCATCGACGCCGCCATGACCCTGATCCGCCGCCTCGACCCCCTGCGGGTCCTGGACGAAACCTGACGTCGGGCCATCCGGCAAAGCCAGGTACGGTTGCGGACGTGGTTGAACGCACCCAGGCCCATCGGCACGTCTTTCTACGAACGGTGAGATTCGCCGACATCGACTCCCAAGGACACGTGAACAACGTGCGCTTCCTCGACTACCTCGAGGACGCCCGTTTCGGCATGTTCCACATCGATCCGTACAACGCGGGCGATGCGCCGTTCAAGGGCCTGGTGGTGACCCGGCACGAGGTCGACTACCGCCGTCCGCTCGGCTTCCGCGCCGCGCCGGTGCGCGTCGAGACGTGGGTGACGCAGGTTGGGGCGGTGCGGTTTACGCTCCAGTACGAGATTCGCGATGACGAAGCCCTCTATGTGACGGCCACGTCCGTCTTGGCGGCCTACGACGTCGAGCGGGCCGCGCCGCGACGCCTCAACTCAGGGGAGCTGGCCTACCTCAAGCGCTTTTGCGAATGAACCGCTGGGTGATGCTGGCGCTGGGGGTCAACGCCCACGCCAGTGTCACGCTGGGGCTGTTCGGCCTGCCCCTCGTCATGCCCGAAATTTTGCGACATTTCGGTGTCTCACTGCCGGTGGGCGGAGTCATAGGGAACGCCCCTGCTTTCGGCATCCTCCTGGCCCTCGTCGCCTGGGGCGCGCTGGCGGACCGGCACGGCGAGCGGCTGGTGCTGGGCACGGGCGTGGGGCTGGCGGCCCTGTTGTTCGCCGCCGTGGCCCTGGTCGAGCAGGCATGGGCCGTGGTCGCGCTGCTCGCCCTGGCGGGCGCGGCCGGCTCGGCGGCGATGGTCGGCGGCGGCCGGATCGTGCTGCGCTGGTTCGAGCCGCCGGAGCGCGGCGTCGCCATGGGCCTGCGCCAGGTCTCCTTCACACTCGGCATGGCCATCGGCGCCTTCGCGCTGCCGCCGGTCGCCCGCGCGTACGGACTGCCCGGCGTGATGCTCGTCTGCGCGGGCGCGAGCCTGGTGGCCGCCGTGCTGGCCGCGCTCTTCCTGGCCGAGCCCCCGCACGACCTCTCGGCCTCCGGCGCGGCGCCGAAGGGCTCGCCGTACCGGCAGCCCGCGTTGTGGCGGGTGCACGCCACCAGCGCGCTGCACGCGGTGCCGCAGGTCGTGGTCAGCACGTACGGTGTGAGCTGCCTCGTCAATCTCTACGACTGGGACAGCGTGGCCGCCGGCCAGCTCTTCGGGGTGGCGGCGATCGGCGGGGCCGTGGTCAGGATCGCGGTCGGCCGCTGGTCCGACAGGACGGGTCTGCGCATGCGGCCCCTGCTGCTGATCACCCTTGTCACCCTGGTCGTTCTCGCGTTGCTGGTGGCCGGGACGCTCGGTGGCACCTGGCTCGGACCCGTGATGATCGCGGCGGCCGCGGTGATGACCGTGGCGGGGAACGGGCTGGCCTACCTGGCGGCGGGCGAGCTCGCCGGGCCCGGCTGGGCGGGCCGGGTGCTCGGCACCCACAACACCGTCCAGAACTCCGTCTCCCTGGTCGTCACCCCGCTGGCCGGAGCGCTGATGGACGGCACGGGGATGTGGGCGGGGTTCGCGGCGGGCTTGGCCTGCGCACTGCTCTCCCTGCCCGTCATCCCCTTCCGCGGCGAACGCCCCTGAGCTGAACGAGTTATGTGGGGGAGTTCACCAGGCTGTGGGCCGCGTAGACCAGATAGTCCCAGAGCCTGGTCTCCTGCTCTTCCGGCAGGTCGAGGGAGTCGACCGCGTCACGCATGTGCCGCAGCCAGGCGTCGCGCTCGGGCTCCCCGATGACGAACGGCATGTGACGCATACGCAGCCTGGGGTGGCCGCGCTCCTGGCTGTAGGTGTTGGGGCCGCCCCAGTACTGGATCAGGAAGCCCCGCAGCCGCTCCTCAGCGCCCGTCAGGTCGGACTCCGGGTAGAGCGGCCGCAGCAGCGGGTCTTCGGAGACCCCCTCGTAGAAGCGGTGCACGAGACGTCGGAAGGTCTCCTCACCCCCGACGGCGTCGTAGAAGGAGGTCTCAGTCACGCCCCCTAGCCTACGGCGTACCGGGAACCGCCTTAAACCGGACTCATATCACCGCGACCATGGGGATGCCTGCGGTGTCGAGCGCGGTCTTGACCCTGAGCCTGAGCTCTCTGCCCACCTCGGCCTGCGCGGACGGCAGCGTCTTGGCGCTGAGGCGGAACACCAGCGCGCTGTCGGAGAGCTGCTCGACGCCGAACACCTGAGGCTGCTCAACGATCTTGCTCTCGCGCAGCTCGGAGTCGGCCCAGACCTCCTCCGCCACCTGCTCGAGCAGCACGCGCACGCCGACGACGTCGGCGTCGTAGGCGACAGGGACGTCGACGTAGGCTCGCGACCAGCCCTGCGACTCGTTGCCGACCCGGGTGATGGTGCCGTTGCGGACGTACCACACGCGGCCGTCGATGTCGCGCAGCCGGGTGACGCGCAGGGTGACCGCCTCGACTGTTCCGACCGCGGCGCCCGCGTCGATCACGTCGCCGACGCCGTACTGGTCCTCCAGCAGCATGAACATGCCCGCGATGAAGTCTTTGACCAGTTCCTGTGCGCCGAAGCCGACGGCCACGCCGAGGATGCCGACGCTGGTCAGCAGCGGCGCGATCGGGATCGTCAGCCGGTCGAGCACGGTCAGCACCGCAGTGCCGAGGATGACGATCGAGGCGATGTGCTTGAGCACCGAGCCCATCGTCTCGGCCCGCTGCTTGCGGCGCTCGTGGAGCAGCACGTCGATGCCGTCGGTGGCCGCTCCCTTGCGGAAGCGGCTGGTGATCGACCCTCCGGTGGCCGCACGGTTCACCACCCGCGTGATCACCCGGTGCGCGATGCCACGGACCACGAACGCGAGCACGATGATCAGAACGACCGTGATCGCGCTGGCCACGAGCGGTGCCCAGGTCCAATTGTTCAGCATCCCGACAAGGGTAGAGCAAAGAACCGTGTCGTTTTGGCAGCTTGTCGCCATGCCTTGGGTCATTTGGTCTAAATCAGGAAGCCCTGACGGCGACGCAGGCGGTGGCGACGGTGTCACCAGCAGTAACACTAGGCGGATCCCCCTCCGGAAGCGGTTCGGTCGGCAGATTGGACCGTTTCGATCCAAAAATACCGCCGACCGAACCGCCCGCCGTCACATCACGCCGGGGAAGACGGGGTTGCCCGCTCTCTGGGCCGCGGAGGGAGAGAGCGAACGCTCCGATGACGGACAGCTCGGAACGGGGCGCGCACCCGGAAGCGCGTCCCGTTCCGGTTCCGGGAGGGATTCCCCGAGCACTCGCCCGGCGGGATCCCCCGAACACCCGCCCGGCGTACCGGACGGGCGGCTTGTGAGAGAGACAGGCGGCTCGTGAGAGAGGGGCCGGAACCGGCGGAGTGGCCAGGGCTCCTGTATCGGGGAGACCCTCCGCACCGGCCACCCCGCCGGCTCCGTCGAGGCCACCATGGGTGCGGTGAGCCGCGGTGGCTGCGCTCCACCCGGTTCACCGCGTGGTCACTTCCCCACGGCGGCGAGCACGCGGGCGACTTTCGTCGCAGCACCGGCCGGGTCGTCGGCCGTGTGCATTCGTTCGCCCCAGGACCAGCAGTACCACCAGTCCGGCATGTCGGAGACGGTGGCCGACCGACAGGTGACGTTCTCGGACAGGCTGGTCGCCTCGGGGTTGATGACCCGTACGAACCTGCGACCGTTCTGGGCCTGGACCACTCGGGCGAGCAATCCGCGGGCGCCGAGCTCCGCCACGAGACGCTGCAGATGTTCGAAACTGTCGTCCCCCACCGTTCGTCCCTCCTTGGGAATCGTTGCTGGTGGGCCAAAGATGTCTCAAGTCAATGGCGGGCGCAACGAGGGGAATTTGCTCACGGGGAGTCGCTTGTCCCTCGTGGGATGTAAGAAACAGTCCCTCGGAGGACGATCCTTAACCGTACGCTGGATCCGGGCGTTTCCAAGCCGCCGACATTGCTTCATAGTCATGGGTAGGCGTAGAGCGATCCGGAGGCTACGCTGAGTCACCAGTTGCGGACCGCTCGAGACGTGCGTGAGAGGGGCCGGGATGTCCGGCAGACAGCATAGGGAGACGGAGATCGCCCGGCGGATCAGGGCCAAGGGCCTTGCCGTCGGCCGCACCTCGGCCCAGATAGCTGAAGAGATCCACGAGGCATGCACCACGCAGTTCAGCACGACCCGTATCAAGTCCCACCGGCTGGCGCACGGCATCGCGCTGGCGGACGTGATCGAGCAGGTCAGGGCCCTTTTCGAGCGAGATTCCAAGCCGATGCCCGGTATCGGCGAGACGCTGCTGTCCGCCTACGAGAGCGGGCTCAAGCGTCCGGGCCCCGAATACCTCCACTACCTGTGCACCGTCTACCGGGTCGAGCCCGTGGCGCTCGGCCTCGACGGGCCGTGCATCTGCGGCCACGGCCACCGGATGCCGGGGGTGCTGGGAGGCGAGGCCAAGGATCGGCCGCTGCTGCCCACGGAGCGGGAGCTGGTGATCATGCCGATGGTCACCGAGCCCGCCGCCGAGGAGGACGAGAACATCCTCCGGCGCACCCTGTTAAATCTCCTCGATCCCGATGCCAGCCCGGCGGCCGAGCTCGACGGCCCGGTGCTGGGCGCGTGCGAGGGCATCAGGCGGCGCATGGACGAGACGCTCGTGTCGGCCACCGTGTCGGCCGCGATGCTCGACCAGTGGGAAGAGGCCACGGTCAGTTTCGGCCGTCAGTACACCACGACGGCCCCGCTGCGGCTGCTGTGCGACGTGCTGCTCGAACTGAGCGCGGTGCGCACGGCGCTGTCCCGCCGCCAGCCCATCGACCTGAACGACCGCCTGCTCAGGATGGCGGCCCAGCTCTCCGGGCTGAGCGGCATGATCATGATCAACCTGGGCGACCACCGGCTGGCCCGCTCCTTCTTCCGCACCGGGCGCACCGCGGCCGACGAGACGGGCGACCGCGCGCTGCGGGCGTGGATCACGGCCCGCGAGTCGCTCGTCCCCCTGTATTTCGGCGACGCCCGCGAGGCGCTCCACCTGGCCAAGAAGAGCCGCGACCTGGCCGGCTCCACACCGTGTCCCGCGCTGGCCATGGCGCCGGTCGTCGAGGCCAGGGCGCTGGCCATGCTCTCGGGGGTCGACAGCAAGAAGGAGGTCGTCGACCAGGCCAAGCGCGCGCTGGCCCGCGCCAGGAACGCCTTCTCGCACATGAAGAGCACCGACCAGGAGGACATGGCCTTCGGCTACACCGAGAAGCAGCTCTACTTCTACCAGGGCGACGTCCTGACCAAGCTCGGCCAGACGATAGAGGCCGAGGTGGTGCTCGACCAGGCGCTGGAGAAGTACGAGGACCACATCCTCGACCAGACCCTGATCAGGCTGGACCAGGCACAGTGCCGCCTGATCGACGGCGAGCTCGACGACGCGCTCGACGTCGGGACGAGGGCGCTGCGCATGGTCCGCGACGAGTACCTGACCGATCTCATCATGCGTCCCGCCCTGGAGCTTGAGAAGAAGGTCATGGAGCGCGATGCGAACCATCCGAAACTGGACGACTATCGGGCCGAGCTGCGCCGGCCCAGGAGCCGGGTGAAAGGGGGCGGTACGTGAAGTTGACGATCAGGCGTTATCGCTGGTCCGATCTCGACACCATTCTCGCGCTGCACCGGATCTGCCTCGCCGAGGTGGGCCTGGCCCCCGGTGACGGCGTCTACTACGAAGACGACTTCCCCCGTATCCAGGAGATCTACCTGGCCTGCGGGGGCGACTTCCTGATCGGCGAGGTCTCCTCGCGGGTCGTCGCCATGGGCGGGCTGAAACCGGTCGACACGGCGACCGCCGAAATCTGCCGCCTGCGGGTGCACCCCGAGTTCCAGCGGCGCGGCTTCGGCGCCGCCATGCTCGAGGCTCTGGAGCGACGCGCGGTGGAGCTCGGCTTCCACAGCGTCACAGGTGACACCACGCTCAACCAGGAGGCCGCGCTGGCGTTGTACGAGCGCCAGGGCTGGCGTCAGCTCTCCCGGCATCGGGTCGGCGACCTGACCGTCGTCTACATCGAGAAGCGCCTGATCCCTCCGGCGATGCTCGAACTCTAGGCCTCCCCCCTTTTCCTCACGGCCCCACCCTCCTGGGGCCGCTTTTGGCTTGTCTCGGCGTGACTTCCGGACGTATGCCGTCGATTTTTCAATCCGGCCATAGATCGGATCACTGCCGCCCGGCTCCGGTCTGCGGCCTCCCCGGATCCTCGCCGGATATGGATGTACGTGCCTGCGGGTGAACCAGATACCACCGAGGTGTAAGGGAGTATCACCGACTGCTCCCTGTGAAGTTGTCGCTGCGAATAGTAGTGAGATGCTTCTGATATGGCAGTCGTGGCCGCTCCCCGGCCCCTCCTGGGAGCCGTGCTTCTGTTGTTCGTCAGCGCCGCATGGGGGTCGGCGTTTCCGCTGATGAAAGATCTCATCCACCGTTTACCAGTCGAAGACCTGCTCGCCGAGCGATACGTGATCGCCGCGGTGACGCTGGCCGTCATCCGTCCCGCGTGCTTGCGGGGATTGTCACGCGAGACGTGGATCTACGGGATCGTCCTCGGGTTGATGTTCGGGGTGGGGCAGGTCGCCCAGGCGTTCGCCCTGCACAGCCTGCCGTCGGCGGTGTCGGGGTTCGCGGTCGGGTGCAGCGTGGTGATCACGCCGATCCTGTCGCTCGTGATCACCAAGGCCAAGATGCCGCGCCGGATCTGGGTGGGGGTCGCCCTCGCGCTGGCCGGCATGACGGTGTTCACGCTCCTGCAGGGTGCGGAAGAGGAGGAGTTCTCGGTGGTCGCCCTTGTGGCCACACTCTTCGCCGCCGCCCTCTACTCCGGTCACACGTTGCTGCTCGCGCACCTGTCCAAGCTCGAGGTGGGCTTTCACGCGTACGCGCTGACCGTCATCCAGCTCTTCACCATCGGTCTGCTCTGCGGCGTCTTCGCGGCGCGCGACGGGATCACCCTGCCGGGCAACGCGCCCGACTGGGTGGTCATGGCTCACCTGTCCGTGGTGTCGTGCGCGCTGGGGTTCCTGGCGCGCGCGTACGGCCAGGCGCACGTCCCGGCCGTCCCCAGTCAGATCCTGATGTCGTCGCAGCCCCTGTGGGTGGCGGCGATCGCGGTGATCTGGTTCCACGAGCCCGTGGGCTGGAGCATGCTCGTGGGCGGCTGCCTGATGGCGGGGGCGACGTTGCTCGCTCTGCCGTCGAGGACCGCCTGCCTGGGAAAAAAGCGCCGGTGTCGTCATGCCGACCTCCTCGCGATCGCCGACCTGGGCGCCCAGGCCCTGGCCGGGCTGAAGATCAAACGTGAGGAGCCGGTGAAACCCAGGGGAGGGCCCATGCCGTACATCGACAAGAACGCCTGCGAGAACGCCGCGGCGTGTCCCTGGCAAACACGTTCGCTCAAGGGCGGCGAGCCGAGCCTGGAGCGGCTGATCGAACGCGCCACCGTCATCGTGCGCGCCAAGGCGCTGTCCAAGCCCGGCTGCTGTCAGTCGGTCACGCTGGTCGGCCGGTGTCTGTGCGCCATGATGGCCGAATCCGAGCAGACGCGTACGACGATGTCGCGCCAATGGACGCAGCACTCATAGGTTAGATGGGCCAATCAAAAGGCAAGCCCTTTTTATCCTTTACCCTCCCACTTATTCACCACGTTCCTTGATATTCGTTGAGGTGACCTAATAATGGTGAATTAACCTCAAGTGGAGAGGTACGTCATGAAGCGCATCGTTGTTCGCAAGCCTGGCACCGCGAGGCTCGCCGGGACCTCCGGCGTCATTCACAAGGGGTGAGCGAGAAGAGGTCCCACCTGCGGGTCCGGGGTGAACCACCGGCCCGCTGGGAGGCCGCGAGGCCGCTGATGCCGTTGATCGACGGGCATCGCCGGCCACGCGGCCCCTACACCGTCGCCGCCGCTCTGCTGGGCCACCTGGTGCCGGACGCGCTGGAACGGCCGGGCGGCCTGGTGGCGGCCCACGACATCGAGATCAGGGCCGCCGCTCCGGAACTGGCCGCGCTCGTGCCGGCCAGGCGGGTCACGATCGAGGCGGGACTGACCGACGAGGAGCGCATCCTCGTGCCCGCGCCCCGCCGTACGCTGCGGCTGGCCAACGGGCTGGCGGAGTTCGTGCGCGACGCGGCGCCGCCCGGACGGGCGCTCGCGGTGTGCAACGGCGCCGAGGCCGACCCGACGGACGTCGAACTGCTCGAGGTGATGATGCGGCGCATCCCTGCCGGGACGCTGACGATCACGGTGTATTCCGGCGGCCCCTCGTCAGGCCCCGACACCCGCGGCGACGACGAACTCTGGGCGCTGGTGGACCGCTGCACGCGGGAGGGGTTCCTGCACGCCGTGGTCGAGCTGGGGGAGTGCGGCATGGCGCGGGCCGAGCCGGGCGGCGAACGGTGGTGGCGCTTCGCCCAGCGCACGGCGACCGCGCTCGGCGGGCTCGGGCGCACCGACGAGGCCCGCGCGCTGTGGGACCGGGTCCGCCTGAGCAGTCAGGATCCGGCCATGCACGCCGCCGGCGCGTACGGGACCGCCATGCTCGACGCCCGCCACCCCGATCCCGCCCGCCGCGACCTGGCCAGGGCCCGCGGGTGGATGAACGAGGCGATCGCCATCTCCAGCCTGCTGCCCGACCCCGCGGAGCGGGCCTTCAAGCTCGGCTTCGACCGCAACGGACTGGCGCTGATCGAGCTGCGTCAGGGCCGGCCCGGGGCGGCGCTGGCGCTGGTCGAGTCGGCGATCGAGTTGGCGGGCGAGCTGGGGGAGCGGCATCCGCAACACCGGATGGTGCTGCTGGCGAACCGGGCCCAGTTGCTGGCCGCGCTCGGGCACGCCAAGGAGGCGCTGGAGGACTACGAGGCCGCGATCGCGCTGGACCCCGCCTTCCCCGACCACTACCTGGAACGGGGGAACCTGCTGTTCAAGCTCGGACGGCACGAGGAGGCGCTGGCCGACTACGAGCGGGCCATCGCGGCAGGGCCACCGCTGCCCGAGGCGTACTACAACCGGGCCGAGCTGCGTACCGTGCGCGGCGACAGCGACGGCGCGCTGGCCGACCTGGGGCGGGTGATCGAGCTCGACCCCGGCTACCTGGACGCCTACGTCAACCGCGCCGGGCTGCTGGCCGTCTCCGGCAGAGATCCGGAGGCCAGGGCGGACGTCGAGGCCGGGCTCGCGCTCGCGCCCGGCAACCCGCACCTGCTCACGGTGCTGGGGCAGATCGAGACGGCGGCCGGGCGGTACGCCGCGGCGGAGGCGGCGCTGGAGCAGGCCGTGGAGCTCGCCCCCGAACTGGCCGCGACGTGGGGGAACCGGGGCGTGCTGCGCTACGCCGTCGGGGACCTGGAGGGGGCGGTCGCGGACCTGACCCGCGCGATCGAGCTGCAACCGCAGGCCGACCTGCACGCCAACCGGGCCGTCGCGCTGCGCACGCTGGGACGCACGGCGCAGGCCGAAGCGGACGAGCGCCGCGCGGAACGCCTGGGCTGACCACCACGCCCGCCCAGGTGGGACCATGAGCTCATGTGGCGGCGAATGGGGCGGGCGGCTGCCGTGTCCGCGGTGCTGGGGGTGTTGTGGTGGGCCACCGTGCGCCTGGCGTGGACCGGTGTCGGCTGCGAGGACTGGGGCTGCCTGGCCCCGGCCGTCGGACTCGTGGTGGTGATCACCCTTGCGCTGCTCGCCGGGTCCGCCCTGGCCCTCGAACGGGTGGACGTGCGCCCGGGGCGGCGGGTGACGCTGGTGGCCGCAGGGGTGGTCGTCGTGCTCAGAGCCGTGGGGGAGGCGCTGCCCTCGTGGACGTCGTCGTTCGCGCACGCGGTCACCGCCGCGGCGACCTGCGCGGGGGCGGGGACCGTGGCGGCGTTCGTGACGGAGGCGGGGGTGGCGCGCCGGTGGAAGGTGGTGACCGCGCTGGCCGTGGTCGCGCTGGTGCCGATCGCGCTCGTGGTTTCGTGGGTCAGGTTCGGGGTGTGACACGGGGCTGTCATGAAAGGCCCACGTCGAGGACGCTCTTGCCGACGATCGTGCGGGCCTCGATGGCGGCGTGCGCCTCGGCGGCGCCCTCCAGCGGGTACACGGCGCCGATCGTCGGACGCAGGCGTCCGGCGGCGGCCTCGGCCATGGCCTCTTCTGCCAGCTCGCGCAGGCTCGTCGGGGGCCAGGCGACGGCTGTCACGCGTGGATCGGGGGTGGTCATCGGGCCGCCCGCCATCCCGTACACGCTGAGCCTGCCCCCGTCCTTCAACAGCCTCTGGGCGGCCGCGCCGATCTCGCCGCCCACGCCGTCGAAGACCACGTCCAGGCCGCCCGTCGCCGCGCGCACCACGTCCGTCCAGCCGGGGTCGGTGTAGTCGATCGTCAGCTCGGCGCCCACGCCGGCGGCCAGGTCGCGCTTGGCCGCGCTGCCTGCCGCGCCCACCACGCGGGCCCGCGCCCGGCGGGCGAGCTGCACGAGCAGGCTGCCCACGCCGCCGCCCGCGGCCTCCACCAGCACCCATTCGCCGGGCTTCGGGGCGGCGGCACGGGCCAGGCCGACGGCCGTGCGCCCGTCGGCGAGCAGCGCCACCGCGACCTGCGGGGTCAGCCCGTCGGGGACGGGGATGAGATCGTCAACGCGGGCCACGGCCAGTTCGGCGTAGCCGCCGTACCCGTTCAGCATGCTGACCACCGGCGTGCCGACCAGCGCCGCGTCCACGCCTTCGCCGGTCGCGAGCACCGTGCCCGCCACGCCGTTGCCCAGGATCGCGGGCAGGTCCGCGCGCCTCGGCCCTCTGTCGGCGCGTACCTGCGTCTCGACGAACGTGATGCCCGCCACCGCCACCTTGACCAGCGCCTGCCCCGGCCCGGCCACGGGGTCGGGGACCTCCTCCACGACCAGCGCCTGCGGCCCGCCGTACCGCCTCAACACCACTGCGCGCATGATCTGCCATCCCTCTTTAGTCGGAGCGTATTGCTCCGGAATCTATATCGGAGCGGAACGCTCCGCAACCGGGCTATCCTCTACGGCATGAGCACACGCGGCAGGCAGGCCGAGGCGGCGCGCAACGATCTGCGGCTGCTGCGGGCGGCGCACGAGGTGTTCACCACACAGGGGTTCGACGCGCCGGTGTCGGCCATCGCCAAGGCCGCGGGCGTCGGCATGGGCAGCCTCTACCGCCGCTACCGCACCAAGGAGGAACTGCTCCAGCGCCTGTGCCTGATCGCCATGGAGCGCGGCGTCGAGGCCGCGCAGGCGGGGCTGGCCGCACGAGACCCGTGGGAGGGCCTGGTTATGTACGTACGCGCCTGCGTGGCCTACCGCGCGGGCGCGCTGGCGCCGGTGGCGGGCACCATCGAGGTCACCGAGGAGATGTCGCGCACCGCCGGGAAGGCCATCGAGCTGTCCGGCCAGGTCGTCTCCAGGGCGCGTGCGGCCGGCGTGCTCAGGGGCGACGTGACCACGCTGGACATCTCACTGCTCGTGGAGCAGTTCAGCCGCCCGGCCCCCGGGCCGTCCAGCGAGGAGCACGAACGCGTCAAACAGCGCCTGCTGACCATCGCGCTCGACGGCCTGCGCGCCCCCGGCGCGAGCGAGTTGCCGGGCGCGCCACCGAGCATGGAGTGGTACCAAGGCCGCTGGGAGAGCCCCTCGTAGGTACGGTGGGGTCCGTGGGGTTCAACGAGCTGCTCAACGACCTTGACCACGCCGCCAGCGCCCAGGCCGCGGGCATCAGGCGCGGCTACGGCGGTCCGCCCGCCCGCACGGTGAGCGTCAGATCGGGCCAGACGCGGCTGCGCTGCGCCTCGCTGCTCAAGCCCCTGTACGCGTGGGTGTGCGCGGACCGCATCCACGATGCCGCCCGGTGGCGCCGCCACGCCGAGCCCGCCGTGGTCGTCTCCTCCAACGCCGACACGCTCAACCTGTGGCTCGCCGTCGGCCCCGGCGTCATCCTCGACGACCTGCGCAGGCGCACCGGCGTCGCCTGGTCGCCGCCGAACGGCGACCCCTCGCGGTTCGGGTCCGTGGAGGTCGCCGCCGACGAGGTCGCGACCGCCTACGCCGAGCTCGCCCAGGCCGCCGTCGCCGGAGATCCGGTGGCGGCGACCATCGTGGGCTGGATGCGGGAGGTGAGCGGGCCGCAGACGTTCGGCCTCCGTGAGGTGACGCGGTCGCCGGAGACGGGGATCAAGTGCGGCTGGTTCGGGGCTCCCGACGAGGTCTGCCTGCGCACGCACGCCGTGGCGATCCTGCCCAGGGGCGGGACCCGGGCCACGGTCGTCGTCGGGATGACGGCGCTGCCCTATCCCGGAGGGCGGGAGCGGGCGATCTACAGGGAGAGGGTGGCCAAAGGGCTGTCGGTGGAGGACGAGCACGACAAGCTGGCGGGGACGCTGCTGCGCGGGCTCATGACGACGACGCTGGCGGAGCTGGGGCACTCGTCCGGCGGTCTATGAGGCGGGGGCGTCCGTCACGAGTCGTTCGACCACTTTCGCGAGGTCGGGCGGATCAACCCCTGCCGGCAGCTCCTCGGCCCAGGTGTAGCCCAGGTAGGCCGCGCGTTCCTCGTCGGTGAGCCCTTTCGGGGCCACCTCGGGGCGTACCCCGTCGAACCTGGCCAGGAAGAACGGCTCGGTCTTCACATAGCGCACGCCGAGCCACGAGAAGTCGCGTTCGACCAGGACGTGGCGATCGAGCACCGCCGCGCCCGGCAGCCCGGTCTCCTCGGCCAGCTCGCGCCTGGCGGCCTCCAGCGCGCTCTCCCCCGGATCGATGCCGCCGCCCGGCGGCTCCCACACCGCTGCGCGGCTGACCTGGTCGTACCAGTGCATGAGCAGCACCCTGCCGTCACGGTCGAGACAGACGACCCGCGCGGCGGGGCGGTCGTCGTATTGGTCGTCCACCGTTCAGACGGTAGCTCCGCTCGGAGCGGAAGGGCAGGTGGGCGCGTCGTTTGACCTGGAGCGCGCTCCAACTTCTAGCGTGGTCGTATGACAACGCCACAACAGAAGATCGGGTCGGGTTTCGGCGCCAGGAGCACCGCTGAGGACGTGCTGCACGGGATCGACCTGTCAGGGAAGCTGGCGATCGTCACCGGCGGCTATTCGGGCCTCGGGCTGGAGACCACGCGTGCGCTCGCCCGGGCCGGGGCTCATGTCGTCGTCCCCGCCCGCCGCCGTGACGTGGCCCAGGAGGCGGTCGGCGCGATCAGCGGCGTCGAGGTCGACGAACTGGACCTCGCCGACCTCGACAGCGTGCACCAGTTCGCCGAACGGTTCCTCGACTCCGGCCGCGACATCGAGATCGTCATCAACAACGCGGGCATCATGGCCTGCCCCGAGACGAGGGTCGGCTTCGGGTGGGAGGCGCAGTTCGCGACCAACCACCTCGGCCACTACGCGCTCGTCAACCGCCTGTGGCCGGCGATCGCCCGCGGCAGGGGGCGGGTGGTGAGCGTCTCGTCGGCGGGCCACCGCCGCTCGGGCATCCGCTGGGAGGACATGCAGTTCGAGCGCGGCTACGACAAGTGGGAGGCCTACGGTCAGGCCAAGACCGCGAACGTCCTGTTCGCCGTCCACCTCGACGCCCTCGCCCGCGACGCGGGGGTCCGCGCGTTCTCCCTGCACCCCGGCGGCATCATGACCCCGCTGCAGCGCCACCTGCCCAGACAGGAGATGGTCGCCGCCGGATGGATCGACGAGGAGGGCAACCCGCTGGACCCCTCCTTCAAGACCCCTGAGCAGGGCGCGGCCACCCAGGTGTGGGCCGCGACGTCGCCGCAGCTCGAAGGGATGGGCGGGGTGTACTGCGAGGACTGCGACATCGCCGAGGCCGTCACGGACGACACGCAGGGGCCGGGGGTGCGCCCCCACGCCATCGACCCGGACCAGGCCGCCCGCCTCTGGACGCTGTCCGCGGAACTCACGGGAGTCAACGCTTTCCCCGAGCCTCGCTGACCCTCGGGGTGTCATCGTTTCATCGCACCGTCCGTGATGGCGTCCGCCGCCTCGCCGATCGACATGCCGACGATTTCGAGGCGGCGTACCAGCTCACGCTCCTTCAACGCCTCGGCCGTGACCTCGCCGGAGAAGATCCGCGAGATCTCGTACTGGTACATCCGCCGGATCGCCCCGCCCGCCTTCCTGGCCTCCAGGGCGTCATGGACGACGACGGAGGGGCGGGTGGCGAGGTCGCAGACGGCGTTCTCCAGGGCCTCGATGCCCACGATGACCTGGTCGAGCATGGGGGTGAAGCGGATCTGGTCGGGCACGCGATAGAGGTGGGATTCGCGGACGAAGTCCCGCAGCGAGTCGAGCACGTCGTCGATCGAGCGTGACAGCCGGAACAGGTCCTCTCGATCGATGGGCGTGACCAGGGCGTTCTTGAGTTCTTCGATGAGGCGGGCGCGTTCTTCGTCGCCGAGGTGTTCGATCGAGCGCATCTGCTCGTGCGCTCCCGTCCTGCCCACCTCGCCCCCGATCATCGCCATGGCCAGCCACGCGCCCTCTTTGGTGGCCTGGAGCTGGCCGAGCAGCGCCTCCGTGAGCGCGCTGTCCATACGCCCGGTCATGAGGTCGCGGATCCGTCGCAGCCGCTTCATCGCCGGACCGCCTTCTGAGTCTTCGCCTCGCCGCAGTGCCGTATGTCCTTCATGGGAGTTCCACCCCCGCGAAGCCGCGCACCAGCAGGGCCAGGCTCCAGCCCAGAAGGGCGCTCGCCGGCAGGGTCAGCAGCCAGGCTGAAACGATTTTGGTGGCGGCGTACCAGCGGACTCGGCCGCCGCCGTGGGCGACGCCTGCTCCGATGAGCGCCCCGGCGATGGCCTGGGTCATGCTCACCGGCATGCCGAGCCCGGCGCACCCCATCACCGCCGCTCCCGCGGCCAGTTCGGCGGAGACCCCGTGCGGGGGACGGGAGACGATGATCTCGCGGCTGAGCGTACGTCCCGCCTTGGGCAGGCCGTACACGATGCCGAGGCCGAACAGGACGGCCGCCAGCGACGTGTACGCGAACGGCGCCCCCGAGAACCCGAACGCCACCATGAACACGGCCAGCATCTTCTGCGCGTCGTTGGCCGCGTACGCCAGGCTCTGCACCAAGAACCCCGCCCAGTGCCAGCGCCGCAGACCCCTGGCCGTCGTGGCGGCCACGAGCAACCGGATGAGCACCCACCCCAGCAGCCCGCCGACCAGCGGCGCCGCCAGGCCGAACGCCACCACCCGCGCCACCGATCCGCCCGAGACCGGCAGCCCCCAGCCCAGCCCCGCTCCGGACACGCCGCCCACGATGGCGAGGGTGAGGCTGGTCGGCCGCCCTTTGGCGCTGAGCACGGTCACCACGGTCAAGGACGAGACCACCGCGAGCGCCATCGCGATCCTTTCGCCCGGCCCGTGGAAGGAGGCCAGCCTGGTCACGAATGTCAGCGCCACCTGGTGGGTGACCAACGGCACGGCGGCCACCATCGTCACCAGCACGAGAACGCCGACCGCCGGGCGTATGGAGGGGAGTTTGAGCCCGGTCGACAGGAGAGCGCCGCCGTCGTTGACCCCGGAGACGACGGCGAAGAGGCCGGCGAGCACGATCAGTACGGCAGCTTCCAAAGGCCGACACTCCATCCCCCGCTCAAAAGTCGGTAAGAACCGATAACTACCCAAGATTGGGCGAAATATTAACGCAAAGCTACCAAAAGCTGCGGAATGTAACGCTCCGCGTAAATATGCGCCGCGAACCCGGCCGTCCCCGGTACTCTCGGCGTTGGCCGCCTACCGCTACTCTGCCCAGGCGCACTACGACCCCACGTCCGCGAGAGTGAAGCATGACCAGCGCCGCCGAATACATCCTGACCCTGTCCTGCCCCGACCGCCCCGGTGTGGTCGCCGCCGTCTCCGGCCTGCTGGCCGGGCGCGGCTGCAACATCATCGAGAGCCAGCAGTTCGGAGACCGGGTCGCGCAGCGCTTTTTCATGCGGGTGCAGTTCGCGGGCCCGCTGGGCGAGGACGAACTGAACGCCGCCTTCGCCACGCTCGCGCCCGACTTCGGCATGGAGTTCAAGCTGCGCGACGTGGCCAGGAAGCCGCGAGTGCTGATCATGGTCAGCAAGTTCGACCACTGTCTGAACGACCTGCTCTACCGGGTCAGGTCCAGGGCGCTCGACATCGAGATCGTCGCGGTGGCCTCCAACCATCCCGACCTGCGGCCGCTCACGCAGTCGTACGGGATCGACTACCACCACCTGCCGACCACCCCCGAGACCAAGGCCAAGCAGGAGGCCGAGGTGCTGGCGTTGGTCGAGCACTACCAGGTCGACCTGGTGGTGCTGGCCCGCTACATGCAGGTGCTGTCGGAGGGTCTGTGCGAGAAGCTGGCCGGGCGGGCCATCAACATCCACCACTCGTTCCTGCCGTCGTTCAAGGGCGCCAAGCCCTACCACCAGGCCCACAACCGCGGCGTCAAGCTCATCGGCGCCACCGCTCACTACGTGACCTCCGACCTGGACGAGGGGCCGATCATCGAGCAGGAGGTGGCCCGGGTCAACCACAGCCACTCGCCGCAGGACCTGGTGGCGATCGGGCGCGACGTGGAGTGCGTGGCGCTGGCCAGGGCCGTCAAGTGGCACACCGAGCAGCGGGTGCTGCTCGACGGCCACAAGACGATCATCTTCCCGCGCTAGCACGGCCCATGGTCACGAGCAGTTTGCCAGCGACGTGCCGCTCCACCAGGTCCGCGTACGCCCGTGCGGCCTCCTCCAGCGGGTACCGGCGGGTGACGGTGGAGGGCAGGACGCCCTTGACGGCGAGCGCGGCCAACTCGTCCAGGTCGCCTGGCCGCGCCCGCGTGTAGACGGTCTCGATCTTCGTGGCGGGATCCGGGCTGGGGAACGCGATGTTCAGCAGGCGCCCTCCTGGCCGTACGGCCAGGGTCACGGCGGGCAGGGACGGGCCGGGCAGAGCCAGGTTCACCAGGCCGTCGACGCCGCCAGGGTGTCGTCTCAGGGTCTCCTCGGTCAGGTCCGCAGAGCGGTAGTCGATCACCTCCGAGGCGCCCAGACCGCGCACGTACGCCTCGTCCTCGGGGATGGCGGTGCCGATCACGTGGACGCCCCGCGCCGCCAGCAATGGCACCACTGCCCCGCCGACTCCTCCCGCCGCCCCGATGACCAGCACGCTCATCCCGGCCGTGTAGTCGCCTGCCCGCAGCAGCGGCAGGGCGGTCAGGGCCGCGATGGGCAGGATGGCGGCGTGTTCCGCGGGCAACTCGGCCGGTCGCGGGGCGAGGGCGGGGGTGTCGGCGTCGAAGAGCGCGTACTCGGCCATCGTCCCCGTGGTGAACGACGGCGGCGACGACAGGGCGGTCGCCATGCCGCCCGCCGCCCGCGCGAGCCCGAGGCCGAAGATCTCGTCGCCCGGGGCGAATCGTTCGACTCCTTCGCCGGTGGCGGTGACCGTTCCCGCGAAGTCGCTGCCCGGCACGTGCGGGAACGCCACCGGCGCCGACTCCATGAACACCCCGCTCACCAGCCTGAGATCGGCCGGATTGAGCCCCGCGGCCGCGATCCTGACCTGGATCTGGCCGGGCCCCGGCTGCGGCACCGGCCTGTCTGCCAGTTCCAGCACCTCGACCCCGCCGTACCCGCCGGCTATCAGCGCTCTCATGCTTGGGACCCCCTTAAGCGGACCGCTCGGTCATGTTGTGTCGCTTGAAGCATAATATGACCGGGCGGTCCGCTTGAAGATAGGGTCGGGACATGAGCAAGATGCGGGCCGACGCCGTACGCAACAGGAGGCTGCTGCTGGACGCGGCCGCCGCCGAGCTCGCCGAGCACGGCACCGAGGTCTCGATCGCGCGCATCGCCGCTCGGGCGGGCATCGGCAAGGGCACGGTGTTCCGCCATTTCGCCACCAAGGAGCAGCTCGTCGCGGCCATCTTCAGCGACCGCCTGGACGGCCTCACCGCCAAGGGCGAGGCCCTGCTCAACAGCCCCACAGCGCCGCGTAACCGCCTTGAGGGTTGCGACGGCGGCTCGGCGCCGCCGGACGCCCCTGAGGGCCGTGGAGGGCCGTCTGGCGTGCCAGGCAGCGGTGGGGCGGAGGGGGCCGGCGAGGCCGGCAGCGGTGGGGCGTTGCTGGAGTTCATGGCGGCGGCGGTCGAGCTGCAGGCGTCCGACCGGGCGTTCTGTCAGGCGCTCACGGCGGATCTCCGGCACGAAGCGCAGGTCAGGGCCGCTGGCGACCGGCTGGTGGCGGTCGCGGAATCGCTGACCTCACGTGCGCGGCGGGACGGCCACATACGTGGCGACGTCACGGGGCACGACGTCGTGCTCCTGATCAACGCCGTCTCACAGGCCACGGCCCCCTTGGGCGACGCCCTCCCCGGCCTTTGGCGCCGCTACCTGAGCATGATCTTCGACGGCCTGCGCCCCGAAGCCGCCCGCCCGCTTCCCGAAGCGTCCCCAACCTCCCTGGCCCCACCCGGCACCGGCTGACCGGGCTCGCTGGGGGCGGCCCCGCCCAGGGGGCCGGCCCCAGAATGTTCTTGTGGGCTCAGAGGCCGGTGTGCCGCGCGAGGAAGGTCAGCGTGTCGGCCGACAGGTCGACCGACCTGCTCACCGACCGCGCCCCATGGCCCACCTCGGTCTCGTTGCGCAGCAGCACGGGACGGCCGGACGCCGAGGCGTGCTGCAGCGCCGCGCACATCTTCCACGCGTGCAGCGGATGCACCCGCGTGTCGGACTGGAAGACGGTGAACATCGTCGCGGGGTAGGCCACGCCCTCCTTGACGTGGTGGTAGGGCGAGTAGCTCCACAACCAGCCGAACTCTTCTGGGTCCTCGGCGGTGCCGTACTCGACGTTCCAGGTGGCCCCCAGCCCGAACTGCTCGTACCTGATCATGTCGAGCAGCGGCGCCGAGCAGACGACGGCGGCGTACAGGTCGGGGCGCTGCGTCAGCGCGGCCCCGACGAGGAGCCCGCCGTTGGAGCCGCCGGAGATGCCGAGCTGGGCGGAGGTCGTCACGCCGGTACTGATCAGGTGCTCGGCGGCGGCGTGGAAGTCGTCGAAGACGTTCTGCTTGTTGCCCAGCATGCCCGCGCGGTGCCAGTCTTCCCCTTCCTCGCCGCCGCCGCGCAGGTTGGTGATCGCGTAGACGCCGCCCGCCTCGACCCAGGACAGGATGGAGGCGGAGTAGCCGGGGGTCATCGACAGGCCGAAGCCGCCGTAGCCGTACAGGATCGTGGGCCGAGGCCCCGGCGTGTCGTCGGCGGGGGAGATGATCAGCATGCGCACGTCCGTGCCGTCTTCCGACTGGTAGACGACCTGGGACGTCCGCACCGGCGGCACCTCGACCGCGCCCGGCGAGGCCGCCCAGAGCGTGGTCTGGCCCGTCCTGGCGTCATAGCGCTGGATGGTCGGAGGCGTGGTGTTGTCGGTGTAGCCGAACCAGGCCTCGTGGCCGCCCTCGGGGCGCTCGGAGATGCCCCCGATCGAGCCGAGTCCCGGCGTGGGCACCTCGCCGACCCGATCGCCGCTCTCCAGGTCGTGGACGGTGATCTCGCTGATCGCGTGGCGGGTCCAGCCCACCAGCATGACCGGGCGCTCCAGGTCGTCGAGGATCGCGAAGTCGCTCAGCACCGCCTCGGGGTCCTCGGGGACCAGGTCGCGCCAGGTCTCGAACCCGGGCTCGGCCGGATCGGTGACGCACACCCTGCCCCTGGAGGCGTCGCGGTCGGTGTGGACGTAGAGCCGGCCGTCGCGGCCGAACAGCAGCCCCGTCTGCCCGTCGACGCCCTCCTGGACGACCCGCAGCTCGGGCCGGTCGGCGGGGGAGGAGGTCAGGTCGGCGATCCACAGGTCGTTGCGCGGCGCGGTGCCCTCGTGGGCCGACACCTGCAGCCAGCGCCCATCGCGCGAGACCGAGACGCCGTAGTAGTTGGTCATCTTCAGCCCCTCGCCGAAGATGATCACGTCCTCCTCGGTGGAGATGCCCACGCGGTGCAGGTAGACGCGGCGGTGGAACTGCGTCTCGTTCTCGGGCACCTCGCTGCTCGGCAGCCTGCGTACGTAGTAAAATGCCTCGCCGCCGGGCAGCCACGCGATCGGGGAGTAGCGGCACCGGTCGATCGGCCCCTCGACCCGCGCACCCGTTGTGACGTCCATCACATAAAGGATGGACTCCTCGTTGCCGCCCACCGAGATCTGGTACGCCAGCAGCCGCCCTTCCTTGTCGGGCTGCACGGCGTCGAGCGTGGTCAGCCCGGACGGGTCGATCGCCATCGGGTCGATCAGCGCCCGCTCGGTGCCATCAGGCTCGACGACGTAGTAGACGGCGTGCTCCTGGTCGGGGGTGCGGCGGCTGAAGAAGTGGCGCCCGCCGCGCCACGCCGGGGTGCCCACGGAGCCGGACCTGAGCAGCTCCGCGATGCGGCTCTTGAACCGCTGCGGCCCGCGGTTCCTGCCGAACAGCTCTGACTGCCCGAGCAGCCATCCCTTGGTCTCGGGGCTGTCGGGATCCTCCAGCCACCGATAGGGGTCGGGGACGGCTGTGTCGTGCAGGATGTCGGCGGTCTCTTCGCGGCGTGCGGTCGGGTACGACTCTGGCGTCATGCAGGAACCTTACTGCCAACGAGCAGGCGTAAAGCGCTGGTGAAGTGGGCATAAAAGGTACTGTGCGTCCCTGGAGTCATTCCTTCGGGAGCTTTTTGGGGTGGCGGGGACCACGGTGCAAACGCCAGACTTGGTGACAGGACGGTGCCGTGGTGACCATCCGCTGGACCGTCCGGCGGAGGTCCACGTGACGGAAGCACACATGCCCCAGGAGGGGCCGACAGGCGGGACATGCCACGGCATGTCCCCTTTGATACCTGCGCAGCAGGGAGAGGCCCGATGATGCGCCAAGTCCTGCTGCTTAATGCCACCTACGAGCCACTGACCACGCTCTCGCTGCACCGCGCCATCGTGCTGGTGCTGAGAGAGAAGGCCGACGTCGTCCACCGCGACGGCAGGGGCGCGGTGCTGCGCTCCGCGAGCCGCACGCTCGACGTCCCCTCGGTGATCAGGCTCAAAAGATATGTCCGCATCCCCTACCGGTCGCGCATCCCGCTGACGCGGGCCGCCCTCATGCGACGCGACGACTACCGCTGCGCCTACTGCGGCCAGCGGGCCGAGACCATCGACCACGTCATTCCCCGATCCAGGGGCGGCACCCACACCTGGGAGAACTGCGTCGCCTCCTGCACCACCTGCAACCACAGAAAGGCCGACAAGTACCTGGAGGAGCTGGGGTGGACGCTGCGCGTCAACCCCGCGGTGCCACGGGGCGCCCACTGGAGGCTCATCGGCGCGTCCCTCGTCGGAGATCCACAATGGGCGCCTTACCTCGAGGCCGCGGCCTGAAACGCTTTGAACCGGGAGGCCACCGCCTGACACCATGGCAGGCATGTGGACCTTGACCTCGGACGTCGAGGCGTACGCCGAGGTCGCCGAGCCGTTCCTGCTCGGCGACCCGGTGCGCAACACCGTGGCGCTGACCGTCCTGGCCAATCTGCGGGCGGGCATGCCCGTGGAGGACCCCCGTTTCGGCTGGTGGAGCGTCGGCGATGAGGTGCGCGGCGCGGTCTTCCACACCCCGCCGCATCCCGTCGGGCTGGCCGCGATGCCGGTCGAGGCCGTCCCCCCGCTGGTGGAGGCGCTGCGCGACGTGCCCGGCGTGGTGGGCACCATGGAGCTGACCTCCGAGGTCACCAGGCTGCTCGGCCCGCCGCGCCGGACGATCGCGCAGCGCCTCTACCGCCTCGGCGCGCTCTCCGTCCCCGACGCGCCGGGCCGCGGCAGGCCGGCCGCTCCCGCCGACTATCCGCTGCTGGTGAGCTGGTGGCACGCCTTCGACGCGGAGACGGGCGGCGGCACCGGCGACCCGGCCGACCGGGTGGCGCGGCGGCTGGCGGCCCGCGAACTGTTCGTGTGGGAGTCGCCGGAGGGCGTGCCGGTCTCGCTGGCCGCCCTGTCCCCGTCCTGCGGCGGGGTCTGCCGCATCGGCCCCGTCTACACCCCGCCCTCGTGCCGCAGGCGCGGGTACGGCGCGGCCGTCACCGCCTTCGCCAGCCAGAGCGGCCTGGCCGAGCGCTGCGAGCAGGTCGTGCTCTTCGCCGACCTGTCCAACCCCACGAGTAACGCGGTGTACCGGTCGATCGGCTACGAGCCGGTGTCCGATCACGCGCACATCTCGTACGCTTGACCCATGCCGCGTTACGACTTCCGCTGCCGCGCCTGCGGTTCCACGTTCGAGGTCTCCCGCCCGATGTCCGCCTCCGGCGACCCGGCGATCTGCCCCGACGGTCACGACGACACGGTCAAGCTGCTGTCGACGGTCTCGATGACCGGCGGCGCGAGCGCGCCCCGGGCGAGCGGCGGCGGCGGCTGCTGCGGCGGGGGTTGCTGCTCCTCCTAGGGTGTAGCCGGCCATCGGGGCGACGGAGCCCGCCGCCCCGATGGCCGCTTTCCTAGGCGGCCTTGGCGCGCTTGCGGCGCTGGAACGGCAGGAACCGGTCGGCCAGGTGCGGCCGGGACGGCGTCAGCGTGGGCTCGACCGCGATGATCCGGTCGAACCTGAAGGCCCTGATGCCCCGGCGCATCCTGCACACTCCGACCAGGTACCAGTATTCGCGGTGGACCAGGCACGTCACCGGCTCGACCTCGCGCGCGGTGATCGTGCCGGAGGCGTCGCGGTAGTGCAGGCGGATCATGAGACGGCTGGTGATGGCGTCGGCCATGAGCCTGGCCCTGGAGGCGACCTCCACGGGCAGCGGCTCGGTGAGGGTCGTGAGCGTGGTGGCGATGACGTCGTCGTCGAGCTCCAGGTGCTCGAACGCGTGCTGCAGGCCGCGCCTGGCGGTGACGGCCTGCGGGCCCGAGCCGAGGTGGGCGAGGGAGAGTGCGAGGGCGGCGATCTCGGCGGTCGTCAGCGGGCGAGTATCGTGCTTCACGACTGTCGTCATACCCCAAGAATAGGGATGACGACCGACATTTTTCGAAAACCTGTCCGGTGAGTGAGGTGGCCCACCGGACAGGTATTCATCACTTCGACAACTGGGACAGATCGCGCGACGCGCCGGTGGAGGCGGACGTGGTCATCGCCGCGTACGCCTGCAGCGCCACGCTCACCGGCCGGCTGCGGTCGCGCGGCCGGTAGCCGCCCAGGTCGGCCAGCAGCCGCACACGCCGCGCCGCCAGCACGTCCTCGGGCACCCGCAGCTCCATCGAGCGGCCTGGGATGTCGATGTCGATGATGTCGCCATCCTCGACCAGCGCGATCGCGCCGCCTTCCGCCGCCTCGGGCGAGGCGTGCCCGATCGACAGGCCGGAGGTGCCGCCGGAGAAACGCCCGTCGGTGATCAGCGCGCAGACCTTGCCCAGGCCCCTGCCCTTGAGGAACGAGGTCGGGTAGAGCATCTCCTGCATGCCGGGGCCGCCCTTGGGGCCCTCGTAGCGGATGACCACCACGTCGCCCTCCTTGACCCGCCCGCCGAGGATGCCCTCGACCGCCTGCTCCTGCGACTCGAACACCACCGCGGGCCCGCTGAACTTCCAGATCGACTCGTCGACCCCGGCCGTCTTCACCACCGCGCCGTCGCGCGAGATGTTGCCGTAGAGCACGGCCAGGCCGCCGTCGGCGGTGTAGGCGTGCTCAAGGTCGCGGACGCAGCCGGCCGAGCGGTCGACGTCGAGGGAGTCCCAGCGGTTGTCCTGGGAGTAGGCCTTGACCGTGCGCACGTTGCCCGGCGCGGCGTGCCACAGCTCCACGGCCTCGGGCAGCACGGCGGGCGAGCGCACGTCCCAGGAGGCCAGCATGTCGGCGAGCGTGCCGCCGTTCACGGTGGGCACCTCGCGGTGCAGCAGCCCGCCCCGGTCGAGCTCGCCGAGGATGGCCGGGATGCCGCCGGCGCGGTGGACGTCCTCGACGTGGTACTTGTTCGTGGCCGGGGCGACCTTGCACACGCACGGCACCCGCAGCGAGATCTCGTTGATCTCCTTGAGCCCGAAGTCGACCCCGGCCTCGCGGGCCGCGGCCAGGATGTGCAGGATCGTGTTGGTCGAGCCGCCCATGGCCACGTCGAGCGTCATCGCGTTCTCGAACGCCTCGCGGGTGGCGATCGAGCGCGGCAGCACCGACTCGTCGTCATCCTGGTAGTAGCGGCGGGTGATCTCCACGAGCTGGCGGCCGGCGTCCTCGAACAGCTTCTTGCGCGCCTTGTGGGTGGCCAGGATCGTGCCGTTGCCCGGCAGCGCCAGGCCGATGGCCTCGGCCAGGCAGTTCATCGAGTTGGCGGTGAACATGCCCGAGCAGGAGCCGCACGTCGGGCAGGCGCTCTCCTCCATCTCCAGCAATTCGGCGTCGGAGACGGAGTCGTCGGCGGAGGCGATCATCGGGTCGATCAGGTCGAGCTTCTTGCCCGGGGTCTTGCCGGCTTCCATGGGGCCGCCGGAGACGAAGATCGTCGGAATGTTCAGCCTGAAGGCGGCCAGCAGCATGCCCGGCGTGATCTTGTCACAGTTGGAGACGCAGATCAGCGCGTCGGCGCAGTGGGCCTGGACCATGTACTCGACGGCGTCGGCGATCAGTTCGCGCGAGGGCAGCGAGTAGAGCATGCCGCCGTGGCCCATGGCGATGCCGTCGTCCACCGCGATCGTGTTGAACTCGCGCGGGATCGCCCCGGCCTCCCTGATCGCGGCCGAGACCACGTCGCCGACTTCCCTCAGATGAACATGACCGGGCACGAACTGGGTGAAGCTGTTGGCCACGGCGATGATCGGTTTGCCGAAATCGCTCCCGGCTACGCCGGTCGCCCGGAGCAGGGCCCGGGCACCGGCCATGTTCCTGCCGTGGGTGACTGTACGTGACCTGAGGGCGGGCATTGCGCATCTCCCATCGCTAGCAAGTCTTCACATTTTACGGCCACCGCCCGGTAGTTGAGACGCCTGTCCACACATCGGACACTTGGTTACCGGATCGTTCCGCAAACGCGGCCGACACCCCGCCGAACTCGTGTTAGAGAGATCAGATGAGCCATGGCGGCATCATCTTGGACGACCCGGCCAGGGTCGGCAACTTCATCCACACGATAGACCGCCTGTGCCGCAGACCGGCCAGGGGAGAGGGAGTCCAGGACTCCCCGCACGTCGCCAGGCGGCCGTTGCTGGCCAGGTGGCGCGGCGTCAGCGACGACGGACAGTACGTCGATCGCCGGGGCGTCCCCCTGGTACGGCTGAGCGAGGCCGGCGACTGGCCGTCGATCCTTGCGCCGCGGGGCAAGCCCGCCACGCATGTGATCTCGCCGGGCATCCCCCGCGCGGACCCTGACGTCCAGCCGGGGGAGGACGCGCCGAAGATCCTCTCGCGCGTCGTGGTCGCGCTGCGCAGCACCAGGCTGCGCTTCCCCCACTACCGCCTGGTCGCCCAGCTCATGGAGAGCCTGGCCGACTCCCATGGCAAGGAGGAGCGGGCCCGCAGGATCCTGCGCGAGGCCGACCGCACCTGGGGCTGGGGCGTCGAGACCGCCGACAAGGGCGCGGAGCACGTGCCCTTCCCCGTCAACCTGCTGCTGCGGCTTTTACCCGGGTTCGTGCACGACCTGCGGGTCAGCGGGCGCGTGCCACTCCTGAGCGGGCGTTTCCGCCGGCTGCGGCGCGTGCTTTCGCAGGGCGATTCCAAGGCGCCGGGCGTCCCCGCGCTGCTGGCCGCCTTCGACCCGGCCGACGAGGGCCGGGCCGCGCGGGTGCTGCTGTCGGCCTTGATGGACGACCTGCACCGGCAGTACAGGCGCTCTCCGCTGCACGTACGCGGCGCGGGCCACGTCTTCTACCCCCTGCTGCTGCTCAACGAGCACGCGGGCCCGCTCATGAAGCTGATCGAGGAGCGGCGCGCCGACCTCGGCAGATTCGACCCGGTCGTGGTCGTCTCCTACACCCCTGGCACCGTCCCGCTGGAGGACGACGAGGAGCCCCTGTGGCGGCTCGTGCGCTGGCGCAGAGAGCTGGTCACGGCCGCCGAGCCCGACGCCTGGCGGCAGGCGCTCATGGCGCCGCTGGTCATCACGGCGCCGCCCGTTCCGCCCGACCTGACCAGGTACGACGCCGCCGAACCCACCTGGGTGCCGCCCGCCCGCGTGGCCCCGTGGTGGTCGACGTGGACGGCGATCGCGCTGTTCTGGATGGCGCTGGCGGGCGCGGTCGGCGCGTACGCGGGCCAGACCGCCGCCTGGCAGCGTAGCGCCTGCGCCGACGGCCTGTGGACCCCGTGGACGGAGAGCGGCAGGCAGTTGGCCGGCACCCAGTGCGTGGGCGTGGCCGAGCCCGACTACCTGTTCACCCCGGGCAACGCCGAGATGGTCCGCGTCCAGGCCGTGCTGCAACGGGAGAACGAGCGGGCGGCCCGGCTGCACGAGGGCAGCGAACGGCCGTACGTGACGATCGTCTACCTGGCGGCGCTGACCTCCTCCGACCGCGACACGCTGGCCGCCGCCAGGGAGGGCCTGGCAGGGGTCGCGATCGCGCAGAAGCGCCAGAACGGCTCCGCCGGCCCCAGCGAGCCGCTGATCCGCATCCTGCTCGCCAACGCCGGCGGCCGGATGGAGCACGGCTCGCGCATCGCCAGGCTGCTGCTGCGCTACCGCGACGACGAGGCGCCCATCGTGGGCGTGGTCGGCCTGGACCAGAGCCGCCAGGAGACCGTCGCGGCCATCCAGGAGTTGGGCAAGGCCGGGCTGCCCATGGTGGCATCCACGCTGTCGGCCGACCGTTTGGTGAGCGAGTCGCCGTTCTACTTCCAGGTCGCGCCCCAGAACTCCAGGCAGGCGTGGATGGCCGCGGCCTTCGCCGACTCGCTGGTCGAGAAGGGCGAGGTCAAGCGGCGGGCCCGGGTCTACTACTCGCACGACGTGACCGACTACTACGCCTCCAACCTCGCTTCCCGGGTCGTGGCCCGGCTCAAGGATCGTGGTTTCGCGGTCGAGAGGCGCCGCTTCACGCCGGTCGGGTCCGCCAAGCCGGGCCCCGACGACAGGAGCGAGGACGTCTACGACGGGGAGCCGAGGGACGCGGGCGTGTCGGCGTGCGGGTTCGAGGGCCTGGTGTACTTCGCGGGGCGCGGCATCCCCGACTTCGCCGAGTTCGTCAAGGGCGTGGCCGACAAGTGCGCGGGGTCGCCGCCGACCATCCTCGGCGGCGACGACGTCACCAGGTACGTCGCCGACGTCCGCGTCAGGTCGGCCGTCAGCGGCGTGGGCTACTACTACCAGTCGTTCGCCGTCGCGCCCAACAAGTGCGGGCAGCCGCAGCGGCACGACTTCTACGCCGACCTGTTCGCCACGTTTCCCTTCGAGTGCGAGGAGCCCGGCCCTGGACGGACGCTCGACGGGCACGCCGCCCTGTCGTACGACGCCGCGGAGACCATGATCACGGCGATCCGGCGGCTCGGGAAGGAACGGCACCGCGTACCGGTGAACTCTTACTCCGTCTGGCGCCAGCTCGGCACCCTGTACACGCCCGACCAGAGCGGCCACGCCATCGAGGGCGCCACCGGCGCGCTCGATTTCGGCGCCGGCTCGCCTCGTCAGTACCCGCTGGACAAGGCCGTGCTGGTCCTGCGGGTCAAGGGCGCCGAGCGGCCCACCCAGGTGGGCGCGTGCGGCGACATCACCAGGGCGGCCAAGGCCGAGTTCTTCCCGTGGTGCGGCTCGGTCCCGACGATCTACCGTTAGCCGGGCAGACGTACGGCGGCGAGCTGGGTCGACTGCGCCACCAGGCGGCCCTTGTCGTCCCAGACGTGGGCCACCTCGTCCATCCGGTCGCCGCCGACGTCCGTGGCCGTCAGCCGGACCCTGATGGGGCCGGGGGCGGGCAGCCTTCGGATGTAGGCCGAGAGCTGGATCGTCGGCACCCACCCCGACAGCCCCAGGTCGAACGAGACCGGCGGCACCGGGTCGAGGGCCACCAGCAGGCTCAGCGGGTCCCAGTCGGAGCCGTCGGCCAGCCGCTGCCAGGTCGCGATGAGGCCGCGCCTGGACGGCGCCCCGAAGGCGAAGGCCAGGTGCTCGGGGTCGATGCGCTCCTCGACCACGGCCATCAGCGGCACGTGCATGTCCGCGCCGGGCGGGTCGACGGGCGCCAGGAAGCAGTCCTGCTCGGGAGGCAGCGCGACCGGCTCGTGCGCCGACCACCAGGGGTCGGACTCGTCCAGCAGGCCGAGCGTGACGTGCGCCTCGACCCGGATCCTGCCCTCCTGCACCAGCGCCGCCCTGACCTGGGCCACGCTTCTGCCGACCCGCAGCGTCTCCACGCGCGCGACCGCCTCGCCGGGCTCCGGCGGCTCGACGAAGGTGCCGCTGACGGCGGTCACGTGCGGATGCCCCTCGCCGGCCGCGCTCTCAGAGGCGGCCCTGCCCAGCACGGCCAGCAGGTAGCCTCCGTGCAGGCGGGTGCCGACGCTCCACTGGGCGTCGAGTTCGGCGTCGAACACGCCGTCGCCCCGTGCAGTCACAGCAGTTGCTTCCCGAAAAGTCCCCATTTTTCGTCATATCCCTTCGCCAAGGACCTCAGGTTGACATCGTTAACCTGACGGCGTCAACGTGAGATACATGACCACCAGACGCGTACGCGCCCGGCGCGGAGAAGGGCTGCTGCTACGGGAGGAGATCCTGCGCGCGGCCGAGGACCTCCTGGCGGAGTCCGGCACCGAGGACGCGCTCACGCTGCGCGCGGTCGCCCTGCGCGCGGGGGTGTCGACGCCCTCGGTCTACCTGCACTTCGCCGACAAGGAAGCGCTCGTCGAGGCCGTCTGCATGCGGGTGTGGCACGAGCTCGGCAGACTGTTCAGCGAGAATCTGGAGGGCGACCCGCTGCTCGCCCTCGGCAGATGCGCACGCGCCTACGCCCGCTTCGCCCTCGACCACCCGGTGCAGTACCGGGTGCTGATGATGCGGCCGTCGACGGGGCCGGACGTGCCGCCGGCCGCGGCCGAATGTTTCCGCCACATGGTGAACGCGGTCTCGGCCTGCGTGCAGACCCGCGTCTTCGAGGGCGACCCCGAGGAGCTCGCGCTCGGCCTCTGGTCGGCCGTGCACGGCTGCGTGTCGCTGTTGATCGCGCAGCCGTCGTTTCCGTGGCCGCGCGACAGGGAGGCGCTCATCGACCACATCGTGCGTATCGCCGGATTCGGCACCGCGCTCTACTCGCGCCTTCCTCAGGCGCTCCCGCCGAGCGCGGAACTGGCCGCCGGCCTCGACGACTTCGGCGTACGGCTGTCCCGCGGGGCGGGGCCCCGCGGGGACGCGAATCAGCCTTCGCCGTAACGGGCCGGCAGCACCTCGGCGGCGATGTCGAAGATCCGGTCGATCTCGCCGTCGGTCAGCGCCCGCTCCCGCTTGGTGATCCACTTGCGTGCGCGGTCGCCCTGGTAGACGTCCACGCCGCGGATCGTCATGATCTTCCACGGCACCGGTGGGCCGTAGATGGCCAGGGAGGGCACCACCGCGACCTCGCGGCCGAACGACTTGGTGATCAGCTCGCTGGCCTGGGACGCCTCCCACTTCGCCTCGGTCAGACGGGGTTTCATGTCGAACGGGCCGTGGAAGAGCTTCTTGCCCATCTGCACGCGTACGGGCAGCCGCTTGTCCCACTTCTCCGAGTCGACCGCGTACACGCCTGTCGGGCCCACCACGAGGTGGTCGATCTGGGCCTCGCTGCCCGGGATCGCCCTGGCGTGCAGCGTGCGATAGCCGTTGCGCTCCAGTTTGCGGAGCTGCGCTTCGGTGCGGCGCTCAGCCACGGACGTCCGCCGCCAGGCAGGCACGGACGAGTGGTGGCGCGCGCGATAGACCGCATCGGCGACGGCCGCGATCACGGCCGCCGTCACGCCCAAGCGCCAGTCGCGCACAAGAAAGCCCACCACGAGGCCGACGACCACCGCCAGGATCGCGCGGTTGCGCAGGTGGCGGACGCGTGGCTGTTGCAGCAGGCTACGCACGGACACGCGTTCGATCGGCGCGTACGTGGTGGTGGGCGCCGATGGCGTCGCGGCAGCGGTCTGCTCACTGTCTGGTCGGTCGCTCACCCAGATCGGCGACGCGTTGGGACCGTCTTCTCGCTGGTTGTCGGAGTCCACGTCACTCACCGTAGCTCGCGATTCTCATCGATTCCTAGTGTTGCCCTGTCCATAGTTTTATGGCCCGGCTCGTCGTGTTCCACGCGTGATTTCGGGGTATCTATTACGTTCTTCTCTAGAGATGCCTCGGGCGCCGGCAACGGTCGCCCGTCCCCATCGAAGATCTTAACCCGGTGATCGACCGAGGACGCTCCGCAAGGGGTCTGGCCGGACCCGCCGCCGAGGATTACGGTCGAGTTGTGAACAGCGCGGTGGAGATTCTGTTCTTCCTCATCGGGGTGTCCTTGGGGCTGTTCCTCCTGATCAGCCTGCTGGTCCTGCTGCCAGGACGAGGCGTGCGGCGCCGCGTCGAGTCGGGCCCGGTGTGGCTCGGCGGCCCCTCCGGGAGCGAGCGCGGCGTGAGCACGTCGGGCCTGGTGCTGACCGACCGGGTGCCGCACTGGGCGGAGGTCCCCGAGGACGACTGGGTGGCCGCGGCCGAGAGGGCCGAACCCGGCGGCCGTGCAGGCGGCGCCTCCGCGGGATGGTGATGACGATGCGCGGACTGACGGCCGCACAGGCCGACGACATCAGACAGGCCCTGCACACCGCCGAACGGCGCAGCGGGCTGCGGTTCGGGGTGTTCCTCGGGGAGCCGGCGGCCGGCGGGCGGCGGCACTTCGCCGAACGCCTGCACGCCGCTCTGGGGGCGCAGGCTCCCGACGCCGTGGTCGTCTTCGTGGACTTCGAGGGCCGGGGCCTGGAGATCGTCACGGGGGAGCAGGCCAGGCGGCGGCTCAGTGACAGCGCCTGCCGGCTGACCGCGATGTCCATGGCCACCGCGTTCAGCGTCGGCGACCTGGTGGGCGGCCTGCTGTACGGCATCGCCGCCCTCGGCGAACAGGCCACGGCCCACCGCTGAGCCGCCCCGCGCCGGGCTCAGGCGCGTTCGAGCAGGGTGACGACGTGTTCGCTGACCCCGCGCAGCAACGTCGAGGGCTCGATCGGCGCATCGGCCACGGCCGAGAACAACGCGGGCAACCCCGGCAACGGAAAGCCGTCCTCTTTCAGGGCCGAACCACCCACGGCGTTCTTGTCGAGCCCCACCCGGCTGCGCTCCCAGGCCTCCAGCACCTCCTCGGGAGACGGCACCCCGAACCCGTGCCCCACCGGCGCGGCGTGCCGCAGCCGCACCAGGGGCGTCTCGGCGAAGGCCAGCGCCGTACGCGCCCGAAGCTGCAGGTCGGCGCGCGAGTCCGGCGAGACCCAGTCCATGGCCGTGCACGGGTTGCGGCAGGTGGCCACGCACACCCCGAGGGCGCCCGCCACCTGGCTGTGCTGGCGGTCGAAGTAGGCCCGCCACCCCTCGCCGGGCTCCACCGACACCCGGAGCGTCCTGTTGGTGGCCGACTGCTCGGACTTGGTGTGGTCGCACTCCCGATCGCCGATCACGCCGAACCGGCTTCCGGCGGCGCTCAGCCCCTCGGGCCAGCGCGCCGGGTCGCCCGCGTGCCCGAGTTGCGGCTCAAAGGCCAGCAGCGGCAGGTACTCGCTGGCGATGTGCACGGCCGCGATCATCGGGCTCAGTTCGCGCCGGTACCACCGTACGGCGATGACCTCCAGCAGCAGCCCGTACGCCGGCCGCAACGACTCCAGCGCCCCGCGGGGCTGCTCGCGCGGCGTCTGCGGCATGTGGCAGGCTCGCGCGCGCCGTCGCAGGTCGGCGGGCACGCCCTTCGCCTCGGCCGCGAAGTCCTCGGCGTCGAGCGAGAGCAGCCGCTGACCGAACTCACACACCTCCGCGATCTCTTCCTTCGGCGCGAGAGCTCCGAGGTCGGCGAAGGCGTAGCGGCGGGCAAGGGCGATGAGCAGGTCACGGGTCGAATCCACGCGATGACTTTCTCACGATCGGAGAGGGGTTGCGGACACAGAAGCCGGACACGCCGGATTCTGCCGGATATCGCGTAGATAGCACCGTTATGGGCAAGGAGCCCGGATGCACTGGATGTCGCCGGGCGGCCGGCTCACCGTGGGCTCGGAGGTGGGCTCCTCGGGGGACGGCGGCGTGGTGGGCGGCTCGGTCGGCTCGGGCTCCGACGGCGTCGGAGTGGGCGTGGGCGTCACCGTGGGCGTGGAGCTCGGCACCGTCGTCGTGGCGGACGGCACCGGGAACGTGCGGGTCGCCCGGGGCGTGGGAGTGCGCTTGGGCGGAGCCGTCGTCTGCCTGACGGTGGACGGCGAGGCCATCGACGGGATGATCTCGACGGTGGTGCCGCCGGCGGACGATGGCGGCGCCTCGGTGCCGGTCATGGGCGGGGAGGGCCGCAGCCAGACCGAGCCGGCCACCGCCGCGGTCACGGCCACGGCGGCGATCATCGTGAGCACCGCCCGCAACGTACGCCTGGGCCGCGGCACGGGCAGCTCTGCAGGGGCGGCCAGCGCCTTGCGCGTGACCTCGGCCATCAGCTCGGCCGTCTGCCAGCGCCGGTCGGGTGTCTTCTCCAGCGCCCGCTCGACCACCTGTCGTGGCCCTGGCGGAATCTCGTCGGGCAGCGGGGGGATGGGAGAGTTGAGGTGCTTGAAGATGATCTGTACGGGCGTGTTGCCCTCGAACGGCAGCCGCCCTGTCAGGCACTCGAACGCCACCACGCCCAGCGCGTAGACGTCGACCGCGGGTGTCACGTCGCTGGCCGTGGCCATCTCGGGGGCGCAGTAGCCGGCCGAGCAGAGCATCGTGCCCGTGGCCGTCAGGTGGCCGGCGGAGGCCGAGTGGGCGATGCCGAAGTCGGTGAGCGCCACGCCGCCGTCGGACCTGATCATGAGGTTGGCCGGTTTGACGTCGCGGTGCACGATGCCGTGCGCGTGGGCGGCGGCCAGCGCGTCGGCGACCTCCGCGACCAGTCGCATGGTGGCCTCGGGGCCGAGCGAGCCGCGCCGCAGGACGTGGTCGAGCGACTCGCCGCGCACGTACTCCATGACCAGGAAGCTCACCTGGCGGCCCATGACCTCGCAGGTGCCGTAGTCGTAGACGTCGACGACGCCGGGGTGCCTCAGCGTGGCCATGGCCCTGGCCTCGTTCAGGAAGCGCTGGGTGAAGGTGGGGTTGTCGGTCAGGGCGGGAGTGAGCACCTTGACGGCCACCTCGCGGCCGAGGACCGTGTCGTCGGCACGCCAGACCTCGCCCATGCCGCCGCCACCCAGGCGAGCGGTGAGCACGTAGCGATCGTTGAGGGTGGTCCCCGCGCCTAGCACGTAATCGAGGCTAACATCGCACGTCGGATGGCATCGCCAACTCGGAGCACACATTCGACGGGTCGGCCGCGGGTTGTTCGAAGACGGTCCGGGGACGTTAATTCACACCCCCCTTTCACGCCCCCGTCCGGACGCGAAAAGGCCCCCGCGGTCGCGGGGGCCTTCACCGGGAGCGTGTCAGGCGGACGCGGCGTCCTTCTCGCGGTTGCGCAGCGCGCGGCTGACGCCGTCGGCGCCCTCCAGGACCAGTCGCCGCAGCGCCTGCGGCGGCTGCGCGGCCTGCAGGTAGTCGTGCGCGGCCTGGACCGTCTCCGGCTCGATGACCAGCGCCGGGAAGCAGCCCACCGCGAACGACGACGCCTGGTCGAACGTCCACTCCTGGTAGATGCGCCCGACCTCGGCGAAGTACTTCTCCCTGAACGGCTCAAGCAGCTCGGGGTGGCTGGGGTCCTGGAACCCGCTGATCGTCGTGCGGGCGATGTGGTTGGCCAGCTTGCCCGCGACGATCCGGTCCCAGGCCGCCGACTTGGCCTCGGGCGTCGGGATCGCGGCCCGGCACAGGGCCGCCGAGCGCTCACCCGTCGCCGTAGGGTCGCGCTCCAGCTCGGCGTCGATGTCGGACTCGTCCAGCTTGCCGCCGCAGACCAGCGCGTGGACCAGCGACCAGCGCAGGTCGGCGTCCACGGTCAGGCCCTCGGGCACCGCCGAGCCGTCGAGGATGCCCTGCAGCACGGCCAGGTCCTCATCGACGCCGGCCACCGCGGCGAACGCCTGCAGGAACGCGAGCTGGTGGTCGGAGCCCGGCCTGGCCGCGGCGAGCCGCGCGCGCAGCTCCGTCGCCAGCAGCCGCAGGCCCTCCTGCCGCCACGCCGGGTCGGCGTACTGCTGCACGGCCTGGCGCGCCTGGCGCAGCACCGTCTGCAGGACGGTGAGGTCGGTGACCGTGGCGGCGCCGGAGACGACCAGCTTGACGTAGTCGCGCGTGGACATCTCGCCGTCGCGGGTCATGTCCCAGGCCGCCGACCAGCACAGCGCCCGCGGCAGCGACTCGGTGAAGCGCGCGATGCCGCCGCCCACCAGCGTGCGCAGGGAGTCGTCGTCGAGGCGGATCTTGGCGTAGGTCAGGTCGTCGTCGTTGAGCAGGACCAGGTCGGGCTGCTCCTCGCCGACGAGCTCGGCCACGGACGTGCGGGCGCCGACCACGTCCAGCTCCACCCGCCTGGTGCGCCTCAGCTCGCCGTCGGCCAGGGAGTAGAGCCCGACGGCGATGCGGTGCGAGCGCAGCGTCGGATAGTCGGCCGGCGCCTCCTGCAGCACCTCGAAGGAGGTGAACCGGCCCTGCGACACCTCGAACGACGGGCGCAGCGTGTTGACCCAGGCGGTCTCCAGCCACTCCTTCGACCAGGAGGACAGGTCGCGGCCCGAGGTCCGCTCCAGCGCGGTGAGCAGGTCCTTCAGCTCGGTGTTGCCCCAGGCATGCTCGGCGAAGTAGTCGCGCACACCGGCCAGGAAGTTGTCCAGGCCCACGTAGGCGACGAGCTGCTTGAGCACGCTCGCGCCCTTGGCGTAGGTGATGCCGTCGAAGTTGACCTCGACGGCCTGCATGTCGGGGATGTCGGCGGCGATGGGGTGGGTGGAGGGGAGCTGGTCCTGGCGGTAGGCCCAGGCCTTCTCGACGTTGGCGAACGTGGTCCACGCGCCCTTGCCCCACCGCGTGGCCTCGGCCTGGGCCAGCACGGACATGTAGGTGGCGAACGACTCGTTCAGCCACAGGTCGTCCCACCAGCGCATGGTGACCAGGTCGCCGAACCACATGTGCGCCATCTCGTGCAGGATCGTCTCGGCGCGCCGCTCGACCACCGCGTCGGTGACCCGGGAGCGGAAGACGTAGTCCTCCAGGAACGTCACGCAGCCCGCGTTCTCCATGGCGCCGGCGTTGAACTCGGGCACGAAGAGCTGGTCGTACTTGCCGAACGGGTAGCGCAGCCCGAACACCCGGTGGAAGAAGTCGAAGCCCTGCCTGGTGACCTCGAGGATGTTGTCGGCGTCGAGGTGCTCGGCCAGTGAGGCCCTGCAGTAGATGCCCAGCGGGATGCCGTCATGCTCGGAGGTCACCTTGTGGTACGGCCCGGCCACGAGCGCGGTGATGTAGGTGGAGATGGCCGGTGTGGGCGGGAACTCCCACCGCCGGGCGGGAACGTTCACGGTGTGCTTGCCGCTCTCGCCGGGCAACGCCACCACCTGTGAGGCGGCGGCGTTGGAGACGACCTCCCAGTCGGCGGGGGCCAGCACCGTGAGCTGGAAGGCGGCCTTGAGGTCGGGCTGGTCGAAGCAGGCGTACATGCGGTGGGCGTCGGCCGTCTCGAACTGGCTGTGCAGGTAGACCTTCTGGTCGACCGGGTCGACGAAGCGGTGCAGGCCCTCGCCGGTGCGCATGTAGGCGCAGTCGGCGTCGATGCGCAACTCGTTGTCGCCGGCGAGCGAGGGGAGCGGGAGACGGCCCTTCTCGGCGTCGTAGCCGGCGACGTCGAGGTCGTGGCCGTTGAGCGTGACCTTGCGCACCTGTGCACCGTGCAGGTCGATGAACGTGGAGGCGCCCGGTTGGCCGCAGGCGAAGCGGACCGTGGTGACGCTCCCGAAACGCTCGTCTCCCTCCGTCAGGTCGAGTGCGACCTCATACGACTCGACCTTCAACAGCCGGGCGCGTTCGCGAGCCTCGTCCCGAGTCAGGTTGCCTGCCAAGTTGTGCTCCTTTTCGCCACTTCGTCGGGGTTGTCCGTATCCTGCCATGCCGGGAATACGATCCGAACCACCTCAGGTTATGGCCACACGTGACTGAAAAGATTCCCGTGGACCTGTGGTTCGATCCTGCCTGTCCCTTTGCATGGGTTACGTCACGATGGCTGCTCGAAGTAGAGAAGGTACGTTCGATCGAGCCGCGCTGGCGCATCATGTCCCTGTATTTCCTCAACAAGGACAAGGACATCTCCGACGACTACCGCAAGAGCACCGAGAGGAGCCTCGGGTCGGTCAGGGTGATCGCGGCCGCCGCCGCCAAGCACGGCGACCACGTCATCGGCGAGCTCTACACCCAGTTCGGCACCCGCCTGCACAACGAGGGGCTCGGCAGGCAGCCCGAACGCCTCCGCGAGGTCCGCGAGTCGGCACTCGAAGCCGTCGGGCTCGACAAGTCCCTGGCCGACGCCGCCGGCTCCGACGAGTGGGACGAAGCGATCCGCGCCTCCCACGAGGAGGGCATCGGCCTCGTCGGCGAGGAGGTCGGGACGCCGGTCATCCGCGTCGGCCCCAACGCCTTCTTCGGCCCGGTGATCACGAAGATCCTGCGCGGCGACGACGCGGGCAGGCTCTGGGACGGCGTGCTCGCCGTCACCGCGTACGAGGACTTCTTCGAGCTGAAGCGCACGCGCACCAAGCGCCCCACCTTCGACTGACGTACCCGATTGTCGGGCGGCGGGGGACGAGACTTGTCCTCCGCCCAGCCGGGCCCTCGCATTGTCTCCTGCGGCGCTGTCAGGATGGGTGCCATGCGTCAGCTCTATATCGGCGGCTCCTGGACCGCTTCTGCGTCGGACGAGCCCATCGAGGTCGTCAACCCGGCCACGGAAGAGACCATCGACCGCGTGCCCGCGGGCTCTCCCGACGATGTGGAGCGGGCTGCGGGCGCCGCCAGGAAAGCCTTCCCCGCCTGGTCGGAGATGGCCGCGGCCGAACGCGGCAAGCTGCTCGCCGACGCGGCCGAGCTGCTGAGACAGCGCGCAGGCGACATCGCCGAGATCATCGCCACCGACATGGGCGCCCCGCTGAAGTTCGCGCTCAAGACGCAGACGCTCATGCCGGCGACCGTGCTGTCGTCCTACGCCCAGCTCGCCGAGAGCCACCCGCGCGAGTCGCGCGTCGGCAACTCCCTCGTGGTCAAGGAGCCCGTCGGCGTGGTCGCCGCGATCACGCCGTGGAACTACCCGCTGCACCAGATCATCTGCAAGACCGGGCCCGCGCTGGCCGCCGGGTGCACCGTGGTGCTCAAGCCGAGCGAGGTGGCGCCGCTGGCCGCGTACGCGCTGGCCGAGATCTTCCACGAGGTGGGCCTGCCCCCGGGCGTGTTCAACCTGGTCAGCGGGCGCGGCCCGGTCGTCGGAGAGGCCATGGCCGCCCACCCCGAGGTGGACATGGTCTCCTTCACCGGCTCGACCGCCGCGGGCCGGCGCGTGGCCTCGCTCGCCGCCGAGTCGGTCAAACGGGTCGCGCTGGAGCTCGGCGGCAAGTCGGCCAACATCATCCTGCCCGACGCCGACCTGGCCCTGGCCGTCAAGGTCGGGGTGGCCAACTGCTTCGTCAACGCCGGCCAGACCTGCTCTGCCTGGACCCGCATGATCGTCCACCGTGACCAGTACGACGAGGCCGTCCGCCTGGCCGTCGCGGCCGCGCGCGGCTACACCGTCGGCGACCCCTTCGACGAGTCGACCAGGCTCGGCCCGCTGGTCTCCGCCGCCCAGCGCGACCGGGTGATCCGCTACATCAACCGGGGCGAGGAGGAGGGCGCCCGGCTGGTGACCGGCGGCACCGAGCGCCCGCACGAGCGGGGGTTCTACGTCGAGCCCACCGTGTTCGCGGCCGTGGAGCCCGGCATGACGATCGGGCAGGAGGAGATCTTCGGGCCGGTCCTGTCGCTGATCCCGTACACGGGCGAGGAGCAGGCCGTCGAGATCGCCAACGACACCAAGTACGGCCTGGCCGGCGCGGTCTGGTCGGCCACGGAGGAACGCGCGCTCGCCGTCGCGCGCCGGCTGCGCACGGGGCAGGTGGCCGTCAACGGCGGCCGGTTCAACCCGCTGGCCCCCTTCGGCGGCTACAAGCAGTCGGGCGTGGGCCGCGAGCTCGGCGAGCAAGGGCTGGAGGAGTTCTTCGAGGTCAAGTCGATGCAGCTGTGACCGTTGCTCCGGGTCAGACGAGCAGCCCGCCGGTGGCCAGGATGTTCTGGCCGGTGACCCAGCGCCCGTCGGGGCCCGCCAGGAAAGCGACCACGGAGGCGAGGTCGTCGGGCCGGCCCAGCCGCCCCAGCGCGGTCATCATGGGCGTCTGCTCCAGCGCTTCCGGCGGGTTGGCGCCGCGCAGCATGTCGGTGTCGGTGGCCCCGGACGTGACGACGTTCACGGTGATCCCGCGCCCGCCCAGCTCCCGCGCCGCCACCTTGGCGAACTGCTCGACGGCGCCCTTGCTGCCGCAGTAGAGCGCCAGGGTCGGCGCGGGCACCTTGGTGTTGAGCGTCGAGATGGTGATGACGCGCCCGTCGTCGCGCATCACCCGCGCGGCCCACTGGGTGGCCAGGAACACCGCCCGCGTGTTGACCGCGAACACCCGCTCGTAGTCCTCGTCCGTGATGTCGGCGATGGGCTTCTGCGCCTCGGCGGTGGCGGCGTTGTTGACGACGATGTCGATGCCGGGCAGCCGCGCCTGGGCCTCGGCGAACAACCGCTCCAGATCCTCTTTGCTCGACAGGTCGGCCCGGACGGCGTGCGCGCCCGTCTCCTTGGCGACCTGCTCCGCCGCCTCCGCCGACCGCTCGTAGCAGAAGACGACCTCGGCCCCGTCGGAGCTCAGCCGCTCGACGACGGCCTTGCCGATGCCCCTGGAACCTCCAGTGACCAATGCGCCCTTTCCGGAAAGTACGCTCATGCGGCCAACCTATGCTCTGAGCATGATCGTGCGAGCCTCGGTTCGCGGCAGGCGATCGACGTACAGCTTGCCGTCGAGGTGCTCGGTCTCGTGCTGGAAGCAGCGCGCCAGCGACCCGCGGGCCCTGACCCGCACCGGCCGCCGCAGCCTGTCGACGCCCTCGACGGTCACGCCCGCGGCCCGCGCGACGGGCGCGTAGATCGGCAGGCGCGTCTGCCGGTCGGGCACGGACAGGCAGCCCTCCTCGTCGAGCACCTCCTCGGGGTCGTCCACGGTCAGGACCGGATTGATCACGTGGCCCTTGCGGCCTGCGATGTCGTAGACGAACAGCCGCCGCGACACGCCGATCTGCGGGCCGGCCAGGCCCACGCCCTGGACCGCGTACATCGCCTGGAACATCTCCTCGATCAGCCGGCGCAGATCGCGGTCGAAGTCCGTGACGGACTCGGCGGGCGTGCGCAGGACCGGATCGCCGATGACGCGGATCTCACGCATGGGTCTCTACCTTCGTAAGGACTGGATAGCGAAACAGGTCCTTACTGTAGCCAGCCCGCGCGCACGGCGCGGCCGTCGGAGACACGGCTGTGGAAGACTGGGCGCGTGCGTGTCTACATCGGTGCCGACCATGCCGGCTATGAGCTCAAGAACCACCTCGTGTCCTGGCTCAAGGACCACGGTCACGACGTGACCGACTGCGGTCCCTTCGTCTACGACGCCGAGGACGACTACCCGGCGTTCGTGCTGCGCGCGGCCGAGGGCGTCGCGGGCGACCCGGGCAGCCGGGGGGTGGTGATCGGCGGGTCGGGCAACGGCGAGCAGATCGCCGCCAACAAGATCCGCGGCATCCGCGCCGCGCTGGCCTGGAGCGAGGAGACGGCCAAACTGGCTCGCGAGCACAACGACGCCAACGTGGTCGGCGTCGGCGCCCGCATGCACTCCACCGAGGACGCCACCAGGTTCGTCGAGGTGTTCCTGACCACCGCCTTCTCCGGCGGCGAGCGCCACAGCAGGCGCATCGCGCAGATCGACGCCTACGAGACGATCGGCCAGCTTCCCTCGCTGCCGTAGCCCGCTACGGCTGGCCCTTGCGCTTGGCCTCGCGCTTGGGCGCCTCGTCGCGCAGAGGCCGCCGGTCGGCGGCCTCCTGCTGCTCCTTCGACGGCCGGGACACCTCGCGCGCACGCATGGCGATCGTCGCGGTGATCTGCAAGCTCTGCAACGCCATGCCCCGACCTTACGCTTGATCCGTCAGAACGTCAGGCCCGCCCACGGTTTCGGGCTCCACGACATGGCGGTGGCCAGCGCGCGCACCGCGCCGGGGGAGTGCTCGCGCAGCAGCCCCGCCTGCAGCGACTCCAAGAGCAGGCCCTCGCCCATGTACGCAGAGCCGAGCACGGCCACCGGCAGCCTCACGTCCGGCTCGTCCTCGACGGACTTGACCGTGGCCCCCGTCAGGTCGGCGGTCAGCCGCAGGCGTCCGGCGTTCCAGGGGCACACGTCGTCCTCGACCTCGATCACCACGTCCACCGGCGCCGAGTACGCCCGCGCGGCCAGCGCCCGTTCCACATCGACCAGGCGCACCCACAACTCGTCCGAACTGCTCGGCCGCAGGTGGCGCGGGTCGGCGATCAGCGCGAACAGCGGGTCGTCGGACGGTCTGCTGTACACGGAGACCCTGGAGACCAGGTCACGGTCGAGGACGGCGCGCCAGAGCAGGGCGTAGGCGGCGGGGTCGGCCGCCTCCAGCTCGTTCAGCCGCAACTCGCCGTTGGGCAGGCCGTCGTCGTCCGAGGACGACCTGACGCGGAACAGCGCGTAGCCGCGTACGCCGTCGTCGTCCTCGGCCAGGATCGAGCGCAGGTTCCCCGAGCCGTTCTGGACGGCCTCCTCGTCGGCCAGCACGGCGTCCCAGGACACGGAGTTGCGCTCGTAGCGTCCGGGACGGCGGGTCACGACGGTGGCGAACACCTTCTCCAGCTCCGCCCGCACCTCGGCGGGCCTGGCCACCCTCAGCCTGAGCGCCGGGTCGGCAGGGGCGTCGCCGACGAAGGCCGAGCCGGCCTTGTCGATGCGGAAGCTCGTCTTCGTGGCGGCCCTGCCGTACCCGTACCTGCCGTAGATCGGGGTCTCTGAGGCGTACAGAGCGGCGACCGGCTCGCCGCGCTCGCGGATGTCGGACAGCTGCCTGCGCATCAGCGCGGACAGCACGCCGCGGCGCCGGTGCGAGGGCAACACGCTGACGCTCGTGACGCCTCCGACGGGGAGCTGCCCGCCGGGGACCGTCATGGTGAGACTGAGCACGGTGGTGACACCGACGATCTCATCACCGTCGAGGACGGCGAGCGTCCGGTCGAACTCGGTTTCTGCCTTGAATCGCTCGGCCTGCGCGGGACCCGGCGTCCAGGAGAAGGCCTCTTCGAGAACCCGTGAAAAGGCCGGCCACTCGGTCTCGACAATGGGGCGGATCGGATACGTCATCCGTCCACGGTAGGAGCGGGCAAAGAGGAAGGGCCACCCAATATCCGTGCTTAATGATCAAGGCGTTGGTCAAGTGGGCTGCCCAAACACGGGTCAGACCGATACAGTCAGGCCCATCATGAGTTCCCGACCTGCGCCGCTGATCCCGCCACGGGTTCGCGCGGTCCTGGTGCGGGTGCCCTTCCTGGTGTCCGCCGTCCGTTTCCTCCGCCGTGGGCCGCTGGCCCGCGACCGCAACCTGCTCGTCACCCTGACCGGGCTCGCGCTCGTGATCGGGTTCCTGGCGGCGAAGGTCTCGACCGAATGGTTCTCGCCTTCGCTGCTCATCCTGGTGACCCTGATCGGCGGCCTGCAGCTGCGGCTGCGCAGCCTGGTCAAGCTGCTCGTGGGGGTCGGCGTCGCGCTCGGCTACATCGCGCTCACGCTCGGCGTCGGCCGCGTGGGCCTGGGGCTGACCGTGACCATCGTCTTCACCACCGTGCTCGCCGTGCTCATGGCCCGCACCAGGGGCAAGCTGGGCGTGCAGGGGCTGCGCGGCGACGCGATGCTGCTGGAACTGCGCGACCGGCTCAGGAGCCAGGGCGAGCTGCCGCCGCTGCCCAAAGACTGGGGCGGCAAGGTCGTGCTCAAACAGGCCGGCGGGTCCTCCTTCGGCGGCGACTTCCTGGTCTCCATGCGCGACGGCAACTCCGTCGAGATCGCCCTGGTCGACGTGTCGGGCAAGGGCGTCGACGCCGGCACCAGAGCGCTGCTGCTGTCCGGGACGTTCGGCGGGCTGCTCGGCTCCGTCACCGACTTCCTGCCCGCCTGCAACGCCTACCTGCACAGGCAGCGAGGCGACGAGGGGTTCGTGACCGCCGTGCACGTGCGCCTCGACCTCGACACGGGCGACTACACCATCACCTCGGCCGGGCATCCGCCCGTGGTGAAGTTCGACGCGGGCACAGGCAACTGGCAGGTGGCCTCAGCCAAGGGCGTGGTGCTCGGCGTCGTGCCCGACCTGCACTGCGAGCCCGACAGCGGCACCCTGCGCAAGGGCGACGCGCTGCTGCTGTTCACCGACGGGCTGATCGAGCAGCCGGGACGCGACATCGACGCCGGCCTCGACCGGCTGCTCGGAGAGGCGGAGCGGCTGCTGCCCTCCGGCTTCCGCGACGGGGCCAAGGCCCTGGTCAACGCCATGGCCTCGGGCCACAACGACGACTGCGCCCTGGTGCTGATCTGGCGTCCGTAGTGAAGTTTCACACGGGTCAGGTCGTGACGGCGGTCACTGGCAGGGCCCTTCGCCCTGCTGAGATCCTCTAGACATTCGGGCCCCGGGCGGAGCGGCGCGGTTTCACCCGGGGTCCCGTCGGCTCTCACAGCCACCCGAAGTCGATGGCGATGCGCACGGCGTCGAGCCGGTTGCGGGCGCCTGTCTTGCACATGATCCGCGACAGGTGGTTGCGCACGGTGCCGACCGACAGGAAGAGCTGGTCGGCGATCTCCGTCGAACGCGCGCCGCCCGCCGCGATTCTCAGCACGTCGAGCTCCCGCCTGGTCAGCGGATTGGTCGCGCTCTGCAGCGCCGCCACGGCCAATTCCGCCTCGATGGCCCGGCGGCCGGCGGCGACCTGGCGCACCCCCTCGGCCAGCCGTTCCGGCGCGACGCACAGGCTCAGGAACCCGAGCGCGCGCACCGACAGCGCCTTGCGCACCTGACCGGGATTGGGTTTGGCCGACAGCAGCAGCACCCCGCAGCGCGGCGTCTGCGCGGCGAGCGCGGCGGCCACCGGCAGCCCCGGTAGGTCGAGGTCGACGACGGCCACGTCGGGCCCGCTCGACAGCGCCGCCGGCAGCACCTCCTCCGGGTGGCAGGCCTCGGCGACGACACGCAGGTCAGGCTCGGCATCGAGGGTGGCGAGCAGGCCACGGCGCACCAAGGGCAGGTGTTCCGCGATCAGTATCCGGATCAAGACGTCCCCCTCCATTGTCTCCCAGCGTCATCGTTTGATCGCGTACTGTCAATGCTCGCGAAAAGGCATGGAAGCCGTCAGGTGCGGTGAGTTCGACTACCCTTGGGCTGTCGGACCCTTCTGTCGGCACCTGTCGTCTGCTACGGAGCGCGCCCAGATGAATTGGCTCTATCTCGTGGGGATCATCATTTTCCTCGTCGGGCTGATGTTCTCCATCGCGCTGCACGAGATCGGCCACCTAGTGCCCGCCAAGCTCTTCGGCGTCAAGGTGACGCAGTACATGGTCGGCTTCGGCTCGACGCTCTGGTCACGGCGCAAGGGCGATACCGAGTACGGCATCAAGTGGATCCCCTTCGGCGGCTACATCCGCATGATCGGCATGCTGCCTCCGCGTCCTGGCGACGACCCTGCCAAGGTCAGGAGCACCGCGACGGGGCCGTTCCAGGGGCTCATCGAGTCCGCCCGCGACGCCGCCCAGGAAGAGGTCCGGCCGGGCGACGAAGACCGCGTCTTCTACCGCAAGAAGTGGTGGCAGAAGGTCATCATCATGTCCGGCGGCCCGTTGATGAACTTCGTGCTCGCCTTCGTCTTCTTCGCCATCCTGCTCGTCGGCATCGGCCTGCCCGTCCGGGCCCCGATCGTCTCCCCCGACACCAACACGTGCGTGATCCCTGTCTCCGAGCAGCGCACCGAGTGCAAGCCCACCGACCAGCTCACCCCGGCCGCCCAGGCGGGCCTGAAGCCCGGCGACCACCTGGTCTCCCTCGGCGGCCAGAAGATCGGCTCCTGGGACGACGCCACCCGCCTGATCCGCTCCCACGGCGCAGGCCCGGTCGCGCTCGGCATCGTCCGCGACGGCAAGGCCATGACGCTCAACGTCACGCTCATCGCCCAGGACCGGCCCAACCTCCAGGACCCCAAGAAGATCGACAAGAACGTCGGCTTCCTGGGCGTCCTGCCCGCCGAGGTCATGCAGCGCCAGAACCTGGGCCAGGTCCTCGGCTACATGGGCGAGGTGACGGCCAGGGTGGCGGGCTCGCTCGTCAACCTGCCGGAGAAGATGGTCGGCGTCTGGCACGCGGCCTTCTCGGGCGAGAAGCGCGACCCGGAAGGGCCGGTGGGCGTGGTCGGGGCCGGCCGCATGGGCGGCGAGATTCTCTCCTCCGACCTGTTGTCGGACGAGCAGAAGATCGCCTTCTTCGTCAACCTGCTGGCCGGCTTCAACCTGGCGATCGGCATGTTCAACCTGATCCCGCTGCTGCCGATGGACGGCGGCCACGTCGCCGGCGGGCTGTGGGAGGGCGTCAAGCGGGCCTACGCCAAGGTGATGCGGCGGCCTGAGCCCAGGTACGTGGACATCGCCAAGGTGCTGCCGCTGACGTACGTGGTCGCCATCGTGATGGTGATCATGGCCGGCCTGCTCGTCTACGCCGACCTGATCAACCCCCTCACCCTGACCGGCTGAGCGGCGTCAGGACGAGCTGCGCTTGAGAAGGGTCACGCACCAGCGGAAGTGACCGTCGCCGCCGTCTGAGGAGAACAAGTCGTAGGTGGCCAGGGCATAGGCCGTCTGGTACAGCGCCAGCGTTTCCTGGGAGTAGCGCAGCTCGGCGGCGAAGAGGCGGGTAAGGGCCGCGACGTGCTCTTCGGCGTAAGGCCCGTACATGTCCCAGACGGCAGCCGTGATGGCGGCCTCGAAGGCAGGGTCGCCGGCGGTGGTGAAGAAGCCGAAGTCGAGGACGGCGACAGGGCGGCCGGCGTCGTCGACATGGACGTTCGGCGGGACGAGATCCCCGTGGACGACGGTGACGGACGTGTCAGGCAGTGCCTTGAGAGCCTGAACAGCCCGTACGACCTTTGCGTCAAGGTCCGGGACATGGGCGGCGAGCAGGTCGCCGTGCCGGTGGGCCGCGCGTTCGACGACGGCGGCCAGGGCGTCGGGGAAGCGGGTGTGACCCCGCCAAAGTGGCCGGTCGTCGCCTTGGACCTTGAGGCGTCGCATGGCTTCGGTGCCCGGGATGGTGGCAAGGGCGCGCAGGACCGTGAGGAGCGCATCAGTCTCTCCAGAGGTCAGGTCGCGGCCGGGCGGTCGCACCGCTGAGTCCGGCCGCAGTGGCGACCCGGTCAATTCCCGCTCATAGGTGACGACGGTGCCCTCATGCTCCTCAACCATCAGGATCTCTGGCGTGGAGAAGGGCAACGGGTGGCGAGCGATGTCCGCATAGACCTGACGTGTCAGGTTGAGGTCCTCTGGCGGTCTTCCGTCCCATACTTTGGCGATCACTCCCTCGCCGAGCCAGTAGACGGCACCTTCGACACCGGCGGCCAGTGGCCGGGCGGCGTGGTAGCCGCGGTGCGCGAAGTACTGAAGCCAGTCGGCGGTGTGCCTTTGCCGGTAGTCGACCATGGGATGAGTACACCCGTTCTGGTCCGCCCGCGCACGCGGCCCTGCGCTGTCACTGCATCGAGATGTGCACGTGGTCGAAGTGGTTCTCGGTGACGCTGCCGCGATCCGACATCCCCTCCCAGCCCGAGCCCTGGTTGATGCGCTGTCTCCAGATCACGTACTTGACGCCCAGCTTGTCCTTGTTCTTGATCGCCCAGTCCGCGATGCGGTCGCCCAGGGCGTTGTTGATGGCCGACGGCATCGAGCCGCCCGTGCTCATCATGAAGTCGCAGGCCCGTCCGAGCGGATGCTCGCCGCTGGCGCCGGCTCGGAAACAGCCCACGTCGAACGGCAGCGCGAAGTTCTTGCCGACCTGTTCCTTCATGATGCGCGTACGGGAGGTGATGTTGTCGGAACCCGAGGGGAGTTCGGGCGTCCAACTGCCGTTGGACTTGCGGCCCGTGCCGAACGGCACCAGGTCCTGGAGCTTGTTCTGGATGTCCTTGATGACGTCCTTGGCCTCGTCGCGCTGGCGGGCGACCTCGGCCGCGTCCCCGCCGATCTTGGTGGCGAGCGCGGCGGCCTCGTCGGATGCCCGCTTCTTGTCGTCGCGCGCCTTGGCCACGCTCTGAACCAGGGCCTGCTGCTCGGCGGTCAACTGGCTCATCAGGGCGGCGCCGGGGGCGTTCTGGGCCATCAGGAAGCTGGGGATCGAGCGCTCCTCGTTCTGGTAGCTCATCCTGGCGAGCTCGGCGACGCGCTGCTCGGCCGTGGCCAGCGTCTGGTCGGCGGTGGTCAGGCGCTGCTTGGCCGTCTTGGCGGCCTCCCGCGCCTGGGCCAGCTCGACGCGCTTGAGGTTGTACTTCTCGATGAGCTTGTCGACCTTGCCGTTGAGCTGCTTGAGCTGGGTGCGCAGCTCGGCTTCCGACGGTTTGGGGGCGGCCGACGCCACGCCCGCCGGGAGGACGGCGATGGCGGTGGCGGTGATGAGGCCGATGGCAAGGTTCGCGGGGGACGAAGCCGCCACGTGGTGATTCCTCTCCCTCTGCCGACCGGGTTAGCTGACGGGTTCGGGCGGGGAGCTGCGATTTTCCCTACCACGTATGTGGATTCACCCCAGGTGCGATGGGTCCCCGGTTCCCGGGTGACGCGCCCGGGATTAGGCCTGCAACGGCAGTTGCGGCCGGTGCATATTGGGATGTTAGTGGTAGATCACGGGTAATGCGACCTTAAGGAGAAATCTATTAGTGATCAATCTGTGATCGGAGCATGCTCGCGGCCTCCTCCGGCAGCACGTCGTTGACGAAGGCGCCCATCGCCGACTCCGAGCCCGCCAGGAACTTGAGCTTGTTCGGCGCCCGCCTGACGCTGAACAGCTCCAGGTGCAGATAGGCCAGGTCACGGTCCTGACGCACGGGCGCCTGGTGCCAGGCCGCGATGTAGGGCATCACGAGCCCGAACAGCCCGTCGAAGGCCCGCAGCACCGAGGTGTACAGCGGTGCGAACGCGGCACGTTCCGCCTCCGACAACGCCGCCAGATCGGGCACCTGCCGGTGCGGATAGAGGTGCACCTCGAACGGCCAGCGCGCCGCGGCGGGCACGAACGCCGTCCACAGCTCGTTGGCGGCCACCACCCGCGTCCCCGCGGCACGCTCGGCCGCCAGCACGTCGGCGAACAGGTTGCCCGGCCCCTTGTGACGGGCGGCGGCGCCGAGCTGGAGCTTGGTGCGCGGCGTGACGTACGGGTAGGCGTAGATCTGGCCGTGGGGGTGGGCCAGCGTGATGCCGATCTCCTCGCCCCGGTTCTCGAAGCAGAACACCTGCTCCACGCCCTCCACCCCGGACAGCTCGGCCGTGCGGTCGGCCCACGCCTCCATCACCAGCTCGACCTGGGCGTCGGAGAGCCGGGAGAAGGACGAGGAGTGGTCGGAGGTAAAGCAGACCACCTCGCACCGCCCCACTCCCGGGCGGACCTCACTCAGCCCGCCCACATCCTGATAAGTCCCCAAATTTCCGGAAAAAGAGGGGAAGCGGTTCTCGAACACCACCACGTCGTAGTCGTACGCCGGGATCTCCGTCGACCTCGTCTCCGACGACGGGCACAGCGGGCATTCGGCGGCCGTGCCCGTCGGCAGGAACGTCCGCGTCTGCCGGTGCCCCGCCATCGCGATCCACTCCTCGGTCAGCGGGTCGTAGCGCAGCTCGGAGGCCACCGGCCGGGGACCGAGCGCCCGCCGGTCGATCGCGCTCCTGCCGGCGTCGTCCCGCCGGTCGAAGTAGATCAGCTCTCGGCCGTCGGCCAGGTGGGTGATGGTGCGCTTCAAGGCGAGCCCTCCGCGATGATCAGTTCGCCGGCCCGTTCGGCCAGGTCGGTACGTGCGTTCTCGGGCAGCCCCGCGTCGCTGATGACCACGTCGGCCTCGCTCAGCTCGGCGATGGTGCTGATGCCGACCGTGTTCCACTTTGTGTGGTCGGCGGGGATGACCAGCCGGTGGGCCGCCGCCACCAACTCTCTGTCGGTCTCTGACTCCAGCAGGTTGGGCGTGGTGAACCCGGCCCGCACGCTCATCCCGTGCACCCCCAGGAAGAGCGTGTCCACGTGCAGGCGGCGGATCGCGGCCACGGCCACCGGGCCGACCAGCGCGTCGGAGGGCGTGCGCACGCCGCCGGTCAGCACGACCGTGCGGTCGGCGCGCGGGTTGCGGTGGAAGACCTCGGCGACGGGGATCGAGTTGGTGATCACGGTGAGCTCGGGCACGCCGATCAGGTGGTGGGCCAGCGCCCACGTCGTGGTGCCCGCGGACAGCGCCACCGCCGTGCCGGGGCGGACCAGCCGGGCCGCCTGCCGGGCGATGGCCTCCTTCTCCTGCTGCTGGCGGGCGGATTTGGCGGCGAAGCCGGGCTCTTCCGTGGAGCCGGGGCCTAGGGCGGTCGCGCCTCCGTGTACCTTCTCCAGCAGCCCACGCTCGGCCAGGACCTCGAGGTCGCGGCGGATGGTCATGTCGGAGACGCCCAGTTCGCGGACGAGATCGGCCACCCGGACGCCGCCGCTGCTGCGCACGCGTTCGAGGATCGTCTGCTGACGCTGCTGTGCGAGCACGCCCGCTCCTTCCAACAGATTCCACCAAATTATGACATGAATTTGTTGGGGAATGTTAGTTCGCGCGGCCTGCTTGCCTGGTCGCCGCAGGCGCGAGACGTTGAGAGTGTCGGACGAGACCCGATCACTCGGAGGCGAGCTTATGGCCAGGCGCGCACGCAAGGGCAAGGCACGCAAGAAGAAGAAGGCGAACCACGGTAAGCGCCCCACCGCACGTTGACGGGTGGCCGCCCGCCCGGCGGCCACCCCGACGCCTCACCCCGGCAGCTCGGTGAGCGCCTGGTCGATGCGCTCCTGCGGAAGCGTGTAGTCCTCCAGCCGCCCCGACAGGTAGCGGTCGTAGGCGGCCAGATCGAAATGACCGTGGCCGCACAGCGCGGTCAGGATCACCTTCTCCTCGCCGCTCTCCTTGCAGCGCAGGGCCTCGGCGATGGTCTCGGCCAGCGCGTGCGTGGGCTCGGGCGCCGGGACGATGCCCTCCGTCCGCGCGAAGCGCACACCGGCCTCGAAACACTCGTTCTGGGAGCGGGTGACGGCCTCGAACAGGCCCAGCTCGTACATGTGCGACAACAACGGCGACATGCCGTGATAGCGCAGCCCGCCCGCGTGGATCGGATCCGGCACGAACGAGTGCCCCAGCGTGTGCATCTTGAGCAGCGGCGTGAGCCCGGCCGTGTCGCCGAAGTCGTAGGCGTAGGTGCCGCGCGTGAACGACGGGCAGGCCGCGGGCTCGACCGCGCGGAACACCGTCCCGATGCGCCCCGCCAGCTTCTCGCGCAGGAACGGGAAGGCGAGGCCGGCGAAGTTCGAGCCGCCGCCCGTACAGCCGATGACCAGGTCGGGCAGCTCGGGGAGCTGCTCGAGTGCCTCCTCGCCGATCACGGTCTGGTGCATGAGCACATGATTGAGCACCGAGCCGAGCGCGTAGCGGGCCTCAGGCGTGGCCGCGGCCACCTCGACCGCCTCGCTGATCGCGAGGCCCAGGCTGCCCGGCGAGTCCGGGTCGTCGGCCAGCGCCTTGTTGCCCGGGCCGGTCACGGGGGAGGGGCTGGGGTGCACGGTGGCGCCGTACACCTGCATGAGCGAGCGCCGGTACGGCTTCTGGTCGTAGGAGGCGCGGACCATCCAGACCTGGCACTCCAGATCGAACTGGGAGCAGGCGAACGCCAGCGCCGACCCCCACTGCCCCGCCCCGGTCTCCGTGGTGAGCAGCCGCACACCCTCCCTGGCGTTGTAGAACGCCTGCGGCACGGCCGTGTTCGGCTTGTGCGAGCCGGCGGGCGAGACGCCCTCGTACTTGTAGTAGATCCTGGCCGGGGTGCCGAGTGAGCGTTCGAGCCTGCGCGCCCTGATCAGCGGCGTCGGCCGCCAGAGCCGGTAGACGTCGAGCACCTCCCGCGGGATCTCCACGAACCGCTCACCGCTCACCTCCTGCCCGATCAGCTCCATCGGGAAGAGCGGCGCCAGGTCGTCGGGTCCGATGGGTTGCCGCGTGCCCGGGTGCAGCGGCGGAGGGGGCGCAGCGGGCAGATCGGGAACGATGTTGTACCAGTTGCTGGGGATCATCGCTTCAGTCTGCGCCGATTACGGCCCGTGTTCCAGCATCACGTGACGAGCACCGCGAGCCGGTCCGGATGATCGGCCCTGACCACGACGTCGGCCGCCTCCTGCGGCAGGGCCTCCCGCTCGTAGCGCTCATAGGCGGGCAGCCGCCAGCTCTCCCGCTCGGGCGTCCCACGCCGCAGCGCCCCCGCCGACAGCCACACGTGCACGCTCACCTCGAAGACCAGCCCCTGCCCCAGCAGCAGCGTCCCGTCCAGCAGCAACACCCCGCCCCGAGGCAACTCCTGGTACGGCAGCCGGAACGCCCGGTCGATCCCGCTGTCCCAGAGTTTCGGCAGCACCTGCCCAGAACCGCCCGCCTCCAGCGGCTCCAGCACCTCCCTGCGCAGCGCCCGCACGTCCAGCCAGTCCTCGTAGAAGGCGTCGGGGTCGGTTCTGCCGTGCTCCAGCCGCAGGGACGCCGGCCGCAGATAGTCGCCCGCCGACACCCGGAGCACGGGTCGCCCGCGCAGCCTGAGCGGGGCTACCAGGTCGTCCGCCAGCGCCTCGGGGCGCGCGGCCGGCGCGCCGTCCACCGCCACCCGGACCCAGCCGTCCGGCGGGCGCCCGGAGATCCGCTCGGTCAGTTCCTCGACGAGGACGTCATGGGAGATCGGTCGCGCACGCATCGCCGTCCAGCTTACGAATCAGGAGATCGGCGCATCCGCCCGCGTCGGCGAGGGCTCCCGTAACCGCAGGTCAGCGGCATTGCGTAGAACGCAAAGGGCGCAACGACGGCCAATCGTTGCGCCCCATGCTTTTGATCACTCCTGGGCCGTCTACCTGCTGATGTCGAGATAGCCGATCGGGTCGGCCGCCTTGCTCAGCGTCTTCACCGAGACCGTGTGGTTGCCGTTGGTGCGGTTGTTGGCCGGATCCCACACGGTGACCGTGCGCTTGGCTTTGTCGTACCCGCGCACGGTGACCATGTGGATGTTCGGCGCGCCCGCCCCGTTTGTGTACGGCATGAGGTCGGCGTCCACGATGATGGCGGTCGCCCGCTTCAGCACGCCCACGTCATAAGCGATGTTGTTCAGCAGGGCCCCGGGGTCCTTGGTCTTGCCCCAGGCCATGGTGAGGCCCTTGTCGTTGACGTAGGAGTTGAAGACCAGCCGGATGTTCTTGCTCGGCGTGCCCTTCTTGTCGTCGGTCACCATCTGCTTGGCCAACTGCTCCTGGGTGCGGCTGTAGCCGTAGGTCCGCAGGATGGCGCTCATCGTGGCGGGGGCGCACCACATGCCGTACTTCTGCTTTACCGCAGGGTGCGAGACAGAGGCCTTGGCCGGGGCGAGCAGCCCGAGGTCCTGCTTCGGCGAGGCGCTGGGCGAGGCACTGGGCGTGGGGGTCGGGACGGCGAGTGCGGGAGAGGCGGTCAGCAGCGACCCGGAAGCGGCGACGGCGACGGCGGCGATGGCCAGGGCACGTGCGGTGGTGCGCAAGAGGGAAACTCCAGAGGAACTCGACTGACTTGGCCGGGCCGGTCGACCCGGCAGGGGGGACTAGAAGTAGGCGGAGAACCGGTCGGCGATCGGCCATGCCGTGACCGAGCTCGCGGCCTGGTTGAGAAGTGGGTCGATGCTCGAGAAACTGGGCGCGCCGCCCTCCTGCCTCCGGTTGAAGAGCGCGGCGAAGGTGATCCCGTCGGAGCGGCGCACCACGAGCGTGTACGTGCCGGGCAGGCCTCCCGTGTGCCAGGTGTTGAGCTTGCCGCCGCTCACCGGGCGCACCTGCCAGCCGGCGCCGTAATACCAGCCGTTGGCGTTCACACCGGTCTCGGGGACGGCGAACATCCGGCCGATGGAGGTGGCGTTCAGGATGCCCACGCTCGGCTTGTCAAAGATCAGCTCGAACCTGACCAGGTCGACGGCTGAGGCGATCCAGCCGCCGTTCGCGGCCATGTTCTCCAGGTTGAACCCGCCATAGGGATACTTCACCGTGTCGCCTGAGGTGTCCATCACATTCGTACCCGTGCTGCTGGAGTCGTAGGTGACCTCGCCGGCGGCGCGGGTGAGTGTCTGGCCCAGCCGCATCCTGTCGATGCCGAGCGGCGAGAAAAGCTTGCTCTGCACGTAGGTCGCGTACGGCATGCCGCTGATCTTCTCGATGACCTTCCCGAGCAGCAGGTAGCCGAAATTGCTGTAGGCCACCGAGCTGCCGGGGGCGAAGTCCAGCTTGCGGCCGGTGACGTAGGTGATGATGCTCTCCTGGCTGACAGGCAGTGTGTCGCCGAGCGCCTTGGAGATGGTCGCGTCCTTGAACACCGGGTCGCCGGAGATGTCCTTGTTCCAGCCGCCGGTGTGCTGGAGCAGCCGCCAGATCGTGACGTTCGCCAGTCGCGGGTCGGCGGTGGTCGGGAGACCGAGCAGCGAGGCGACGTTCGCGCCCAGGCTGAGCTTGCCCTCCTGGACGAGCCGCATGATCGCGGTCGCGGTGATGTGCTTGCTCACGCTGGCGATGCGGAACAGCGAGGTGGGTTGCGTCGTGACGGAGCCACCGCTGGTGTAGCCGCGGGCGAGCATCAGCTTGCCGCCGCGGGCGACGGCAAGCTGGCCGTTGGTGATACCGCGCTCGGTCATGAACGTGGTCATCGCGCTGTCGAAGCTCTTCAGCGTGGATACCGCGGTGCCGGTGATCGTCATGGCAGCCAGGCCCGTGGCCTGCGCAGGCTCGGCAGCCGACGCGGTCGCGACGAGGGCAGCGCCACCGGCCACAAGGAATTGCCGACGGCTCAGCTCAGTCACGTTTTACCCTTCCGAATTACGTGGAATGGGAGCAAAGTTACCAGTGATACTCCAGGTCCATCACGTGAACGAAGTCTCCCGAGCGAACCCCGGGGTCTCCGTGTGATGATCCGCCTGCCCGGCCCTGCCTGCACGCGTCCCGCCTTGACACACGCCCTCGCCGGAGGCTTCGCCCTCAAGGTCCAGGCGAATGGACCCGGTGGAAGCTGCCGTGGTTGGGGAGCTTCGGCTTTAGAGGGCGTCGCCGTTGTTCCTGCAGAACCCTGCCGGCCGCCGGCGTCGCTTCACCGCCTTATGGGCGAGTTCTGTTCTGGAAGATCAGCAGGAGGCGTTCTGGACCGGACTCGGCGGCTCGGCCACGATGAGGGCATGACGGAGAACGTCTCAGCGCGGCCGCCGGGGGCGGGTGGAGGTGCGGGCTTGCGCCTGAACTGGCCGGCAGTGAGCGCTCTGGCGGGTGCGGTCGCCGCCGTGATCGCGTTGATCGCCTACCTGGCGCCGCCGACCCCGCCTCCGCAGCCCCCGCCCCAGCCGCAGCCCGACACGGTGGTCCCCAGTTCGGCCCCGCGGTCATCGTCACCAGATTCGGTCACCACCCGGTCCGCGCCGTCGACCCCGACTCCATCGCCTGAGTCCGATACGCCCGAACCCCAAACGCCAAGCTCCACGCGAGAGGCCCCGGTTTCCTCCGCATCGCTGTCGGCGGTCCGGCCCGACGGCTGCGACGAGGCGACGGCGGCGCTGACCGCATACTCCCGGAACGCCGGGACCACGCGCAGCAGCCAGGCGGCCGCGGCTCAGCAGACGTACAGCGACCTGATGGGCGCGGGTCTCAACGCGCAAGGAGTGGTGGGGCCGAAGATCACTCGGCTGGCCCGCGAGTTCCAGGAACTGAACTTCCGCTTGACGGGCATGGTCATGGCCGATCCCAACCAGGTGATCGCGGACATCAACACAGACATCACGGAGTTCAACAGGTTGTGCGGATTCAGCTGACCTGGTGACACGCGACAGCCGGACCGGCGCGCGACGCCCGCGGAGCGGCGGGGCCACCGGGTCCGCGCTGGAACGCCCGTTCCCGCGCATTCATCGCCTCCGCCAGGGCGGAACGCAAGCCACACAGCATGCTGCGGACCCCCCCAACTGATCAAGGCCCCGGAGCGGCCGGGGCCGGTCGTCGGCGTTGGCCGTACGCCGAACCAGGAAGGCATCGGGCACGGAAGACCAAGAGGAAGTAGCGGAGATCACGAAGGCCAGGCCGCCTCATAGGGCTGACCTGGCCTTTCGGCTTTGGAGCGGACGACGGGAATCGAACCCGCGTAGCTAGTTTGGAAGACTAGGGCTCTACCATTGAGCTACGTCCGCGCGAACCGGTCGAACTCTGGTCTAGACTTCATCCGGTCGTCAGGGCGTAAGCGTACCGGAGTCCCGGAGCGCATGCGCAATCGGCGATACGGGGCGTGGCGCAGCTTGGCAGCGCGCTTGCTTTGGGAGCAAGAAGTCGCAGGTTCAAATCCTGTCGCCCCGACCAGCTCAAAGGCCCCTTCCGAAACGGAAGGGGCCCGCTGCTCGTCCGGCTGGTCGACTGTGGCTGTTGGGCGATGCACGCGTGACCATCAGGGGAAGGGTGCACCTAAGTACACCCTTCCCGGGTAGCCAGCCCGATTCTCCGTGGAGGCCGCGAACCCTAGCGTCGTGGGCGGAAGCTCAGTCGCAGGGAAGGCAGAAGACGTTGACCATCACACCGCACCCCACCCCCAGGCGCACGATCACGAACATCGCCCTCTGGGCCCTGCAGGTCATCGTCGCCGGCTTTTTCCTGATGTCGGCCGTGGCCAAGTTCACCGGTGCCGAGCCGGCCGCCTCCACGTTCGAGGAGATCGGCTGGGGTGACTGGTTCCGCTATCTGATCGGCGCGCTGGAAGCGGCGGGCGTCGCCGGGCTGCTGATTCCGCGACTGGCCGGGGCGGCGGGGTTGGGGCTGGCCGGGCTGATGGTGGGCGCGACGCTGACCGAGGCGTTCGTGACCGGGGGCGGCGTGGTCTTGCCGCTGGCGCTGCTCGTACTGTCCGCGGTGATCGCCTGGGGGCGCAGGGAGGGCGTCCGGGCGCTGGTCACACGCCGATGAAGGCTCAGGCCCTGTGCTGGGGGGATGCTGGAGCCGTGGCGCTGTTCGAGGACGACCCCATCTCCCAGCCCCTGACCTATCCCGGCCGTGTCCCGGAGACCTCCGGCGTGCTGGCCGACGCCGCGTATGTGCCGTTGCGGGCCGCCCCGGGCCGCCCGGTGGACGAATGGCGGGCCGGGCCCGAGACGGTGGCCGAGCTTCTGGCGCGTCATGGAGGCGCGCCGCTGGAAGGCCGCCACCTGGTCGTCGCCGTGGGCTCCAACGCCGCACCCAGTCAGCTCCTGCGGAAGTTCACCGACCATGGGGTACGTCCGCTCGTCCCCATGACGCTGGCTCGCGTTCGGGACGTCGCGCCGGGCGTGTCCGCCCACGTCAGCAAGTGGGGGTACGTGCCGGCGGCGCCGATCGACACGCCCGGCGAGACGTCCCGGTTGTTCGCCCTCTGGCTCGATGAGCGCCAGCTCGCCGCCCTGGATCTGACCGAGCCCAACTACCGCCGCGAGCCGCTCGCCCACCCGATCGCGCTGGAGTCGGGGGTACGCCGCGACGCCGCCGTCTACTGGGGACGGCATGGTTGCCTGGCCGACGGCGGCGGGCGTCCTCGCCGTCTGACGCCCCAGAGAGCCCTGATCGGGTCTCTCCTGGACGAATCCTCGCAACTGAGGCTCCTGTGCGGCGACACTCCCGACGAGTTCGTGGTCAACGTCCGGGACGACACGGTACGGGAGGCTGTCTACCGCCTCTTACAGGACAAACACCGCATAAACCACGGTAAGGTCGGGCCTCGTGATCGATAGCCGCATCCCCCCGCCACTGATCGGCGACGAGCTGACCATTCTGAACAACTGGCTCGAATGGCATCGCGGCACCCTCGCCGTCAAGTGCGCCGGCCTGTCGGACGAGGAGTTGCGCCTGCGTTCCGCGCCGCCCTCGACCCTGTCGCTGCTCGGCCTCGTCAGGCACATGGCGCACGTCGAACGCTCCTGGTTCCGCCGCGTCCTGAACGGCGAGGACCTTCCCAAGCTGTGGAACAAGGACGTCGACAACGACGCCGACTTCAAGGACGTCGACACCGCCTCGGTCGAGGAGGCCTTCGCGACCTGGCAGGCCGAGATCGAACTCGCCCGCGCCATCTCGGCCGCCAAACCGCTGGACGCCGTCGGCGACCGCAACGGCCAGGAGTGCACGCACCGCTGGATCCTCGTCCACATGATCGAGGAGTACGCCCGGCACAACGGCCACGCGGACTTGCTACGCGAGCGCATCGACGGCGTAACCGGCGAATAACGGCCCGCCAGGCCCTTCCCGGCGGGCCCAGACGCCTGCGGCTCTTGTGCTCCTGGCCCTGCTTACGTTCGGTCAGCCCGCCGTCTGGCGGAAGATGATCGCCACGCCGAACGCCTCCCGCGCGGGTACGAAGACCTCCCCCGACGACGTCCTGCCCAAGGGAATCCCGTTCCCGCGCAGGAGCCGCTCGGTCGCCGCGACATCCCGCACACCCACCGCGTACGCCACGAATCCCGGCAATCCCCCAGGAACCTCACCGGGAAGCAGCCCATCCAGCCCCGACGCGGCGGCCAGCGTGACCTTCGCGTCCCCATCGAGCGGGAACGTCCGTACGAGCCCGTTCCGCGCGTCCCGGTCCGCCGTACGGCCGAGGTAGAGCGCGTAGCGCCGCTCGACGTCGTCCAGGTCGGCGTCGGCGACGCACAGCACGCACTCGACCAGCCCGACCGCCCCGTTGGGATGCTCGACGCTGAAGGCGGTGGCGTTGGAGGCCAGCCCCCACCCGCCCCTCCGGCACGCGGCCGACCTCCACGCCGTCGATCTCCAGGAGCCGGGCGGGCTCCATCCGCAGCTCGTCCTCCGTCTCGACCGGCCGCTGGGTGTCGAGCACCCCGCCGTGCCCGACCCCGCTCTCCGTCAGCCGCGCCGCGGCCGCGTCGATGTTCGCCGAGTCGAACATGAGGATGTGCACGCCCTCGAAGCGCCGCAGGCAGTCGTCCAGGTTCGCCGCGGCGCGGCTGACTGCCGCCTTGAGCGCGGGCAGCCGCTCCGCCGGAGCGTGCAGCGGAATCAGCCGAACGTCGTCGGGCACCCGTCCGGACGCCCCCGCGACGCTGACCAACTCGATGAACCCGTCGGCGAGGTAGGCGTGCGTGTTGCCCACCCCGAACGGCTCGGGGGGCTCGCCCAGCACCGGGTACGCCGGATCCGGGAGCGCGAACCCCAGCCGCCGATACCGCTCAAGCGCCTGCCCCATGTCGTGCACGAGGTGTCCCACGTGGTGCAGCCCGCCGATGTCATGCCCCATCGTCATCGCCTCCATAAGCGGCATTCCGGAAGTCACGGGAGAGCCCCTCGAAGATCTCGATCACCCGCCCGGTCGCGGGCTCGCAGGAGGGCGGGCCGGCGGGTTCGAACGTCCTGCGCAGCGTGTCGGCGAGGTGTTCCGCCTTCTCCGCCAGGTCGAGCGTGACCTCGGCGGGCAGCAGCGGCTCGATCCCGAAGAACCCGAACACGATCGCCGGCAGCGAGTAGTCCAGGTCCTCGGGCCGCAGCCCCGGGCGCAGCAGCCCGTGTTCGGCCAGCACGCCCAGGTATTCGCGCGAGGCGAGCAGCTTGGCCCCCTCCAGGGGCTTCCTGGCCGGGCTGGAGAGGAACTTGTCGAGCGTCTCCACATCCCTGGTGAAGACCGCCCGCAGCACCGGCCGCCCCATGGCTTCCATGAAGAACCTGCGCATGTACCGATGCAGGGCGATCTCGCCGGGATCGTCCCGCATCGCCGTCACGACCGCGTCGAACATCGCGACCGCCTCCCTGGCGGCCACCGCGAAGAACAACTGCTCTCGTGTGCGCCAATGCAGGTAGATGGTCCCCTTGCCGACCTCGGCCCGCTTGGCGATCTCGTCGATCGTGACCCGCCGGTACCCCCAGCGCAGCAGCAGTTCCTTGGCCGCGTCGAGAATCCGGTCGGCCCGCCCGTCCTGACCGCTCCGCACGCCCACCTCCCTCGTGACTGTTGACCGATGACCATTGACTGATGACCAAATTAGCATTCTGGTCACGAAGATGGGCGTGCGGATTCCGGTAACGATTTGGAACCACGGAGACGGCCCACGGGGCGCGCGTAGCGGCGGCCCGCCACTGAAGGGTTCAGCGGGCGTCTTCCTGGAAGGTCCTCAGGCGAAGTGCGGCGGGTGGCGGCCGGCCACGGCGGAGCCGTACGGGATGGGGGTTTTGAGCGGCGGCAGGCCGCTGAAAGCAGCAGGTCCTGGACGTGTCACGCGTCGGCGCGCAAGGTTATGGACGGGTCACGCGTCGGCGTGGAAGAGCGCCCAGACGGCCTTGCCGCCGCGGGCCAGCGGGTCCCAGCCCCAGCACTGGCTGTAGGTTTCGACGATGTAGAGGCCGCGCCCGTTCTCGGAGATGAAGTCGGGCTCCTTGCGCCGCGGCACCTCGTCGCTCGGGTCGGCCACGGCCAGCAGCACGTGCGGCGCGACCCGCATCAGCAGCAGCTCGATCTCCCGCCGCCCGGCCGCGTACATGGCGTAGCGCACGGCGTTCGTCACCAGCTCCGACACCACGAGCGCGGCGTCGTCGCTCAGGTCGTGCAGTCCCCAGCGCCGCAGCGTGGAGCGGGTCACGTCCCTGGCGGTCTTCACCGAGTCGGCCTGGAAGGGCAACGGGCACGCGGTCGTGTACGGCTTGCCGCCCCCCATGAGCAGGTGGTCGAAGCCCACTTCGCGGGTGATCTGCAGGCAATCGGCAGTGGCCAGAGGATCCTCCACCATGCTGCCGATACCTCCCCGTTCAACCTTGGTTAGTGCATGTTTGGCCCAATATGCACTAAGCCATCATGGGTCACGATCGCGGCTGCTGCAAGACCCAAATGCACGTGCAGGTGCCTTGTGCAACAGCAAGCGGCGTTTAGGGCATAGGTATCCGAATCGGACACGAGGTTGAGACCTTGTCATACCCGGCAATGTGGTGTCACTGTGTGTGCGGACCTTGATAGGAGGCAAAGTGACGCAGAACCAGCCGGGTTCCGGACCGACGGCGCTGCGCATCCTCCTGGGCTCCCAACTGCGCAAGCTCAGGGAAGCAAAGAACGTCACTCGTGAGGAGGCGGGCCACCTCATCCGGGGCTCCGAATCCAAGATCAGCCGCATGGAGCTGGGCCGAGTGGGGTTCAAAGAGCGCGACGTGGCGGATCTGCTGACTCTGTACGGGGTCGTGGACCAGCAGGCCCGTTCCGCCGTGCTCGACCTGGTCGCCACCGCCAACGAGCCGGGCTGGTGGCACCGGTTCAACGATGTCCTGCCCACGTGGTTCCAGGCGTACGTCGGCCTTGAAGAGGCCGCCGCCAGGATCAGGACCTATGAAGTCCAGTTCGTGCCGGGACTGTTGCAGACCAAGGAGTACGCAAGGGCTGTGGTGACCGCCGGATCGGCGGGCATCGGAGCAGAGGAGATCGCCAGAAGGGTCGATCTCCGGCTGGAGCGCCAGCGGATGTTGGACAGGCCTGACGGGCCCATCTTCTGGGCCGTGATCGACGAGGCCGCCCTGCGGCGGCCCATCGGCGGCGTCGAGGTGATGCGGGCCCAGATCGAGCATCTCATCGACCTCATGCGCCAGCCGAACATCACGATCCAGATCATGCCGTTCAGCTTCGGCGGGCATCCCTCGGAGGGAGGCGCGTTCAGCATCCTGCGCTTCCCCGACACCGACCTGCCGGACGTGGTGTACGTGGAGCAGCTCGCCAGCGCGCTCTACCTGGACAAGCGTGAGGACGTGGACAGATACACCGAGGTGATGGAGCGTCTGTGCGCCGTGAGTACCACCCCGGATGAGACGATCGAGCTGTTGAGGACGATCGCGGACGAGTTCTGATGACGAGTCGCGGATGATCGCAGGTGAGTCGTGACGGCGTTGGCGTCGTGGTTGGGTGTGCATCTGCCCTAGACTGGCCATCGGCGTTGGAACCCGCCGTGGCGGAGCATGCCCAACACCGCACATGTGGGCGCGGCGCGCGAGCCGTACCGATTGGACGCGCCCGCGAACACTCGTAGCTTGATCAAGGAGACCATTCCGTGAAGACCGCTGTCGAGGAGCTCAGCCCGACCCGGGTCAAGCTCACTGTCGAGGTGCCGTTCGACGAGCTGCGCCCGAGCATGGATGCGGCGTACAAGAAGGTCGCGCAGCAGGTGCGCGTCCCCGGGTTCCGGCCTGGCAAGGTTCCGGCCCGCATCATCGAGCAGCGCTTCGGCCGGGCGGTAGTGCTGGAGGAGACCCTCAACGACGCGGTGCCCAAGCTGTACGGCCAGGCCGTCGACGAGGTCGACGTGTTCCCCGTCAGCCAGCCCGACATCGAGGTCACGAAGATCGACGACGGTGAGCAGATCGAGTTCACCGCCGAGGTCGACATCCGGCCCAACTTCGAGCTGCCCGACTACCAGGGCGCCGAAGTCACGGTCGACTCCGCCGAGGTCTCCGACGAGGACGTCGACACGCAGCTCGACGCGCTGCGCCAGCGCTTCGCGACCCTGACCGGCGTCGAGCGCCCGGCCGCCAACGGCGACTTCGTCGTCATGGACCTGCGCGCCGAGATCGACGGCGAGAACATCGAGGAGCAGCAGGCCAACGAGGTCTCCTACGAGGTCGGCGCCGGCTCGGTGCTGCAGGGCCTCGACGCCGCGCTCGAGGGCATGTCCGCGGAGGAGGAGAAGAGCTTCAAGACCGAGCTGGTCGGCGGCGAGAACGCCGGCGAGGAAGCCGACGTGATCATCAACGTCAAGTCGGTCAAGGAGAAGGTCCTGCCGGAGCTCGACGACGAGTTCGCCCAGCTCGCCAGCGAGTTCGACACGCTCGACGAGCTCAAGAACAGCATCCGCGAGCAGGCTCGCCGCAACAAGCTCATCGACCAGGTCGTCCAGGCCCGTGAGAAGGCCCTCGACGCCCTGCTCGACCAGATCGACATTCCGCTGCCCGACAGCGCGCTCAAGACCGAGGTCGACGCTCGCAAGCACAACCTCGACCACCAGGTCGCCGAGAGCGGCCTGAGCCGCGACGCCTTCTTCCGCCTCTACCAGACGACGGAGGAGGAGCGCTTCGCCGAGTTCGAGAGCAACTCCGCCAAGGCGCTCAAGGTCGGCTTCGTGCTCGACAAGATCGTCAAGTCCGAGGAGCTGGGCGTCTCCGAGCAGGAGCTGACCAACTTCGTGGTCCGCCGCGCGATGGAGATGGGCGTCCAGCCCAACGAGCTGGCCAAGCACCTGGCCGACAACGACCAGCTGACGCTGGCCATGGTCGAGATCGTGCGCGACAAGGCCAAGTCGGTGCTGGGCGACGCGGCCAAGGTCGTCGACACCGAGGGCAACGAGGTCGACCTCAAGGCGATCTACAGCGAGATCAACGGCGGCGAGGTCGTCGAGGACGAGGCCCCGGCCGACGAGGAGAAGAAAGAGGCGTAACTCCCGCGCCCAGACGTAGCCGAGCCCCCGAAACCGGTCGATCCGTTCGGGGGCTCTGGCCATTCTTGGGCCAAAAAGGGGACCATGTTGGTACCGGGTGGGCTCGCCGGCCCGTCGCCCTTGCCGGTCCCGCCCGCTATGTCTGCCAGGGTCCGTGCGTGCCCCGAGAGCGGCCCAGGACGCTTGAGGGCCTTCTGAGAGGCTTCCCACGCGTCCACCGGGCCCGCTCGCCATCTGAGGGCGTTCAGGGACGTGTGGCCGTGTCACGCGCGCCCGCTCCGGCAGCACACCTGAGCCGGGGACGATTGCCGCAAAAGTCGCGCAGGGTAACAGCAGAGGTGCCTTTACGAACATGCGCCGTCAGCGAACAGCACGGGGACCGGGCATGACCTATGGGCGGCGCGCGTTAAGGTCACAAGCAAAGCCAATCGATTACGACGCATCGGAAGGTGACGCTGTGACCAGCCCGCCGACCTTCTATCAGCCCGAGTCTCGAGACCGTGAGAACGGCTCCGCCTTCCGGCTTGAAGACCAGCTTTACCAGCGCCTGCTCCGCGAGCGGATCATCGTGCTCGGGCAGGAGGTCAACGACGAGATCGCCAACCGCATCTGCGCCGAGCTGCTGCTGCTCGCCGCCGACGACCCCGAGCGCGACATCTCGCTCTACATCAACTCGCCGGGGGGCTCGGTGAGCGCGGGCATGGCGATTTACGACATGATGGAATACGTACCGAACGACGTGTCGACGGTTGTGATGGGCATGGCCGCCTCGATGGGGCAGTTCCTGCTCACCGCCGGGGCCAAGGGCAAGCGCTACGCTCTGCCGCACGCCAGGGTCATGATGCACCAGCCGTCGGGCGGCATCGGCGGCACCGCGGCCGACATCGCCATCCAGGCCGAGCAGATGCTTTACGTGAAGAAGACGCTGGCCGAGCGGATCGCCTTCCACACAGGGCAGCCGCTGGAGCAGATCGAGGCCGATTCCGACCGCGACCGCTGGTTCACTGCCGAGGAGGCCAAGGACTACGGCTTCATCGACCTCGTCGTCCGCAGTGCGCGACAGGTCCCCTCGCAGGGCCCCGTCTCCTAAGGAAGCTGAAGTGGATATCTACAGCCGCTACATTGTTCCGGAGTTCACGGAGCGCACCTCGTACGGGGTGAAGACCATGAACCCGTACACCAAGCTCTTCGAGGACCGCATCATCTTCCTCGGAGTGCAGATCGACGACGCGTCGGCCAACGACGTCATGGCGCAGCTGCTGACGCTTGAGTCGCTCGACCCCGACCGTGACATCAGCATCTACATCAACTCGCCCGGCGGCTCGTTCACGGCCATGACGGCGATCTACGACACGATGCAGTTCGTCCGGCCGGAGATCCAGACCGTCTGCCTGGGCCAGGCCGCCTCCGCGGCCGCCGTGCTGCTGGCCGGTGGCACGCCGGGCAAGCGTTTCGCGCTGCCCAACGCCCGGGTACTGATCCACCAGCCGTCCACCGAGGGCGGCGGCCAGGGCAGCGACATCGAGATCCAGGCCCGCGAGATCCTTCGCATGCGCACTCTGCTCGAGGACATCGTGGCCAGGCACACCGGCAAGCCCTCGGCCGACGTCCGCAGGGACATCGAACGCGACAAAATTCTCAACGCGGACGAGGCAAAGGCGTATGGTCTGATCGATGACATCATTCCGTCCAGGAAGAAACGGGCTCAGGCCGTAGCTTCCTAGACGAGACGTGACGCACCGGAGCGCTGCCCAATAGGGCACGTTCCGGTGCGACTCGCCGCTAGGGGGCTCACTGAGGGCCCAGAAGACGGTAACGTCGAAACCTGAGCGGTTCGGCCAAGTCCGGAGGATGTCCGGAGACAACTGCTCGCGAGAGCAGGGCGGTCCCACGCAAAGGAGTATCTGGGGTGGCACGCATCGGCGACGGGGGAGACCTGCTGAAGTGCTCTTTCTGCGGGAAGAGCCAGAAGCAAGTCAAGAAGCTCATTGCCGGTCCAGGCGTCTACATCTGCGATGAGTGCATCGATCTCTGCAACGAGATCATCGAGGAGGAGCTCTCTGAGTCCTCCGAGCTCAAGTGGGACAACCTGCCCAAGCCGAGGGAGATCTACGAGTTCCTCGACGCCTACGTCATCGGTCAGGACAAGGCGAAGAAGGCGCTCTCGGTGGCGGTATACAACCACTACAAGCGGGTGCAGTCCGGAGACCGGGGCAGAGACGACGGCCTCGAACTGGCCAAGAGCAACATCCTGCTGCTCGGGCCCACCGGTTCGGGAAAGACGCTGCTGGCGCAGACCCTGGCGAAGATGCTCAACGTCCCCTTCGCCATCGCCGACGCCACCGCGTTGACCGAGGCCGGCTACGTCGGCGAGGACGTGGAGAACATCCTCCTCAAGCTCATCCAGGCCGCCGACTACGACGTCAAGAAGGCCGAGACCGGCATCATCTACATCGACGAGGTCGACAAGATCGCCCGCAAGAGCGAAAACCCGTCGATCACGCGCGACGTCTCGGGCGAGGGTGTGCAGCAGGCGCTGCTGAAGATCCTGGAGGGCACGACGGCCTCGGTGCCCCCGCAGGGCGGCCGCAAGCACCCGCACCAGGAGTTCATCCAGATCGACACCACGAACGTGCTGTTCATCTGCGGTGGCGCGTTCGCCGGCCTCGAAAAGATCATCGAGTCGCGCATCGGCAAGAAGGGCATCGGCTTCAACGCCATCATCCGCTCGAAGGAAGAGGTCGACACGGCCGACATCTTCGGCGACGTGATGCCGGAAGACCTGCTCAAGTTCGGCATGATCCCCGAGTTCGTCGGCCGCCTGCCGGTCATCACCTCGGTGCACAACCTCGACCGCGAGGCGCTCATCCAGATCCTCACCGAGCCGCGCAACGCGCTGGTCAAGCAGTACCGCAAGCTGCTCGAACTCGACGGCGTGGAGCTGGAGTTCACCGACGGCGCCCTTGAGGCCATCGCCGACCAGGCCATCCTGCGCGGCACCGGCGCCCGCGGGCTGCGCGCGATCCTGGAGGAGGTGCTCCAGTCCGTCATGTACGAGGTGCCCTCCAGGCAGGACGTCGCCCGCGTGGTCATCACCCGCGAGTCGGTGATCGAGCACGCGATCCCGACGCTCGTCCCGCGTGACCAGCTCGCCGCCAAGCAGCAGCGCACGCCCCGGGAGAAGTCGGCCTGAACAACGGCCCGCAGAGCGCCCTGTGACCACGGAGGTCGCGGGGCGTTTTCGGTGTCCAAGAGGATCCTGGCGACGGCGGGGCCGCGAACCGTGGGGCGTTCCGCTTGCCCGCCTCCCTAGAATTGGTCACTGTGACAACGCCAGAGCTGCCCACCCAGTACACACCGGCCGACGTCGAGACCCGAAGCTACGAGCGCTGGGTATCCGAAGGCTACTTCCACGCCGACCCGGGCAGCTCGCGCGAGCCGTACAGCATCGTCCTCCCGCCGCCCAACGTGACCGGCGTCCTGCACATCGGGCACGCACTCGACCACTCCATCCAGGACGCGCTGACGCGCCGCGCCCGCATGCGCGGGCTTGAGACGCTCTGGCTGCCCGGCATGGACCACGCCGGCATCGCCACCCAGAACGTCGTGGAACGTGAGCTGGCCAAAGAGAGCCTGTCGCGGCACGACCTGGGGCGCGAGGCGTTCGTCGAGCGGGTCTGGGAGTGGAAGGAGGAGTCCGGCGGCCGGATCCTCGGCCAGATGCGCAAGCTCGGCGACGGCGTCGACTGGGCGCGTGAGCGCTTCACCATGGACCCCGGCCTGTCCAGGGCGGTCCAGACGATCTTCAAGCGGCTGTTCGACGACGGGCTGATCTACCGCGCCGAGCGCATCATCAACTGGTGCCCGCGCTGCCTGACCGCCCTGTCCGACATCGAGGTCGAGCACAGCGAGGACGAGGGCGAGCTGGTCTCGATCCGCTACTCCGACGAGATCGTGGTGGCCACCACACGCGCCGAGACCATGCTCGGCGACACCGCCGTGGCCGTCCACCCCGCCGACGAACGCTACGCGCACCTGATCGGCACGATGGTCGAGGTGCCGCTCACCGGGCGCATGATCCCCGTGGTCGCCGACGAGCACGTCGACCCGGCGTTCGGCACCGGCGCGGTCAAGGTCACCCCCGCGCACGACCCCAACGACTTCGAGATCGGACGACGTCATTCGCTGCCGTCGCTGACCGTCATGGACGAACGCGGTGTGATCACCGCGCACGGCCCTTTCCAGGGGCTCGACCGCTTCGAGGCCCGCCCCGCCGTGGTCGCCGCACTGCGCGCGGAGGGCAGGATCGTCGCGGAGAAGCGCCCCTACCTGCATTCGGTCGGCCACTGCTCGCGCTGCAAGACCGTGGTCGAGCCGAGGTTGTCGCTGCAGTGGTTCGTGAACGTCTCGCCGCTGGCCAAGGCCGCCGGCGACGCCGTGCGCGACGGCCGCACCCGCGTCCACCCACCTGAGCTGGCCAAGCGCTACTTCGACTGGGTCGACGACATGCACGACTGGTGCATCTCCCGTCAGCTTTGGTGGGGGCATCGCATCCCGGTCTGGTACGGGCCGGGCGGCGAGGTCGTCTGCGTGGGCCCCGACGAGGAGCCGCCCGCCGGTTACACCCAGGACCCGGACGTTCTGGACACCTGGTTCTCCTCGGCGCTGTGGCCGTTCTCGACCATGGGATGGCCGGAGGAGACACCGGAGCTGGCGCGCTTCTACCCGACGTCCGTCCTGGTGACCGGATACGACATCCTGTTCTTCTGGGTGGCCAGGATGATGATGTTCGGCCTGTACGCCATGGACGGCGCGCCGCCGTTCCGCGTCGTCGCGCTGCACGGCATGGTGCGCGACCAGTACGGCAAGAAGATGTCCAAGTCGTTCGGCAACGTGGTCGACCCGCTCGACTGGGTCGAGCGGTTCGGCGCCGACGCCACCCGCTTCACCCTGCTGCGCGGCGCCAACCCCGGCGCTGACGTCGCGGTGAGCGAGGAGTGGGCGGCCGGCTCACGCAACTTCTGCAACAAGATCTGGAACGCCACCCGCTTCGCGCTGATGAACGGCGCCGCCATCGGATCCCTCGAAGGCGCCGAACTGACCGCGGCCGACCGCTGGATCCTGTCGCGGCTGCAGGCGGTGATCACGGCCACGGACGCCGCGTTCGAGGAGTACGAGTTCGCCAAGGCGTCCGATCTGCTCTACCACTTCGCGTGGGACGAGGTCTGCGACTGGTATCTCGAACTGGCCAAGATCCAGCTGGGTGAGGGGCTTGAGCACACCCGGATGGTGCTCGGCCACGTGCTCGACGCGTTGCTGCGGCTGATGCATCCGCTGGTGCCGTTCGTGACCGAGGAGCTGTGGCGGGCCGTCACCGGGGGCGAGTCGGTCGTCGTGGCCCCCTGGCCGGAGGCCGACGCGCGCTACGCCGACGCGGCGGCCGAGGCCGAGATCGGGGCGTTGCAGGAGCTGGTGACGGAGGTCCGGCGGTTCCGCTCCGACCAAGGGCTCAAGCCCGGTCAGAAGGTGGCCGCCCGCCTGGGGCTCGCCGGCACGCCGCTGGCCGATCAGGAAGCCGCGATCCGGGCGCTGCTGCGCCTCACGGAGCCGCCCGAGTCGTTCAGCGCCACAGCGCGCCTCAGCGTGGGCCAGGTGAGCGTGGAGATCGACACCGCGGGCGCCATCGACGTCGTGGCCGAGCGCAAACGGCTGGAGAAGGACCTGGCCGTGGCACGCAAGGAGGCCGCGCAGGTGTGGGCCAAGCTGGGCAACGAGCAGTTCATGGCCAAGGCGCCGGAAGACGTGGTGGCCAAGGTCAGGGCCAGGGCCGAGCAGGCGTCCGCGGACATCGCGCGCCTTGAGGCTCAGCTCTCCGGGCTCGGGGTTTGAACGTACGCACGCGGGGAAGGTCCATTCGTTACCGAAGATGGACCTTCGACGCCGTTGAGGCTGCTACAGTTTTCAACGCAGGGCTTGATCGCCCTGGCACCCCTCTGATCGATCCCGAACTTTCGGGCTGGTCCTACCACGTGGTTGGACAAAGGCTGAAAGTTCGAGTAAGTTAGCAGGGTTGCCTCGAGGAGAGGCAGGTCCGGAAGCTACCGGAACGGGCGGTTTGACAAGAAACACCCAAATCTGGTAGACTGAAGGAAATGAAATGTGAGCGCCCTCACCGCTAGGGTCCGAAAGGGATTCTGGCGGGGTTGTACGCGTCCGTTTCTTGAGAACTCAACAGTGTGCTAAAAGCCAGTGCATGATTTACATGCAAAACCCTGTCATTGATTTGACGGATTGCTTGGACAGCTTTTCCAAAAGCATTGTTTGGAGAGTTTGATCCTGGCTCAGGACGAACGCTGGCGGCGTGCTTAACACATGCAAGTCGAGCGGAAAGGCCCTTCGGGGTACTC